>NZ_OY762656.1:1042347-1389796 GCF_963666255.1 uncultured Propionivibrio sp. | reverse complement strand
CGAAACGAAGCCGTAAATGATGAGACCGATGCCCGGCGGCAGGATCGGCCCGAGCAGCGCCGAGGCGGCCGTCAGGGCAGCGGCAAAAGGCCGTCCGTAGCCGTTTCTAACCATTTCCGGCACCAGAACGCGGCAAATCATCGCCGCGTCCGCAAGACCGGCCCCTGAGGGACCGCCGATCAAGGCTCCGAGTACCACATTGGTTTGCGCCAGACCACCGCGCATATGCCCCGACAGCGCATCCGAGAGGATCAGCAGTCGATTCGTAATGCCCGTGTAATTGAGCACCGACCCGAGCATCATGAAGAATGGGATCGCCAGCAAGGGTAGGTTCTCAGCCGTACCCACCATGCGCTGGATGACCATGACCGCCGACATATCCTGAGCGACAAAGAAATAGGTGAAGGATGCGGCGCTGATGGCGAAGGCCACAGGCACGTTGATCGCAAACAGTGCCAGCATCACCAGAAAAGCAAGTAATACGATCATCGCGGAAGCTCCTCGGTTTCGTCATCAAGTGCGGTCGTGTTCTTGTTCCCCTGCAGGCTGTTCCAGAACATACGAATGTAATAAATCATCATGAACGAACAGCACACCGGGATGGCGGCATCGAAGTAGCTGTAAGGGATACCAAGAATCGGTGTGAGTTTTGTCTTGCCCTTGATCGTCAGCAGGATGCCGAACCAGATCAGCAGGCCGAGCGTGCTGAGGACGATCAGGTCGGCGACAATGCTGAAGACCCGGCGCCATTTAGACTGCAGGCGCGAAACCAGAACGTCGATCGAACAATGGCCTTCGAGATGGATGACCGCCGAGGCACCGAGCATGGTCAGCCAGACGAAGCAGAATACCGTGACCTCTTCGACCCACCCCCAGGGCTTGCCGACGACATAGCGCATAAAGACATTGGCGCAGGCGAGCAGGACGATGAAGGCCATCGCCGTCATGCCAAGCAGGTTGTCCAGCTTCCTGATTAATTCATACAAGTGACGCAAAGTCCGCATGGGTAATTTCCTGAAAAACGGCGTGAAGATCCCCTGGCCTGCTGCCATACGGCGAGGCCAATCGAAGTTCTGCGCAGAAAGATTGAGGGGAAGGCCGGTAACCGCGTACCCAGGCTAACCGGCCCCTACAGGCCCGGACTACTTGCTGCCGATGATGGAGTAGACCTTCTTCATGACTTCAGGCGGAAACTCCTTACTAAAGCGATTCGGGAAATCAGCCATCGCCGTCTTGAAGGCGGCTCGATCCGGCTCGATGACCTTGACGCCACTCGCCTGCATCTTGGCTACCGCTTCCTGGTCCGCAATTTCGTTCTGCTTGTCGAGGAACTTACCGGCCTCTTCCCCGGTTTCCTTGAGCATGGTGACGATCTCCGGCGGCAGCTTCTTGATGAAGCTGGTCCCGGCAATCCACGGGGTTAGATTGACCTGATGGCGGGTCATGATCAGGTATTTCGCGCCTTCATACATCTTTCCGCCATACAGGACTGGAATTGGATTCTCGGCGCCATTGATCACGCCCTGCATTAGCGCCGGATAGGCTTCGGCGAGCGGCATCGGTGTCGCCGTGGCGCCCATGGCACCCATCATTTCGTTCGCCAGCCGGATATTCGGTACGCGGATCTTCAAGCCGGCGAGGTCTGCCGGCTTAGAGACAGGCTTGCTCACCAACATGTTGCGCACGCCATAAATCCATTTGCTATGAACAATGAAGAGCCCTTTTTCCTCAAGCTTTTTTGACATGTCCTTGAACAGGTCACTATCGACCAGCTTGAAGAGCTGCTCCTTGTTGTCATAGATGTATGGCAGGTAGGTCACGCCAAACTCGGGAACATAATCCATCAGAAAACCACCGTCAGAGATGGTGATTACGTTCGAACCGATCGTCAGTTGCTCCGTCACGTCTTTCTGGGAACCGAGCTGTGAACTCGGGAAAAACTGGAACTCGACCCGCCCCTTGCTACGCTCCTTCATTAGGCGCCCCCATTCGCGCAGCGCCTTGTCATTCGGTTCTCCGACGTTGTTACCGTAGGCGATCTTGATCTTGATGACATCAGCCGAATAGGATGCCCCCGACATTACCGACAATCCTAGCCAAACTGCGCCGATTACTATTTTTTTTACCAAATTCGAACGCATCGTTATCCCCTTTATCTGTGAAATGGCAGCGACCCTGGGCGCTCGCCGGGAAACACATCCAAGGACGAAATAAATCGTCGCCTGACCAGCTAGCAAAGGATGTGCCTGTGCGTAACACGTTGATATATAGGGGACTATGAATTCCGTAAAAGAATAAAGTGAAACACAACTCTCGATTTGGTGCCAAAAAGTGTATTTCGCTGACGGGGGGAGATTGGAGCGCGATTTCAGTGCTGTTATTCTCAGAGGCTGGGGTTTTGCACAAAAAAAATTTAGGAGTACGCCGCAGCTAGCGGTGACGAGTGGCATATGCATGTCGCGAACCGTCGAACACCTTGGCGATCCGACATAGCCGTACCGTGCCCGCTTCGATCAAGGACGCGCCAGCATTCATGCAGTCTTCCAGCGCCATCGGGCGATCGCAGATGCTCATCACGGCGTCGATGCCCTGTACCAGCACATCGTCGGCACCATCGCCGAGGCCGCCAGAGAGGCAGAACACCGGCACGTCGAATTGTTTCGCCACCCTGGCCACGCCGACCGGCGCCTTACCATAGGCCGTCTGAAAGTCAGTCCGTCCTTCGCCGGTGATGA
Source organism: uncultured Propionivibrio sp. (assembly GCF_963666255.1). Classification (NCBI taxonomy): domain Bacteria; kingdom Pseudomonadati; phylum Pseudomonadota; class Betaproteobacteria; order Rhodocyclales; family Rhodocyclaceae; genus Propionivibrio; species uncultured Propionivibrio sp. The sequence continues at coordinate 1,387,061 of NZ_OY762656.1, read as the reverse complement.
CGAAGCCGGCGCTCTTGACGATGTCGGCAAAACCAACGGCTTCAAGCACTATTTCAACCCCTGGACGCAACTTTGCCGGTGTGAAGAACATCAAACCGGCGCCCAGGCCGCCCGCCGCGCCGGCGCCCGGCACGTTCGCCACGTCCCGTCCGGTGGCTTGCTGCGCGCACTCGGCGAAGTTCACCAGCGCCGCATCGAGTCGCGCAATCAAGGCCGGAGTCGCGCCCTTTTGTGGACCGAACACGGCGGAGGCACCGCACGGACCACACAGCGGATTGTCAACGTCGCATGCGACGATCAGATCGGTTTCCTGCAGTCGCGGATCGAATCCGCTCAGATCGATCTTCGCCAGTTGGGCAAGTGCCGCTCCGCCCTCGGCCAGTTCCTGCCCCTGAGCATCGAGAAAATGCGCCCCCAGGGCACGCGCCATTCCGACGCCACCGTCATTGGTCGCACTGCCACCGATGCCGATGATGATCCGGCGTAGCCCGGCATCGAGCGCGGCACTGATCAGTTCGCCCGTGCCCAGCGTCGTGGTAATTAGGGGATTCCGCATCTCCGGCGCCACTAGCGGCAGCCCCGATGCGGCCGCCATTTCGATCACGGCCGTTCGTCCATCGCCAAGCACACCCCACTGGGCCGGAAGACGGCTGCCCAGCGGCCCCGTCACCTCGCTGGTTTTCAGTTGACCAGCGGTCGCCGTTACCAGCGCCTCTACCGTTCCTTCGCCGCCGTCGGCGATGGGCACCTTGCACACCTCGGCATCAGGAAATACCTTCTGGATGCCCCGCGCCATTGCGTTGGCCACGTCGAGCGCAGAAACGCTCCCCTTGTACGAATCCGGTGCAACAACGATGCGCAAGATGTTCTCCTTATGGATATCGATTATTCATATTCAATAGACATCAAGGCCGCCTGCGGGCGGCCTTGGTGTCGAGCGTCAGAGCATCAGGCCTTGAACTTGGCCTCGAGTTCGTCGCGGATGGCGGCGAGCTCGGACGGCAGCTTGCTGCCCATCTTCTCGAACCACTCCTTGACGCCGGCGAGTTCGCCAAGCCAGACGTCCTTGTCGAGCTTGGTGACGTTGTCGAACTGTCCCTTGCTGAAATCGGCACCAGTCCAGTCGATATCGTCGTACTTCGGCATGATGCCGATCGCGGTGTCGACGCCGCCGACGCGGCCTTCGCAACGGTCGATGATCCACTTCAGCACGCGGGCGTTATCACCAAAGCCAGGCCAGGCGAAGCCGCCCTTCTCGTCGGTGCGGAACCAGTTGACCATGAAGATCGGCACTTGCTTGGTTGCTGCCGAGCCCATCTTCAGCCAGTGGTTGTAGTAGTCGGCCATGTGGTAGCCGCAGAACGGCAGCATGGCGAACGGATCGCGACGCACGACGCCTTGCGCGCCGAATGCAGCAGCCGTCGTTTCCGAGCCGAGCGTGGCAGCGGTGTAGACACCGTGTTCCCAGTCGGTGGCCTGGCAGACCAGCGGCACCGTCGAGGCGCGGCGGCCGCCGAACAGGAAAGCCGAAATCGGCACGCCGTCGCCGTTCGACCAGTCCTTGTCGATGCACGGGCATTGCGAGGCGGGGGATGTGAAGCGCGAGTTCGGATGCGCAGCCTTGGTGCCCTTTTCCTTGGCGATTTCCGGCGTCCAGTCGTTACCCTGCCAGTCGATCGCGTGGGCGGGCGCCGGGCCCATGCCTTCCCACCAGACGTCGCCGTCGTCGGTCAGCGCGACGTTGGTGAAGATGGTGTTTTCGGCCAGCGAGGCCATCGCATTGAAGTTGGTCTTCTCGTTCGTGCCCGGAGCCACGCCGAAGAAACCGGCTTCCGGATTGATCGCGTAGAGGCGGGTGACGCCGTCCTTGTCCTTGCGCGGCTTGATCCAGGCGATGTCGTCGCCGATCGTCGTGATCTTCCAGCCCTTCAGCCCGGCCGGCGGGACCAGCATGGCGAAGTTGGTTTTGCCGCAGGCTGACGGGAAGGCGGCGCAGACATAGTGCTTTTCACCGGTCGGTGCCTCGACGCCGAGGATCAGCATGTGCTCGGCCAGCCAGCCGCCATCGCGCGCCATGCTCGAGGCGATGCGCAATGCCAGGCACTTCTTGCCGAGCAGCGCGTTGCCGCCGTAACCCGAGCCGTAGGACCAGATTTCGCGCGTTTCCGGATAGTGGACGATGTACTTGGTGGTCGGGTTGCACGGCCACTTCGGGTCCTTGGTGCCCGGCTCTTTCGGCGCGCCGATCGAGTGCACGCAGGGAACATAGGTGCCATCCTTGCCGAGGATCGGGAAAACATCCTTGCCCATGCGCGTCATGATGCGCATATTGACGACGACATAGGCCGAGTCGGTGATTTCGATACCGATTTGTGCGATCGGCGAACCGAGTGGGCCCATCGAGAAGGGGATGACGTACATCGTCCGGCCCTTCATGCAACCCTTGAACAGGCCGTTCAGGGTGTCGCGCATCTTGGCCGGGGCTTCCCAGTTATTGGTGGGGCCGGCGTCTTCCTGCTTTTCGGAACAGATGTAGGTGCGGTCTTCGACGCGGGCGACGTCGGAGGGATCGGAAAATGCGAGGTAGGAATTCTTGCGCTTCTTCAGCTTGACGAACGTGCCGGCATCGACCAGTTCCTGACACAGACGGTCATATTCTTCCTGGGAGCCATCGGCCCACACGACACGCTCCGGCGTGGTCAGTGCGGCGATTTCGGCGACCCATTGCTTCAGGCCTTCATGGGCGACATACGATGGTGCATTGATTGATACTGTTTGACTCATGACAAATACTCTCTCTTCTATTTGGACTCAATTATTTGTGGAATGGCTGTAATATGACATAGGGATTGCATATCAGGGGCAGCGAAAAAGAGAATAGGTTTTCTTGATATATATCGGAGACGAATTTGCGTCGAACTTAACTTCGTTTTCCGGTGCCCAGCTTGCTGCGACCTTTGCTTGTATTCCACGGATACTATTCGGGTATAGACTAGGTCAAAGTGTTTTATGTATTGCACAGGGAAAGGAAGGAATCCCAAAGTGTCGACACGGACACTGCCCCTTCCCTGTGACTTGATGCCGGGTATTACCCCATGAAAAATCTCATTGGAGCCAAGACAAGATTAGGGAAAACGATCAGCAAACCCATCACAACGAGTTGTGCAATCATGAATGGCCAAACACCGACAATCACGCGGTCCATCTTGACCTTGGTAACGCCACAAACGACGTTCAGGGTTGTCCCGACAGGAGGTGTCACTAATCCAATCGCGTTATTGATCACAAAGACCACGCCGAAATAAATCGGATCTATCCCCGCGGAAACCATTACCGGAACCAGCACTGGCGTCAAAATCAAGATCGTAGGTGTCATGTCCATTGCCGTGCCTATGACGACGACGAGAATATTCACCATGATCATGAGCAGGATTTTGTTCCCCATGAATGGTCGCAGCATCTCAACGACCTGCTGAGGGATGTCCGCAATGGTAATGAGCCATGCAGACACCAATGCTGATGCGACCAGGAACATAACGATGGCGGCTGTTTGGCCAGCGTGCAACAAGACACCATAAATCTGGTCGGCCTTAAGATCCCGGTAGACAAACATTGATACGAACAAAGCGTACGCAGCACACACAACGCCAGCCTCCATCGGGGTAAAAATGCCAAATTTCAGGCCGAATACGAGGATTCCCGGCATAACTAACGCCCAAGCCCCATCGCGTAGAGCACAGGCGATTTCCTTTGGAGATGCCTTTGGCGGAACTTCGAGTTCCATATCCCGAGCCATCCACCACCACGCGACGGTAATCCCTAGGGCAATTAACAATCCGGGAACGATGGCCGCCATGAACAACTTGGTGATCGAAAGGCTTGCAGTGACGCCGAAAAGAATGAGGTTGGCCGAGGGAGGAACCATTGGGCCGATGATACTGCCCGATGCTATGAGCCCCGCCGATTTTGCCGGGTCGTAGCCCGACTTGATCATCATCGGAAAGAGCAGTGCGGACATGGCTGCCGCATCTGCCGCCGCAGAGCCAGATAGCGAAGCGAGGATGCACGAGGCAACGATAGCCACATAGCCTAGGCCCCCTCTGATATGACCAACCAACGCCATGGCCACGTTGATAATGCGCTTCGACATCCCCCCGGCATTCATAATTGTCCCGGCGAGCATAAAGAACGGGATGGCCATTAACTGAAAATTATCGGCGCCATGAATAAGATTTTGCGCAATCACCTGCGTCTCAAACATATTCATGTGCAACATCAGGGAAACGCCGCAGACGATAAGTGCGAAGGCAATCGGCATACCGAGGGCCATAGCGCCGCAGAGCGAAAACAAAAAGATAGCAACGGTCATGATGTTAGTCCTTCTTTGCTTTATCTTCGGTAGAGAGCCGAACCGTTTCACGTTCCATTTCCTGCTGCAACTCGGCAATGGCGTTTTCATCAAGATCTTCTTCGGATTCCTTGATGCAGATAAGGTCTGAGTCATTCAGCCCGCCAGAGAGGACCAGCCACAGATTCTTGAGCAAAATCAGCATTGCGGGCAGGCTGAAAAACACACCAGCACCGTAGAAGAAAAGGCCAATGGAAAGTCCAGATGCTGATGCCTCTGCATGCAAATTAATCGCTGCCTGCTTCCAGCTACCGATGCCAAATAGTGCTACGCAAAACAACATCAGAAGGTGGCTTAAGACGTAGCAGAATCGTTTCCCCGACATTGGAAGCCTAGAGATAAGTGTGTCCATGCCAAGGTGGGTGTTTTCGCGTATTGCGATAATGGCGCCGGTGTAGGTCAACCACACGAATGCCCACCGCGACAATTCCTCCGACACGGAAATGCCGGAATTGAAGCCGTAGCGCAAGACAACGTTACCGAATATCAGTGCGACCATGGCACTGATCATAAAAACGACCAAGAACTTAAGCGCTCGAAAATAGGTATCAATGAGCCGGTTCATCTTGCCTTCCCTTCCGTTATGACGTTGTGGGACATTTACGCTTCCACTTATGATTGATTCACCGCTGGTCCGTTGGGTTAATCTGCTCCGGTATTCCGTTCGATCAGCGGTTTCGGTAATCGAACGGGGAACAAGGAGGCAAACATCGTCACTGGGGCATCTCTGCTCTAGAGCACCATGCCACCACTCACGTTGATCACTTCTCCTGTGACATAAGCCGCTTCGTCGGACGCCAAGAAAGCGACGACATTGCCGACCTCTTCCGGAGTGCCAGCACGTCCGGCAGCAACCTTGCCGACCATGATGTCCCATACCTTGTCCGGCACGCCGCGCGTCATGTCTGTATCAATGAAGCCGGGGCAAATGGCGTTGCAAGTAATACCCTTTTTGGCAAGTTCGCGTGCAGCAGTCTTTGTTAATCCCACAACGCCCGCTTTAGCCGCCGCATAGTTAGCCTGGCCAAAGTTGCCGAGCCAACTCATTGAAGCGATATTGATAATCCGACCATAGCTTTTTTCACGCATGTGCTGCGCAGCCAACCGGGTACAGTAAAAGGTTCCGGTCAGATTGACCGAGATTACCAAATCCCAATCTTCATCACTCATTTTGAAGAGTTGGCCGTCACGGTTGATTCCCGCATTGTTGACCATGATATCCAAACCGCCAAAGGCCGAGATTGCCGTGCTCACCATGGCTTCGACCTCGTTTTTCCGTGCAATGTTTGCGACAGCAGAAACAGCTTTGCCGCCGGCTGCAGTGATTTCCGCAACAACGGCCACGGCGTTTTCCTCAAGAATATCGGCGACTACAACCTTGGCGCCCTCGGCTGCCAGCTTAAGTGCAATGCCTTTGCCCAGCCCACGTCCTGCTCCGGTAACAATCGCAACCTTATTCTTCAGTTTCATTTCAAATCTCCTTTGATAATCGATCATCTATTTCGCGAACAGCTTTTCTCTCAGCCCGAAGGCCCCCTCCAAATAGATTGAGGGATCGATAGTTTTCAGATCAGCGGCAATAATCGGACGAAAATCCATCTGCGACAGTACATCTCGTTCGAGGTCAACCCCGTTTGCAACTTCGGTCAGCACTGGCCCTTCAGATCGCAGTTCGAAAACCGCCCGTTCCGTGACGAAATGAACCTTTTGGCCTTTCGAGCGAGCGATCTCGCCGTTGAACGAGACTTGAGCAACTTTTTCAACAAGCTTGCGTTCCGACCCTTCCTTGATGATGGTCAGGCGACCATCTGAGAAATCAACTTCAAGTCCACGTGCGGTGAACGTCGAGCAGAAAATTACGTGGCCTGCGTTCTGAGTGATATCGATGAAGCCGCCACATCCGGTGCAACGATCACCAAACTTGGTGGCGTTGACGTTTCCAGATGCATCCATTTCTCCCGCCCCCATGAAAGTGAAGGGCACACCCATGCCGTTATAGAAATCCATTTGCACGGGGTGTTCCAGCAGCGCCAAGGTGTTGTGCGCAATGCCAAAATCCACTCCCCCCTCCGGGATTCCTCCGTAGAGCCCGGACTCGACGGTTAGCAGAATGTCGTTAGAAAGCCCTTCTTCTGCGGCGATTGCACCGATAACATCGTTTGGGATGCCGGTTCCCAGGTTAATGGCCGCTCCCGGCAGGAGTTCCATGATCGCCCGACGCCCGATAACCTTACGTACGGTGAGCGGTAGTGCCTTGACGGTAGTTTCTGGAATCACCAGATCGCCGCAAAGTGAAGGGTCAAAGAAAAAGCTGCTCGACTGCCGATGGTCGTTTTCAGGATCATCACAGACGACTATCGCATCTACGAAATAGCCAGGCACAACGACATCTTTCGGATGCAGCGTGCCGGCACGCGCCAAGCGCTTAACTTGCACTAATACTTTTCCACCAAATCGTTTAGCAGCAAGCACTGCACCGATCACCTCAAGTTTCATTGCTTCTTCTTCGCAGGTGATATTTCCCATCTCGTCTGCCGTCGTGCCGCGGACGATGACGACGTCCAACGGAATCGCCTTGTAGAAGAGAAATTCCTCGCCGGCGTAGGTCATCACTTCTACAAGATCGCGGCACTCTCGGGTGCGTGCGTTCATTTTGCCGCCTTCCATCCGCGGATCAATGTAGGTCCCGAGGCCCACCTTGCTCATTTTTCCAGGAAGACCACAGGCCATCGAACGATACAACTGTGCGAGTTGTCCTTGGGGCAAGTTGTATGCCTCCACCTTGTCGCTGGTTATCAACTCCATCCACTTCGGTGCCAACCCCCAATGGCCGCCGATAATCCGTTTCGTCATTCCTTCGTGCGCGAAGTGCTGGTTGCCGCGCACTCGGTCGCTTTGTCCGGAGGCATGAACTAGCGTCAGGCCACACGGCGAACCATCGGTCAGAAAACGTTGTTCCACCGCCTTAAGTATGCTTTCGGCGGCACCTACCAAAGTCATTCCAACGGTCGCTACCGTTGCTCCATTGTTGATCAAGGCCGCAGCTTCAGAAGCCGAAACCACATTCGCGTTCAGCATGGCCATGCTCACATTTGAAGGTTTTCGAAGACGGTGGCAATACCTTGGCCTCCGCCGATACACATGGCCACCACGCCGTAGCGTGCTTGTCGGCGCTTGAGTTCGTACATCAAACGAACCGTGAGGATCGTGCCGCTGGCCCCTACTGGGTGACCGAGCGCAACAGCGCCTCCGTTGACGTTCACCTTGTCATCGGGGAGACCTAAATCACGGACAACCGCAACCGCTTGAGAGGCGAACGCTTCATTGATCTCAAAGAGATCAATGTCGGCCAACGAAAGGCCTGCCTTTTCGACAGCTTTTCGGGTAGCCGGGGCAGGCGCAAACCCCATGATGTCTGGGTGGTTCCCCACTACGGCCTGACTCACAATTCGCATGAGGGGTTTGATGCCAAGGGCATCGGCCCGTCGGCGACTCATAAGAACTACAGCGGCCGCGCCGTCGTTGATGCCGGAGGAATTCGCTGCGGTTACCGAACCGCCTTCTTTGAAGGCCGGTTTCATGCGCGCGAGATTGTCCATCGTAATTCCGAAACGGGGATGTTCGTCTTGGGAGAACAACTTGGTCTCCTTTCCCTGTCGGATTTCCAAAGGCAAAATTTCGTCGACAAAACGCCCTGCTTTGATTGCATCTTCAGCCTTCTTTTGACTAGAAAGCGTGAATTCGTCCTGATCTTTGCGAGAGATATTGAACTGGCTGGCGACGTTTTCCGCGGTGACGCCGTTTGGATACCCGCCCATCGGCCATGTGAGGATGGAAAGCAAACCATCCTCAAGTGTTTCATGTCCGAACTTATTGCCAAAACGATGCTTCCGAATATAGTGCGGCAGCATGTTCATGTTTTCTGTACCGCAGGCAACGACAATCTCTGCCTCGTCGGCCTGAATTGCCTGTACTGCCGAATTTATTGCCTGCAGACCAGACCCACATTGTCGGTTCACCGAATAGGCTGTGGTTTCCAAGGGAAGTCCAGCCTTAAGCATGCAAACCCGGGCAATGAAGCCACTTTCAGCGATCTGGCCGACGTTGCCAACGATCACCTCATCAATGAGTTCGGGGGACAGTCCTCCACGACGAACAGCTTCTTCAATGACCTTTCCTCCGAGGTCATGCTGGTGATAGTCCTTCAACGAACCTCCCATCGTACCAACCGCGGTACGTACCCCGCTTACAACAACTACTTCATTTGCGTTCATTTCATTGGTCTCCGTATCCGTAAAGTCGCCAGGCACTATTCAAGGAAGTGCGGCCATTGAATTTTTCGTCGATGTTCTGAAAAGCTTATGGAACAAATTTGCAGAACAGAAATCATTAATCTTTTATGAGTGATCTGTGATCACACTAGAAATGTATTCGCCTCTTAGCGGCTTGTCAACTTTCTTTCGGCCTCTTGAAAAGGCAGTGTCCAAAAAACTGCCGGCTCGCAGACTTCTGGATCTTGGCAACTATTTTTTAAGCGAGCGATTCGCCCTGAGGCGACATCAATAAGTTGACATTCAATCGCAGAGAGATGCCACTAAGGCCCGCACCGGGAGGGGGAATTGCTCACGAAATTGTTGACATGCAAAATTTCGGGGTATAAATTTGCCATGTGACCGAGTGTGATCACAGATCTCATATGCAATATTTCAGATCATGCAGCTGTGCGGCACGGGTTTCATTGAAAGTTGCAACCATCAAGAGGGCGAATCAGGCAGATCTTTGGCGTTTACGGCTCGATAAGGGTCGGATGGTAAAGACAGATACTGACGGGTCGTGAATTTGGCAATAAATTACACAGGAGATAAAGATGGAAAAGAAACGTGTGAATCCATTGAGAACCTTGGTGACCAGCGGATTGATTGCTGCAATACTGGCTTCTATAGGAGCCGTAAATGCTGCCGAAATCCGTGAACAGAGCTTCCGGTTTGCTTCGGCCCAGGTAAGTGAGCACCCCTTTACCATGGCCGGGCAGCGTTTCGCTGAAGTTATTGCCGAAAAAACTGGCGGCAAGATGAAGGCAAAATTGTACGCGGCAGCCACGCTAGGAGGCGATGCGCAAGTTATTTCATCGTTGCAAGGCGGAACCGTTGATGCCACCTTCGTTACCGCCGGATTAATCTCCCCGATGGACAAAAACTTCGGCATCTTTTATCTGCCGATGACTTTCCAAACACCGGAACAGGCCGACAAAGTAGTCGACGGGCCGTTCGGCAAGAAGTTACTTGACCGTTTGGCCAACCAGAATCTCGTTGGCCTTGCCTGGTGGGAACATGGCTATCGCGATGTTAGCAATTCAAAGCGACCCATTACCAAACTCGAAGATTTCCAAGGGCTGAAACTAAGAACCATTCAGATTCCGATCATCGTCGACATCTATAAGGCCTTGGGCGCCAATCCGGTTCCCTTAGCATGGACAGAAGTCTATACGGCTCTTGAGGTTAAAGCCGTTGATGGACAAGAGACTGCAATCCCTTCATTTAACGGGGCACGCCTCGCTGAAGTGCAAAAGTATCTCTCGTTGACGAACGTTGTGTACGACCCACTGATCGTACTCTTTAGCAAGAAAACGTGGGACCGACTCAATCCTGACGAGAAGAAGGTTGTGACGGATGCTGCACAAGAGGCGACGCTGTATCAGCGCAAAATTAATCGGGAGGTGATCGAATCCGTGACGAAATCACCAAAAGGTGGGCTAGCCGTAAATGAAGTTTCGGCGGCCGAAAAGAAACGGATGCGCGAACGCGTTCAGCCTGTTATCGATGCGTATTCGAAGGACTTCGACCCGCAACTACTCAAAGAGTTTTGGAGTGAACTGGCCAAAGCCCAGAAATAGCAATTAGCTGTCTCAACCGATCGGGGTTGTTGGTTCGGAATATCGAACCGACCACCTCGGTTGTATGTTTAGGAAAAACTGATGAGACAATCAATGATTGGGCTGGCGAAGGTCAAGGACTGGCCCGGAAATATGGCGTTGAGAAGATTGCTCATTCCAAGACCTGGACCAGGTGAGGTACTGATCAAAGTAGACCATAGATTCTGATCGAATCCATTTCAACCGCTCCACCTCAGGGGGCGGCTAAATCAGAAAAAAGAAATTGAGTCTGTTATAGTGATCACAGATATCGAATAACCTAGCGTGAGAGTCACTATGCCAATAGTTAACCTGATGAAGCCCCTTAAGCGCCAGACATTGAGCACAGATGTCTATGACCAGTTGAAAGAGCTATTGATCAGTGGTCGTGTGATGCCACGGGAGCCAATTTCACTACGCGCAACGGCGGAGGCATTTGGAGTAAGCGTCATGCCGGTACGTGAGGCTATGCAAAGACTCGTAGCCGAACAAGCGCTGGAAGTGGGCCCAAGTCGAACGATTCGCGTGCCCTCAATGACTGTCAGTCAATTTAGGGAAATCACTCGCATTCGAATTAATCTCGAAGGATTGGCTACAGAGGTTGCAAGCGAACTCATTTCTGATGACGATATACGCAAAGTTGCCAAATTCGATAGTGACTTCTCCAAGGAAATGACGCGGAACCAGCCCGATGGATCTCGCTTGATCAATCTTAATAAGGAACTTCATTTTTCTGTCTATCGCGCGTCAAACATGCCAATGCTATTGCAATTAATCGAGGCGTTATGGCTTCGGATTGGACCAATTCTTAACTATGATCTGCGATCCGGAATTACTCGTCTTAATAACAGAGCAGCCATCGACAATCACTCCTTGCTTCTCAAGGCATTGACTGCTCATGATAGCGCTGCAGCTCGAGAAGCCATTACAAAAGACATAGAAAGTGCTGCAGCATTTATCATATCGGCCGGAGTACTGGTTACCCCGGATGAACTTTTGTCAAACAAGCCCTAAGCAGTCTTTTCTCGCCAATTTGAGTTCACGCGTTCCGTGAATGCTTCAAGCCGAGGCGCGAATCAATGCGACAACCCTGTTGTAATCACCATCGCCACATAAGGAGATAGTCATCATGGGCAAGCAGACAGCTTCGTGGCGCGTTGCTGACTAATAATCTCAAGCCCGTAAACGTCAGCTAAGGCCGACGAACAGCTGGAATAAGCAAAGAGGCCGGGTGATTTCCCCGGCCTCCGTTTAGCTAATTCTCCGACAGACTCAATTGCTTCTCGTCAGTGTTACAGACTTTCTTCTGGTGTTACAGACTTTCTTCTGGTGTTACAGACTTTCTTTTGGATATCATCATCACCAGTTCGGTTCGCGCTCCGGCGTCGCGGTGATCTTGTGGATCGACAGGTCGGCACCGTTGAATTCTTCCTCGCGATCGAGTCGCAGTCCCAAGCTTGCCTTGAGCGAGCCGTACACCACGGTACTGCCGATCAACGCAACGCCGATCGCCATCGCCGTCATGATCACTTGCGCGACGAACGACACCCCGCCGACACCGCCCAGAGCAGGCTGGCCAAAGATACCGGCGGCGACCCCCCCCCAGGCGCCGCACAGGCCATGCAGCGGCCAGACGCCGAGTACGTCGTCAATCTTCCAGCGGTTCTGCGTCAGCGTGAACATCACGACAAACAACGCGCCGGCAACGCCGCCGACCGCCAACGCCCCGATCGGATGCATGATGTCGGAACCGGCACACACCGCGACCAACCCGGCCAAGGGGCCGTTATGGACGAAGCCCGGGTCATTCTTCCCAAGCATCAACGCCACAAGCGTGCCACCGACCATCGCCATCAGCGAATTCAGGGCGACGAGGCCGGAAATCTTGTCGAGCGTTTGCGCACTCATCACATTGAAGCCGAACCAGCCCACGGTCAGGATCCAGGCGCCAAGCGCGAGAAACGGAATCGAGGACGGCGGATGCGCCGCGATGGCGCCGCTCTTGGCATAGCGCCCCGAGCGCGCGCCCAGCAGGATGACGGCCGGCAAGGCGATCCATCCACCCATGGCATGCACGACGACGGACCCGGCAAAATCATGAAACTCCTGGCCGAAGCTCGCCTTCAGCCACGCCTGGATGCCGTACGCCTGGTTCCAGGCAATGCCCTCGAAGAACGGATAGATCAGCCCGACAATAACGAAAGTGGCGATCAGTTGCGGATTGAACTTGGCCCGTTCGGCGACCCCGCCCGAAATGATGGCCGGAATCGCCGCAGCAAAGGTGAGCAGGAAGAAGAAGCGCGTCAACTCAAAGCCGTTCTGCTGCATCAGAACTTCGGCCCCCGAGAAGAAATTGACGCCGTACGCCACCGAAAAGCCGATGAAGAAGTAGGCGATCGTCGACACCGAGAAATCGACCAGTATCTTCACCAGGGCATTCACCTGGTTCTTCTTGCGCACGGTGCCGAGTTCCAGAAAGGCGAATCCGGAATGCATGGCCAGCACCATGATGCCGCCGAGCAAAATGAAAAGTACGTCGCTGCCTGTTTTTGCCGCTTCCATGCCACCTCCCGTTAATCAGTGGAAGGAGTCAATGCAAAATACGTTCCATCAATTCAAACATCATCAATTCAATGGCTTAAAAACAACACGACGTCGAACAGGCACCACAAGCGTGCATCGCCAACCGGAAACACACCAATTTGAGCACCCGCTGTCGCCTTACTCCCCTTTTGGTGCCACCCCGGGCGGCAGGATCGCCCACATCTGCCCCGACTGGCGCATGCGCCCGGCCTGCGCGCCCGCGTCGGCGCCAAACCCCCAGAAGAAATCGGCGCGTACGACGCCCCGGATGGCGCCACCGGTATCCTGCGCCAGCATCAACCGGCGCAGAGGCTGTTCGCTGTTCGGACGCGTCGTCGCCATGAAGACCGGCACGCCGAGCGGCACATGGCGGGGATCGACGGCAATGCTGCGCTCGGGCGTCAACGGTACGCCCAGGGCACCCTCGGGTCCGTCACTATCGCCGCCTTTGGACTTCACCTCGCGGAAAAAGACGTAACTCGGATTGGTATTAAGCATCTGGTTCAGCCGCTCCGGATGCGCACGCGCCCAGGCCTGTATCCCCTGCATCGACGCCTGCTCGGATTTCAACTCGCCGCGATCGATCAACTCGCGCCCGAGCGAGCGGTAAGGATGGCCGTTCTGATCGGCATAATTAACCCGCATGAGGCTGCCATCGGGCAGTTTGATCCGCCCCGACCCCTGAATCTGCAGAAAGAACAGTTCGACCGCATCGTCGACCCACGCCAACACGCGATCGGCATAGGCCTGCTCGCGCCGGACGATTTCGGCGCGCGAGAAGTACGGCACCACCTTGTTGCCCTGCAGGCGGCCCCGCAGGCGCATGTTCTTGAGATCGGGGGCGACCTCGGTCAGATCGATCGTCAGCAGGTCGTCGGGAACGCCGAGCAGCGGCTCGGAAAAACGCTGGGTGCGCGTGCGCGAGCCCTGCAGCAGCGGCTCGTAGTAACCCGTCATCAGCCCCTGCGTCGTCCCGTCGGGATTGGTCAGCTGGTAGGGGCGCAAGCGCGCTTCGAAAAAGCGGTGCAGCGTCTCGTTGTCCGGCGCCACGAGCGTCTTCGCCTCTTCGCAGGTCGCCCGCCACAACGGCCATTGCGCCCGGCTCGACAGGGCCTTGCAGGAATGCAGGAAAGCCGGCCAGGCGGCGAGCAGATCGTCGTCACTCCATCCGGGCAGGTCCGACCAGTTCGCAGCCCGCAACGGCGGCGCGGCCGGGGCAGGCTCAGGCTTTACCGCCGGGCAGGGCACCGGCGCCGCGCATACTGGACAGGCCTGACTGATGGGACAAACCGCCGGCGCAGGCGGCGTCCCGGTCAATGAGGCACATGCCGAGAGCAGCATCGCCGCCAGGACAACAACATAAACTCCGGGCTTCCGGTTTGGGTTTCCCGCCATGATTTGCTAGAGTGTCTGGTTTTCCAAGCCCAGAAGTATAGCGCCATCATGTCTACCGCTTCTCCCTCCGAGCAGGCTCTGCTCCAATTTCTGGCACGCGCCGAACGCCTGCTTGAACGTCTCGACCCCCTTCTCCCCCCGGCTTCTGCCGCCCCCGACTGGGACAGCGCCATCGCCTTCCGCTGGCGCAAGCAAGCCAATTCCGGCTATCTCTATCCCGTACGCAAAGCCTCGTCGATCCGGCTGAGCGACCTGCAGGACATCGACGAGCAAAAGGCGCGCATTGACACCAATACCCGCCAGTTCGTCGACGGACATCCCGCCAACAACGTACTGCTCACCGGCGCGCGCGGTTCCGGCAAATCGTCGCTGATCAAGGCGCTGCTCAACGAATATGCCGATCGCGGCCTGCGCGTCGTCGAGGTGGAAAAAGCCGACCTCGTCGATCTGCCGATCATCGTCGAACTGCTCGAAGACCGTCCCGAGCGCTTCATCGTCTTCTGCGACGATCTCTCCTTCGATGCCGGCGATGCCACCTACAAGGCGCTGAAAGTCGTGCTCGACGGGTCGCTCACGGCCGCCCCGGACAACGTGCTGATCTACGCCACGTCCAACCGCCGCCACCTGATGCCGGAATACTTCGAGGAAAACCTCGAGACGCATCGCGTCGGCGACGAAATCCACCCGGGCGAAGCCATCGAGGAAAAAATCTCGTTGTCGGAACGCTTTGGTCTCTGGCTGTCGTTTTACCCGTTCGACCAGGACGCCTACATCGACATCGTCAATCACTGGCTCAAGCACTTCGGCTGCACCAAGAGCGAAATTGCCCGCGCCGAGCGCGAGGCGCTCAACTGGGCGCTGATGCGCGGTTCGCGCAGCGGCCGTGTCGCCTGGCAATTCGCCAAGGACTGGGCCGGCACCAACAGGCCGGCACCCAAGGCAAAAAAGCGGAAATGACCGGCATCACCGAAGTCGCCGCCGCCGTACTCCTGCGCGACGGCGACGCCGGCCGCGAATATCTGCTCGCCCAGCGCCCGCCGGGCAAGGCCTATGCCGGCTACTGGGAGTTTCCCGGCGGCAAGGTCGAAGCCGGCGAAACCACGGCGCAGGCGCTGGTCCGCGAACTCGACGAGGAACTCGGCATTCGCGTCCTGCACGCGAATCCGTGGATCACGCGCGAGTTCGTCTATCCGCACGCGCATGTGCGGCTCAAGTTTTTTCACGTTCATGCCTGGGAAGGCGAGCTTCATACGCATGAACACACCGGCATGATCTGGACGCGCATCGGCGAGGCACCGACGGTTTCGCCCGTCCTGCCGGCCAACGGCCCGATCCTGCGTGCGCTCGAACTCCCGCGCATCTGCGCGCTGACGAATGCTGGCGAAAATGGCGTCGCGACCGAACTTGACCGCCTCGAAACAGCGTTGAAGCACGGCCTTCGGCTCATCCAGCTGCGTGACCGGGGACTTTCCGAAGCGGCCCGACGTGAGTTCTCCCGCCAGGCGATGACACTGGCACGCCAGCATCCGGGCACGCGGGTACTCGTCAATGATGACATTGCACTGGCGCGCGATATCGGCGCCGACGGCCTGCACCTGACGTCAGAGACTCTGATGCAAACCCGCACCCGCCCGGACATCGACCGGGTCGCCGCTTCCTGTCACAACGCCGAGGAACTGGCCCAGGCGACGCTGCTCGGACTCGATTTCGTGCTGCTGGGACCGGTGCTGCCGACCCGCACGCACCCCGGCCATCCGGGACTGGGCTGGGAACAATTCGCGCAATTGACCGAGCGAATGCCGCTGCCGGTGTTCGCCCTCGGCGGCATGTCAGGGGACATGCTGGAACACGCCCAGACTCAGGGCGCCCATGGCATCGCGATGCTGCGTGGCTGGGGCGAGGCCGGCTAGGCCGACCTGACCGTATTCCGGCCGCCGTTCTTGGCCAGGTACAGGGCGTCATCGGCTCGCTTGAGCAGACGCTCGACGGAATCCTCGTTGCCGGTCAGCGCTGTCACGCCAATCGAGACCGTGTAATGCAGCAGGATGCCGCTGGACAGGAGAACACCTTGTTGTTCGATCGTCGCACGCAGACGCTCGGCAACCTCCAGCGCCGAATCCAGGCCCGACTGCGCCAACACGATCGCGAACTCCTCGCCGCCCAGCCGACCGACCACGTCAATGTTGCGCAACGTCAGCCGGAACACTTCGCCCAACTGCCGCAGCACTTCGTCACCGCCGGCATGCCCGTGACTATCGTTGATGCGCTTGAAATGATCGATATCGACCATCAGCATCGCCAGCGATGACCCGTAACGCTGGGAGCGGGCGAGTTCCTTCTCCGCCAGTTCGGTGAAATGCCGCCGATTCGCGAGATCGGTCAAGGCATCGGTGCGCGCCAGCCGGGCGAGTTCGAGTTGCAGGGTTTCATTGTGAAGCACCGTGCGGAATGCATAACGCCCGGCTGCGCCAAGCCAGACCAGGGCAAGCACAAGCGTGAAGAAAACGACGAGGCAGAACGACCACCATGACGACAGCACCTGTTCGCGCAACTGGCTGGAAACAACGATCAGCGGAAAATCGCCGAGTCGCTCGAAAGCAACCAGCCGCAAGCGCTCATCGAAGACACTCGTGGCCTCATACACACCGCTCGACATTTCCAGCGCCTTCGCGAACACCGATGCCTGCGGATAACGTTTCCCGACCTCGATCTCGGGATAGCGCGCAAAAATGGCGCCGTCATTTCTGAAGACGGTGATCTCCTCGTTACCGAGACCGCGTACCGACTGGAACATGCGTTCGAAATGGCTGGACTCGATCGTCAGCAGCACGATACCCTCGAAGGCGCCATCGCCCCCCCGGATCGCGCGACTGATCGTCACCCCTCGCCGTCCCTGCGTACGGCTAACGAGTTGTTCGCCGAACACCAGATCCTGGCCACCGACATGCGCCTGAAAATAGTCGCGATCCTCATAATTCACACGGGGCGGCGGAAACGGCAGCGTCGCCCCGACCAGCAACTGTCCGTGCCGATCGATCAGCAGCATCGACTGCAGGTCGGGATAATCCTGCGTCCGCATCTGCAGGAAGCGCTTGCCTTCCTCGCCATGAAAATAGGCAAACCCCTTTTTCCGGACATGGTCGGCAACACTGTCAAGCAGCAGGACACTGGAATTGATGACATACATCGTGTGAAAACCGACGAGCCGCGCCACATTGAGATTTTCGCGCCCGGCCTCTTGCAGGGTGTGCCGCCGATTCTCCAGAACAAGCGAAGCCGCTGCAAAGACAAGCAGGACAGCCGCCGTCGCCACCATCATGAGCAAGGGGAAGCGCAGCAGCTGGTGCCCGGCATCCGGGCCGTGACGGGAATCGGGGACGTGGCCGTTCATGGGGTTCAATCCTAACCGAAGCCGGTGCTTATTCCAATGTGATGAACCGCAGAGCGCGTCATCGCAGGACCCCGGTCGCCAGCGACACGGAAGAAACCGCGTCAGGCGCTCGACGGGTCAGGCGTGTCGACGTCGGGGACTTCGTTTTCCTGCGCCGGCACGCGATACGTCTCCGCCGCCCAGGCGCCCAGATCGATGAGTTTGCAGCGTTCGCAGCAGAACGGCCGGAAGGGATTCTCCAGCGACCAGACGGCGACGCCTCCGCACTGCGGGCAGGTCACATGACGCACAGCCATCAGAGTGCGCAGAAGACGATGTCGAACGGCACTTCGACGCCGCTGTCGCACTGACGCGGCCGGTGCTCGCTGTCGGGACGCGTGAAGCGGATGTTCAACGCATATTTGTTGGCACTGATTTCCGGCACGAACGACGACTGAGACGGCAGGATGACGCGCACCATCTGCGACGCGATGCCGGTCATGGTGCGCTGGAACGCCCCGCCAGATGCCACCAGATGCTCGACGCCGCCGCTGTTGCGTAACAGGCGCAGTACGATCGAGAGTCCGTGGTCGAGCGGCTTGAAGGGCTTCAGCCAGCCGGCCAGCGCTTCCTTGCGCACGTCCGACGCCTGATGCTGCCAGAAATGGTAGGACGGCACATCGAACTCGCACACCCCGCCAGGAATCGACGCCCGGCTCTTGATGCCCATCAGCCAGTCGTTGTCACGCAGCGATTGTCCGATTTTCCCGGCCATCGCGAGGAGGGATGCAGAAGCCTGTTCAAGCTCGTACAAGGCCCCCGACAGCGCCTCTTCGGAAATCGCCGGATTGTTGCGGAAGCCGAGCAGCGTCTGGCGCTGGCGCTCGAGTTCCTGGATGAGATCCATCTTGAGATCGGCGCGCCCGGCCACTTCGAGGATTTCGAACAACGTCAGCAGCGCCACATGGTGCTCGTGCGCGCCCGACTGCTCGATGAAATGGTCGGCCTTGTCGAACAGGTCCTCCAGGCGCAACAAGGTGCGAATGCGCTCGTTGAAGGGATATTCGTAGATGATCACGTGGCCGCCGGGATGGGTCTGAGAGAGGTAGGCGAATTCTGCGGCATCTGGGCCAAAATCTCAACCGTTGCAGCGATTTTCGCGGCCCGCAAGCTGCAAATAACGCCGATGCAGCGTTTCAACCTGCGGTTCCAGCAATTCTCGCGCGCCATCGTTGGTCACAATGTCATTGGCAAGCGCCAGACGGGCATCGCGCGACACCTGCGTCGCCATGATCGCGCGTACGCTGTCGGCCGGCAGCCCGTTGCGCGCCATGACGCGTGCCAACTGCGTGGATTCTTCGCAATCGACGACGAGAACACGTGCGACACGGTCGCGATAGGCGCCCGTTTCGGCGAGCAGCGGCACCGCCAGGAGCACATACGGCGACACCGCTTCGTTGCAGCGCCGATCAGCTTCCCGACGAATGCGCGGATGCAGGATCGCCTCGAGACGTTGACGCGCGGCGGCATCGGCGAACGCCCGTTGCCGCATTGCCGCACGATCCATGCTGCCGTCCGGCGCGATGACATCGGCACCGAAGGCGACCTCGATGTCGGGCATCGCCGCCCCGCCGGGTCCGGTCAATTCGCGGGCAATGACATCCGTATCGACGACGGCGATCCCGCGCGCGGCGAACAGATCGGCGACCGTGCTCTTGCCGCTGCCGATTCCGCCAGTCAGGCCAACCACCCAGGCGCTCACTGCGCCGCCGTCCGCCCCGACCGGCACGCCGTCGGCGCGCCCTGGACAC
The DNA here is from genome assembly GCF_963666255.1 of uncultured Propionivibrio sp. Classification (NCBI taxonomy): domain Bacteria; kingdom Pseudomonadati; phylum Pseudomonadota; class Betaproteobacteria; order Rhodocyclales; family Rhodocyclaceae; genus Propionivibrio; species uncultured Propionivibrio sp. The sequence continues at coordinate 1,367,583 of NZ_OY762656.1, read as the reverse complement.
CGTTCTCGGCCAGAAGCGGCCGCAAGGCCGCCAACAGCGCCTCGCTGCCGCGCACTTCGAGGGCGGCGCTGGCATTACGCTCGCGCTCGCCGATTTTCGCCGAACGAACGCCTTTCGCCCGCAGTTCTTCCAGCCGGCTCTCGGCCGCTTCCCGGCTCGAGAAGACGCCCAGCGAGATGGCGAAGCGTACAGCCGCCGGCTCCTGGAGAACGGCAAAATCCTGGATCTTGAAGCGCTTGAGCTCGCTGGCCTTGCGTTCGGCCTCGGCCTTGTTCGGCAACGGCGGGATGAAGACCCAGAAGCCACCCGACGCCGTCTCGCTCCGCTCGACCCGGAGCGCCGACGCCTTTTCCTTGATCAGGGCCTCGACGCGCGTCAGCTCGGCTGTCGTCAGATCGCCCAGCATCACGCAGGCTTCCGGTTCGCGCTTCTCCGCTTTCGCTGCTTTCACCGATGCCTCAGCCGGCGGCTCGTCGCGGCTGATGACGCGCACCCGCTCGGCCAGCAACTGCTGGCTCAGCCGCAAGGTGTCAGGATTGTCGCCGGTACCGAGCAGTCCTTGCGCCCAGGCAAAGAACATCAGGTTGGCGAGAATCAGCAGGAAAACGGCGGCACGCATCGCTCAACCTCTCTCAGCCGACGCGCGGCAGATGCGTCAGCGATTCCTTGATCGCCGCTTCCGGATACTCGAAATCTTCGAGTTCGCCGGCAAAGTAGCGGTCGTAGGAACCCATGTCGAAGTAACCGTGGCCGGTAACGTTGATGAGGATCGTGCGCGCCTCGCCGGTCGCCTTGCAACGCAGGGCTTCGTCGATGCCGCCGCGAATGGCGTGGCAGGATTCGGGCGCCGGGATGAGCCCCTCGGCGTGGGCGAACATGACGCCGGCCTCGAAGGTCGCCAGCTGCGGCACGGCGATGGCCTCGATCAAGCCCTCGTGGTAAAGCTGGGAGACGAGCGGTGAAGCGCCGTGATAACGCAGGCCGCCGGCGTGGATGCCCGGCGGCATGAAATCGTGGCCGAGCGTGAACATCTTCATCAGCGGTGTAAAGCCGGAAGAGTCGCCGAAGTCATAGGCATATTGCCCCTTGGTCAGCGACGGGCACGACGCCGGCTCGACCGCAACGAGCTGCACGAGCTTGCCGTTGTGTCCGCCGGCGGCGTTATCGGCGACGAAGGGAAAGGCGATGCCGGCAAACGATGAACCGCCGCCGCAGGGTGCGAAGATCACGTCCGGCCAGTCGCCGGCCATCTCGAACTGCTTCTTGGCCTCCAGCCCGATGACCGTCTGGTGCAGGGCGACGTGATTGAGCACGGAGCCGAGCGCATAGTTGGTATCGGCGCGCGATGCCGCTTCCTCGACCGCTTCCGAAATGGCGAGGCCCAGCGAGCCCTGATTGTTGGGATCGGCAGCCAGCGCGGCACGACCGGTCTGCGTCATGTCGGAAGGACTGGCGAAGACTTCGGCGCCCCAGGTCTGCATCATCGAGCGGCGATACGGCTTCTGGTTGTAGCTGACCTTGACCATGTAGACGCGGACATCGAGCCCGAACATCTGGCCTGCCAGCGCCATCGAACAGCCCCACTGGCCGGCGCCGGTCTCAGTAGTGATGCGCTTGATGCCAGCCTGCTTGTTGTAATAGGCCTGCGCAATGGCGGTATTGGGCTTGTGCGAGCCGGCCGGCGAAACGCTCTCGTTCTTGTAGTAGATGCGCGCCGGTGTTCCCAGCATTTCCTCGAGTCGCGCCGCGCGGACCAGCGGCGACGGACGCCACAGGCGATAGATCTCGCGCACCGGCTGCGGAATCGGAATCCAGCGCTCCGCCGACATCTCCTGCTCGAGGATGGCCATCGGGAAGATGGCGCTCATCTGCTCAGGCGTCGCCGGCTTGCCATCAGGCCCGAGCGGCGGCATCGGCGCATTGGGCATGTCGGCGACGACGTTATACCAATGCGTCGGAATTTCGGATTGGGGCAGGACGAAACGCAAGGACTCCATGAATACTCCCGGGAACTGTCGAAGATTCTGAAAAGCGCAAGTATAGCCGGCGGCGGCGCGTCCTGCAGCCAGACGCCGCGGAATGCCCCGGCGCAGGCCGCATTATTTCCCGCGATCGCCGCATCCTGGGCTATCCTGAGTGCATGACGATTTCCGTGCCCACGATCATGCCGACCCGTCGCAACCGCCACCTTCCCGATGGCATTCCGAGTCTTCTCAACGCTTTCGTGCTGGTCCTGCTGCTGACGACGACAGCGGCATTCGCCGACACCGCCGGACGGATCGTCACCAGCAGCGCGCCGGCCACCGTTGTTTCCGCCGGCACGAGCCGCGCCGCGCTGCCCGGCATGACCGTCGAATCCGGCGACCAGCTGGTGACCGGGACGCAAGGCCGCATCACCGTCCGCTTCAGCGACGAATCGGTCGTCCAGCTCAACGCCGATTCGGAATTCCGCATCGACCAGTACGCCTTCACCGGCGGACGCAGCGACGACGACAAGGGATTCTTCAGCCTCGTCAAGGGCGGCTTCCGGACGGTGACGGGACTGCTTGGCAAAATCAACCGCGGCACCTACCGGGTGACGACACAAGCCGCCACCATCGGCATCCGCGGCACCGAATACAGCGCGCGGCTCGACAACGGCCTGCACGTGCAGGTCGACCGCGGCGAGATCTCGCTGACCAACCGCGCCGGCGCCTTCGCCGTCGGCGAGGGCCAACGCGCCTACGTCGCCAATCGCCAGTCGGCGCCAAAATACCTCAACCTCGGCGGCGGCAGCGCCCAGTTCGGCGGGGGAGGACGCAGCGGAGGAGGTGGCGGCGGCACGTCGATCCAGGGCAACACGACGATCAACGCTGCGGCCAAGGACATGGGCGCCACGGCCGTCGGCCAGGACAATGCCGCGACGAACGCCGTCGGCAGCATCGGCGGCAAATAGCCACCGGCACGTGCCAAACCCACACGAGCAGCTTCAATTACACAATCAAAACAGCGGCTTCCAGCGCATCCTGCTAGCATTGCGCTTCTTTTCGAGAACCTCCGTAGCGAACCATGAATTTTCCGACGGCCTGGGCCGACGCGCTTCGCCTGGCATGGCAACGCGTGCGTGCGGAAGCGACACCGATCGCGCAGCGCGCCCTCGTACATCTCCGCCACCCGACCCGGCGCGGTATTGCCCTGGCTCTCGCCGCCGGTCCGCTGGCCCTGCTGCTCTATGCGATCGTCCTGATCCCGTTCACCCCGAGCATCCGCGACATCCGCAATGCGACGACCGAGCACCCGGCACAAATCCTTTCGGCCGATGGCAAGAAAATCGCTGAACTCCGGCTCGCCAACCGTCAATGGGTCCGGCTTGCCGACATCTCGCCCCACGTCGTCGATGCCCTGATCGCCACTGAGGACCACCGCTTCTACGAGCACCACGGACTCGACCTCTTTCGCACCGGCGCCGCCCTCGTCCACACACTCGGCGGCGACCGTCAGGGCGGCTCGACGCTGACCCAGCAGCTGGCGCGCAACCTCTATCCCGACGACATCGGACGCGCGCCCACCCTGACGCGCAAGCTCAAGGAAGCGATCACCGCACTCAAGATCGAGGCCGTCCATGACAAGGACGACATTCTCGAAACCTACCTCAACACCGTCCCCTTCCTCTACAATGCCCACGGCATAGAGATGGCGGCCCGCACCTACTTCGATACGTCCGCCAAGCGTCTCGACCTCTTGCAGAGCGCGACGCTGGTCGGCATGCTCAAGGGCAACAGCTATTACAACCCGGTGCTCAATCCCGAGCGCTCGCTGCAACGCCGCAACACCGTGCTGGCGCAGATGGTCCGGCGCGAGAAGCTCAAGCCGGCCCGCTACGAAATCCTGAAAAAGGCACCGCTCAACCTCGATTTCGAGCGCCAGTTCGAGAAGACCGGCGCGGCACCGCACATGACGCAGATCCTGCGCAAGTGGCTGATCGCCTGGGCCGACCGCAACGACTACAACCTCTACAACGACGGCCTCGTCATCCGCACGACGCTCGACTCGCGGCTGCAGGCGCTCGCCAATCAGGCCGTCGCGCGCCAGGGCCTGACGCTGCAAGCGATCGCCGACGGTGCCTGGCCGCGTTCGGCCTGGCAGGCGAAGCATCCGACCGTCCAGGCTTTCATCCGCGAAACGGCGGATTACCGGGCGGCCCGTGCCGCCGGCGCAACGCACGAACAGGCCATCCGCAAGCTGACGGCCAATCCCGCCTTCCTGCTCAACCTGCGACAGCAGAAGACGATGATCGAATCCGGTTTCCTCGCGCTCGACCCCAACACCGGCGCCGTGCGCGCCTGGGTCGGCGGCCGCGACTTCGAAAAGGACGCCTTCGACCACGTCCAGCAGGCACGACGCCAGCCCGGTTCGACCTTCAAACCCTTCGTCTATGGCGAGGCCTTTCGCCAGGGCATCCGCCCCGACAGCACGCTCGTCGACCGAGCCGTCGAGATCCCGGTCGGCCGCAACGAGATCTGGCGGCCGCGCGACGGCAAACCGCCGAGCGATCAGCCGATGACACTGCGCGACGGGCTCGCACAATCGAAAAACACGATCACCGCCCAGGTCATGCAGCAGGTCGGACCGGCAAAGGTCGTCCGCCTCGCCCGCGCGCTCGGTGTGCGCCAGAGCCCGCTCGAAGCCGTTCCGTCGCTGGCGCTCGGCACGAGTCCGGTGTCACTCAAGGAAATGGTCGCGGCCTACGCGGCGATCGCGGGCGGCGGCCGCTATCGCGCCCCGTACCTGATCACGCGCATCGAGGATCGCAACGGGCGCGTGCTTGAGGAATTCGCAGCGGCAGCCCCGGAGCGCGCGCTCGATGAAACGACTGACTACGCACTGCTCGATGCGTTGCGCGGCGTCATCGACCGCGGCACCGGCATCGCCATCCGCAACCGTTTCGGCATACGTGCCGACGTCGCCGGCAAGACCGGCACGACACAGGACAACGCCGACGGCTGGTTCATCCTGATGCATCCGCAACTGGTCGCCGGCGCCTGGGTCGGCTTCAACGATCCGCGCATCACGCTGCGCAGCGACTATTGGGGACAGGGCGCGCACAGCGCCCTGCCAATCGTCGGCGAAGTGTTCAGCGGCGCGCTGCGCACGCGTCTGATCGACGAACGCCAGCGCTTCACCGCGCCGGACGATCGCAGCCTCTGGCAACGGCTCGTCATCCAGGTGTCGCAGTGGGCGGAGAAGCTCATGCCCAGCTGGTTCGCACCGCCGCCCCCGCCGCCGCGCAAGGCAGCGCCGCCGAAGCCGGAAAATAGCGAACCGGCCGAGGACGCCGACCCGCTGCAGGAAGTCATCGACCGCATCATCGCCGAAGACACGCAGGAAACGCCCGCCAAGACAGCGCCACCGGCAACGCCGCCGACAACGCCGGAAACGACGGGCGCACAAGACTGAGGCCGGAAACGCTTCCGGCAAGGCAAGAAACCGGCTTCAGCCGGAGACGACCACCTGCCGCTGCTGTCCGAGCCCGGCGACGCCAAGTTCGACGACGTCGCCGACCTTGAGAAATTGCGGCGGCTTGCAGCCGAGGCCAACGCCGGGCGGCGTGCCGGTGATGATGAGATCGCCGGGTTCCAGCGTCATGACGCGGCTGCAGTACGCAACCAGCTCATCACACTTGAAAATCATCTTCGAGGTACTGCCGGTCTGCCGCCGCACGCCATTGACATCGAGCCACATGTCGAGGCATTGCGGATCAGCGATCTCGTCGCGCGTCACCAGCCACGGACCGACCGGACCGAAGGTATCGAAGCCCTTGCCCTTGCTCCACTGGCCGCCGCTGCGATCGATCTGAAAACTGCGCTCGGAGATGTCGTTGGCAAGCACATAACCGGCCACGTAATCGAGCGCCGCCTCGCGCGACACCTGGCGGGCGCGTCGCCCGATGACGATGCCGAGCTCAACCTCCCAGTCGAGCTTGGTCGCTTCGGCCGGCATGATCGTGTCATCGTTCGGACCGCACAGGCAACTCAGCCATTTGGTGAACATCGTCGGCTCGACCGGCAGGGCCATGCCCGACTCGGCGGCATGATCGCTATAGTTGAGGCCGATCGCGACATACTTGCCGACGCCGCTCCAGGGCACCCCCAGACGCGGCGCCCCGCTCACCTTGGGCAGGCGTTCGGGATCGATGGCGCGCAACACCTCGAGCGCCTCCGGCGCCAGCATCCGCGGCGTCAAGTCGTCGAGCAGCCCGGAAAGATCGCGAATCGTTCCGGCGGCGTCGAGCAGCCCCGGCTTTTCCTGGCCCGGCGGGCCATAACGCAAGAGTTTCACGGCAGTTCCCCTTCAGAGTGGACAAGACGATGAACAGCGCGTCATCGCATCCGCATCATTATAGGAGCATATTCCGCCGACCGCGTCGGCGCGACGGAGCGCCTCACGCACCCGGTGGATGCAGCCGCGTCCAGGCGATAAGGACGACGGCAGCGCAGCCCATCCATGCCGCCGTCGCCCAAGCCAGCGTGCTGACCAGAGCCAGGCGCACGCTGAGCCAATAGACAACGATCAGATACACCGCATAGGGAATCAGTGACCACAGGCCGAAGAGCGCGGTCGTACGCAGGTCGGCCGCCGAACGTTCGACGCCGACGATGTAATGGGCGATCAGGGCGAAGGTCGGGAACAGCGGGACCAGCCCGGCGACAAAGAAACTTCTCGACTTCGACAGGAGCGCAATCACCAGTACCGCGGCGGCGCCGAGCAGGCATTTCAGGAAAAGGGCCAGCACGCGAACCTCATTGCTCCTGGCCGAGCGCCTGGTTCAGGCGCGCGCACAAGGCTTTCAGCGTCTTCTCGATATCGGCGCTGAAATCATAAAGTTCGACCAGACGATCGGTTTTCATCTCGATGATCGACTGGATGGTGTCCTCCTGCGCCTCGCTCATGCCGAGGCTCGCGAACACGCCGCGCAGTTCGTCCTGCAACTGGTAGATCGTCGTCGCCCCCTGCGCATGCGCGACCCGGTATTTTTCGCCGGACTCCTGCATGACCCGAACCAATCCCTGCAAGACGTCGGCGACTTCCGCTTTGGTCGCGTCGCGCTCTGAACGGGCCTCCAGCGTCTGCAAACGGGCCTCCAGCGTCTCGACGGCGATCGCCAGGTGGTCGCGCAGACGGCCGCACAAGTCCGGATTCTCGACCGGCATGTTGCTGACCAGCACGGTCGCATGCTCAAAATTGAAGGCAGCCCGGTTCTTGAAGGTCGCGATACCGCCAAGCGTGCGCACATGGGCAATGATCGACGACTCGAGCGGCGTCACCTGGCCCTGGTGATCGACCGTCATTTCGTCCCCGGCCAGACGGAACTGCACGGCACCTTTCAATCCAAAGCTGCGCAACAGATCGAGAACGGCGGTGGCAACGTCATCGGGACGCTCGCACACATTGAGCGCCCGCAGGAACTTGACGAGCAAGGCATACTCGTCGAGGCTCGACATCACCAGCGAGGTGAGCATCTCGGATTCGTCGAGCTGGCCGCGCAAGCGGCATTTTTCCTCGCCGACCCGCTGCACGACTTCGATCTTCTTCTTGACCTCGGGAAAGCTGAAAGGCTTGGCGATAAAATCGGTGCCGCCGGCATCGTAGCCGGTCAGGCGCGAGTCGAGATCGTCGAGCGCTGAAACAAAAATGACAGGAACATGCTGCGTCGCGGCATTGGCCTTGATCTTTCGGCACAGCGTAAAGCCATCCATTTCCGGCATATCGACATCGAGAAGCAGCAGATCCGGTACCTTCTCCGCCATCCGCGTCAGGCAAGCACTCCCCGACTCGAAGGACTCGACGTCGTAGTTCTTCTCGAGCGCCGACTCGAGAATGCGTCGATTGACGTTGGCATCATCGACGACAAACACCTTATATCCCTTATCCATTCCCTTCCCCCCGGAACACCCCGATAGCCACCCGCAACAACAGGACACGCATGGGATGACCGGCAGGATACACCGGCAAGCACCTTCCTGCACGCCACCGTCGACAGACACCTGCGCCGGCGCCATCGTTCCCGAAAATGCTCCCGGCGACGGCCTTCCGATCGCCAGGAACTCCGGCGTCCATTGACGGTCGGAGTCCTCAACAAGGAAATGGCGGGAAGAGCCCGCCGCTGCTAACGCGTCAGCATACGCCGAATGATTACACAGCGTTACGAAACGAGAATGATTCCCACACAGACAGGGGCGATGGCGATCGGTAGACTGCATTCCATTGCTTCAGCATCCCCTGCTGACAATGTTTGACCCTCCCTGACTCATCGCAATGATGAGATTTACATCCCGTGCCTCACCGGTGCGGGATTTTTTTTGGCTCATTTCCGAGTTCACTCGCCACACTCGTTGATCCCGAGGTCGCTCTCCCACTCCTGCAGAAAGCGCGCGACGAAATCGGCCATGTAGGCATGTCGCGCCTCGGCCAGACGACGACCGCTCGCGGTATTCATCCGGTCCTTGAGGAGGAACAGCTTTTCGTGGAAGTGATTGAGACTCGTGCCTTTCGCGCTCTTGTAGGCCTGTGCCGTGGCGTGCTGTACCGGCGGCACCGCGGGATCGTGGAGCGGCCGTCCGGCGTGGCCGCCATAGGCGAAACAGCGGGCGATGCCGATGGCGCCGAGCGCATCGAGCCGATCGGCGTCCTGAACGCAGGCGCCTTCGAGCGAGCGCATCGGTGTTGCCACGCCGGCGCCTTTGAAAGAGATCGTCGCGACGATATCGACCACCGGCGCAATCACCGCTTCGGACGCGCCTTCCTCGCGTAGCAGGCGTTCGGCCTCGCGCGGACCGACCGATTCATCCCCGCCGTGAAATTTCCAGTCGGCGATGTCGTGGACGAGCGCGCCGAGTTCAGCGATGTCGACATTGGCGCCCTCTTCGCGCGCCAGCGCCTGCGCCAGCCGCCAGACGCGGCGAATGTGATGCCAGTCGTGTCCGGACCCCTCGCCGGCAAATCGACTTTCGATACGGGCTGCGACACGTTCGACCAGGGTCATGGCCGTCCTCCGGAAACGGGTTCTTCGAAGCCGTCGATGACGCTGGCGGCATTGGCGCCAAGCGCGGCGACGGCGTAGCCGCCTTCGAGAATAAACGCCGTCGGCAGGCGCTGATGCCGCAGGCACCGGCCCAGACGGCGAAAATCCTCCGATTGCAGCGCAAAGCGCGAGATCGGATCGCCGGCGTAGGTATCGAGACCAAGCGAAACGACCAGCGCCTCGGGCCGGAACGCGGCAATGCGGGCCAGCGCCGTATCCAGCGCGGAAAACCAGTCCGCGACTGAACTTCCTGCCGGCAACGGCAGATTGAGATTGAAACCGGCCCCGGCACCGACACCGATCTCGTCGGCGTGACCGAGATAGAAAGGATACTCGCTGCGCGGATCGCCGTGAATCGAAACGAAAAGCACGTCGGCACGATCGTAGAACAGGCTCTGCGTGCCGTTGCCGTGGTGATAATCGACATCGAGAATGGCGACGCGCCGACAACCGGTATCGCGCAGGGCTTCGGCGGCGACGGCCGCGTGGTTGAGGAAACAGTAGCCGCCCATGAAATCGCGTCCGGCATGATGTCCGGGCGGCCGTCCGGCGCTGAACACGCCGGCCTCGCCCGCCCCGAGACGGGCCACCGCGCTGACCGCCGCGTCGGCCGCCTGCTTGGCGGCCCGCCAGGTGCCGGCGCTGATCGGCGTGCCGTTGTCGAAGGAATACAAACCGAGCTGAGCGATGAAATTATCCGGCTCGACGTCGGCACGCAGCGTCCGCACCGGCCACACCGACGGAAACGGTTGCCGCTCGGCATTGGCGGTGTCGAGCGACAACCAGCGCGCCCAGGCGGTTTCGAGAAAGGCGAGGTAGGCCGGCGCATGCACACGGCCAAGATACGACGTGCTGTCGCGGTCGGGGACACGCAGTTCGTCGCCCCGCCGGCGCAGTGCGTCATGAACGATGGCGGCACGCTCCGGCGTCTCGAAGCAGGGCACGCGTTCGCCGCGAAAAATTTCGCAAGCGGGGGCATGGCACGCATGCAGTGGCGGAAAATAAACGATCATCGGCGTCGGCAAGACCCGGCGTGAAAATCGCCGGGGCGCCTATTCTACGCCTGGCAAAACACGGCGCTAGAGCACCACCTGCGATCCGAGCTCGACGACACGGTTCGACGGCACGCGGAAAAATGCCGTGATGCTCGTGGCATTGCGGAACATGGCGGCGAAAAGGAGCACGCGCCAGTACGCCATTTCTTCGCCGAAGCGCGGGATCAACGTCTCGCGACCGAGGAAGAACGAGGTATCCATCATGTCGAACTCGAGGCCGACGGCGGCGCAATGGGTCAGCGCCTCGGGCAGATCGGGATCGTCCTTGAAGCCGTACTGGACGGTGACCAGCCAGAAATCCTGTTCGAGCGATTTCACTTCGACCCGGTCGATCTCCGGCACATGCGGCACGTCGAAGATGCGGATCGTCACCAGCACCATGCGTTCGTGCAGCACCTTGTAATGTTTGAGGCTGTGCAGCAGCGAGCGCGGCACACCCTGCGGCCGGCCGGTCAGAAAGACGGCGGTGCCCGGCACACGCGTGGCGCCACCAAGCGCCAAGCTCTGGATGAACGGGACCAGTTCGATGGCATCCTGACCGAGCTTATCGTGCAACACTTCGCGTCCGCGCTTCCAGGTCGTCAACACCGTGAACACCAGCGCGCCGAAGGCCAGCGGGAACCAGCCGCCGTCGAAGATCTTGGTCGAATTGGCCGAGAAGAAGGCGATGTCGATGAGGACGAAAGGCACGATACAGGCGAGCGCCGGGGCGCGCGACCAGCCCCACTGACGGCGTGCGACGACGAAGGCCAGCACGTTGGTGATCAGCATCGTGCCGGTGACCGCGATGCCGTACGCCGCCGCCAGATTACTCGACGAGCCGAAACCGATGACCAGCGCGATGACGGCGACGAGCAGCAGCCAGTTGATCGCCGGCAGGTAAATCTGCCCGATCTCGCGCTCCGAGGTATGACGGACTTCAAAGCGCGGCGAATACCCGAGTTGCATGGCCTGCAAGGTCATCGAGAAGGCGCCGGAAATCACCGCCTGCGACGCGATGATCGTCGCCGCCGTCGACAGCAGGACCAGCGGCAGGGTCGCCCACGTCGGCGCCAGCAGGTAGAAGGGGTTTTCGATGGCGGAAGGATCGGCAAGCAGCAGCGCGCCCTGCCCGTAATAATTGACGAGCAACGCCGGCAGCACCAGTCCGCACCAGACAACCTGGATCGGATGACGGCCAAAGTGTCCCATATCGGCGTAGAGCGCTTCGCCGCCGGTCAGCACGAGGACGACGGCGCCGAGCGAAAAGAAACCGAGCGCCGGATGCGCCGCAAGGAACGCGGCGCCCCATGCCGGATTGAGCGCGCGCAGCACCCCCGGTTCGTTCGCGATCGAGCCCAGGCCGAGTGCGCAGAGGACGGCGAACCAGAGCATCATCACCGGCCCGAAGAGCTTGCCGACGCTCGCCGTACCGTGGCGTTGCAGCAGGAAGAGGAAAACCAGCACGACGAGCGCGATCGGAATGACGTACGGCTTGAACGCCGGCGTCACGATCTCCAGCCCTTCGACCGCCGACAGCACCGACACCGCCGGCGTGATGACGCCATCGCCGTAGAAAAGCGCGGCGCCGAACAGGCCGAGCATCACCAGGATATTGCGCCCCCTGCCGGCCGGCAGGTCGCGCAGGGCCAGGGCCATCAAGGCCATGATACCGCCTTCGCCGCGGTTGTCGGCGCGCATGACGAAGGACACATACTTGCCGGTAATGACGAGCATCAGCGCCCATGTCACCAGAGAGAGAATGCCAAGGACATTGTCCGGGGTGATCGGTACCGGATGGTGCGCGTTGCCGAAGACTTCCTTGAGCGCGTACAGGGGGCTGGTACCGATGTCGCCATAGACGACGCCGAGCGCTGCCACTGCGAGCGAAGCGAATCTCGTCCTGCCGGACGATGCGGGCTGATTCATTGAACGTTCCTGGAAAGATGCAATTGGGTTACGAGATATCCGGCGGCGCCAACGGCGGCTGGAAGCGATAACCGACGCCGGTCTCGGTGAGCAGATAGGTCGGCTGCGTCGGGTCGTCTTCGAGTTTCTGGCGCAGGTGTCCGACGTAGACACGCAGGTAGGGGCTGTGTTCGACCCGGTCGCCCCCCCAGACTTCGCGCAACAGATGGCGCTGCGTCATGACCTTGCCGCTGTTGGCGAGCAGCACGCGCAACAGGCGATATTCGATCGGCGTGAGATGGACGGGCTCGCCGTTTCTCAGCACGCTGCGCTGCGACAGATCGACGCGGACGCCGCCGAATTCGACCACCGGGTCCACCGCATCGCCATGCCGTCCGTGCCGCCGCAACAGTGCGCGCGCCCGGGCCCGCAGTTCACCGACACCGAAGGGCTTGGTGAGATAGTCATCGGCGCCGGCGTCGAGCGCCCGCACCTTGTCCTGTTCGTTCGAGCGCGCCGACAGCACCAGGATCGGCGCCTCCGACCAGGCGCGGAAATCGTGGATGAAATCGACGCCGTCGCCATCGGGCAGCCCCAGATCGAGCACCACCAACGCCGGTTTGCAGGCGCCAGCCTCGGTCAGACCGCGCCCGACACCCTCGGCCTCGCACACGGCACAGCCTTCTTCTTCGAGCGCCGAACGCAGGAAGCGGCGGATCAGCTTCTCGTCCTCGACCACCAGCACCGTCGACCTTCCCGTTGTCATGGCGCTTCCTCCAGGCCGGCGAGCTCCTCGTCAAGCGCCGGCGGCGTTCCCAGCGGCAACAGGAAACGGACGCAGCCGCCGCCTTCCGGCCGGTTCGCCGCCTCGATGCTGCCAGCATGAGCCTCGACAATGGCGCGGCAGATCGCGAGGCCAAGACCGACGCCGGCACGCGTCGATTGATGCTCGCCGCGCACGAACATCTCGAAGATCGAATCGCCGGCATCGCCGGGAAAACCGGGTCCGTGATCGACGACCGACACCGCAAGAAAATCGCCCTGCAACGCCACTTCGATACCAATGTCCTGGCCCGGCGGCGAATACTTCGCGGCGTTTTCGAGGAGATTGCAGAGCACCCGCTCGATCAGCACCGCATCGAATTCGACAAGCGGAAGATCGCATCCCCGACGTACGCGAACAGCATGGCCGGCGAGCGCGCGACCGAGCAGCTTGATGCTCGACCCGATGACCTCGTCGATCGGCTGCCACTCCTTGCGCAAGGTCACCTTGCCGGCGTGCAGGCGCGCCATATCGAGCAGATTCGTGACCAGGCCGGCGAGATATTCGGACTGGTCGCGGATCGCCATCGCCGTCTCGCGCGCCGGCGTCGCCAATGGGGGACGGTACTCGACCAGCGAATCGGCAAGACCGACAAGCGCCGTCAGCGGCGTGCGCAGGTCGTGCGACAGGGCGGACAGGATCGAACTGCGCAGGCGCTCGGAGACGATATCGACCTGCGAGCGCTGGGCGACCTCGACGTAATGTACGCGCTCGATGGCGATCGCGACCAGCGAGGCCATTGTCCCGAGCCGCTCCTGCTGCGCCTGCATGTCGGTCAGCTCGGCGGCGGAATTTTCGAGCGGCGCGACGGCGATGACGCCGCGCATGCGCATCGGCGCCTTCAGCGGCAGATACAGCGCGGCGCTGCCTGACCCGGCGAGCGGATCGCAACGCACGGGTTCGCCGCCTTCGAAAGCGACAAGCGCCAGCGCCGGTTCGATGCGCAAGTTCGGCGGCGCGGTGTCGCCACTCGAACGAAAGCCGGTTTTGGCGTCGTAGAGCAACACGTCGCCCTCGGCGTTCATGACGTTGCGCAGGAAAACGCGTGTGATCTCGGCCACCTGCGCCATCGTCAGGGCGCCGGACAGCTCGCGCGCCATTTCGTAGAGCGCCCGGGCCCGACGCGCCTCGAGCGCCGAGGCCAGCGCGTTGCGGCGCAGATTTGCCGCCAGCGTACTGGTCACGACCGCCACCACCAGCATCACGGCAAAGGTCACGAGATACTGGCCGTCGCTGACCTCGAACGAGAAGCGCGGCGGCACAAAGAAAAAGTCGAACAGCGCGACGCTGAGAAAGGCCGCGACGAGCGCCGCCGACAGCCCCAGCCAGACGGCAACCAGCAGCACCGTCAGCAGGAAGAGCATGACGATGTTGGCCAGCGCCAGCAGATCTGCGAGCGGCATGCTCAGCACCGTCACCAGCGCGCAGGCCGCCACGGCCAGGGCAACGCGCTGCCATTCCTGCAGGGGGCGAGATCGTTCAGGGACTTGGGGCATGGCTGTTTCCTCGTGACTTCCGGATGCATTGTCCGACCTGAGGTATAAAAAAGGTGTAAAAACGGCGTGCCATCGACGGAACTGCCCAAACGCTCCGGCAGGTATTCTCAACAAAGCTCCGGTTGCGGCGAATGATGAATTCCCTCGCCCTCCACCATCACGCAATCCCGGCCGGCTTGCTTGGCCCGATACAACAGGTCATCGCCCTCCGCCGCCAGCGCCTCGAAGCACGCCATCCCCGCGTGTCGCTCGGCCACCCCGACGCTGAGCGACGCTCCGCATTCGGCCCGACAGCGCGCACTCACCTCCCGCATCAGGGCACCGGCCGCCGCCGCGCCGGTACCGGGCAGCACGGCAACAAATTCATCGCCGCCAATCCGCCCGACGACATCCGAGGCGCGCAGGCGCGCTTTCAGCACCTCGGCAATCCGGCGCAACGTTGCATCGCCAGCGGCATGCCCCTGCTGGTCGTTGATCGCCTTGAAACAATCGACGTCGATGACCGCAATCGACAGCGGCATCGCACCGCGTTCCGCCAGCAAGAAGAGCCGGACGGCCTCCTGCTCGATCTGCCGGCGGTTGTAGAGACCGGTCAGCGAATCGGTGGTCGCCAACGCATGCAACTGGGCCAATAATTGATGCTTTTCGGTGACGTCCATCAGCATCAGGGACTGGCACTGTATGACGCCATCACGGTCAACAAGCGGTGACAACCGCAATTCGTAATGACGCTCGATGCCATCGTCACATCCGCTCATTTCTGCCACCAGCGGCCCCGTGCCCGAATCTGGCGACGGCGACTGCGCGCCTTGCAAGGCCGCGACGACTTCGCCGCCACCGTCGATCGCATCGAGCGGACGCCCGACCGCGGCCGGACCAAGACCACGGACGAACCCCACCGCGGCCCGATT
Organism: uncultured Propionivibrio sp.; assembly: GCF_963666255.1. Taxonomy (NCBI): domain Bacteria; kingdom Pseudomonadati; phylum Pseudomonadota; class Betaproteobacteria; order Rhodocyclales; family Rhodocyclaceae; genus Propionivibrio; species uncultured Propionivibrio sp. The sequence continues at coordinate 1,352,350 of NZ_OY762656.1, read as the reverse complement.
GAAATCACTGACGCGCCGGGCATCGTCAAGAATGATGACCCCTTCGGAAATCCCGTCAAAGACGAGATCACGAGCGATCGGCAAGATTTCCAGAATCCCGTGGCGAAACGCCGCAACCCCGAAAAACAGGCCCGAGGCCGCCAGACCGAAGGGGCTCAGGTCAATGCCGTACGGCGAACCGCCCATCAGATAGACAAGATGGAAGAGCCATGGAAAAGCAGACCCGAGAAGCAAGCACAAGGACTGCGCGCGATAGATCCGCATCGACTGACGCCAGGCACGGAAAAAGAGCAGAACGCCAAAGGCAATCGCCAGATTCAGGAAAGCGATATGAGCCCAGTACAGAGGGCCTTTGACGGCAAGCGCGATCGACATGCCACCAACCCGGACAGCATCGAGCGACACGTAAAACAGCCGGTGCATGTCATTACTCTGGAAAGCCAGCAATACGGCGACACCGACACCGCCGAGCACGATCTGTAACGGACGCGGCAGTCCGCGCGAATCGAGATACGCCCAGGCCATGCCGACCCAGGCCAGGGCGATGAACGGAATGCCAAGATACTGAACCCGCAGCGCCCAGACGATGTGCTGCACATCCGGCGCCATCAATTCCGCGCCATACCCGAGCGCGTAGAGAATCGATGCCGTCATCAGACCGACGAAATAGCGGCTGAAGGCGTCGCGACGCTGACGCCGCGCATGGGCCAGCAATCCGGCACAGAGCGCGGCAGAGAAAAAAAGAAATACCGAGGCGGCAGGCATGGAAAAGCAATCCCGAAAAAAGGCGCCACGAACGTCGGGCCGCGCACGGTATTGTAGCGCCCTGCTGCCGGCGCCCGCCCGCCGCAACCCCGGGAGGCATCATGCTAAAATGAGACAAATTCTTGTTTACTTGTAAATTTCAACAAAAAAAATATTTCAGCCGCGTGCCCATGCCTTTTATCCGGAAAGAGTTCTCCCTGAAAACCCGCGCCACCGCCACCGCGCTGGCCCTCTTCCTGACCGGCATGTGCCTGCTCTCGTGGCGTGCGACCAGCGTCCTGCAGGGCGACATGGAACGGCTGCTCGGACAGCAGCAATATTCCACCGCCAGCTACATGGCCGCCGACATCCAGGAACAGATGGAGATGCGGCGCGGCAACCTTGAACAACTCGCCGCCGATATCGCGCCAGCCGCGCTGACCCAACCCGGAGCCGTGCAGGCAATCCTGCAACGCCACCTCACCACCGGCCGGATGTTCAACGACGGACTCATCGTCTATCGCCGCGACGGCACAGCGGTCGCCACCCTGCCCCACCGGCCGGAACGGATCGGCGTCAATTTCCGTGACCGCGACTACCTCGCCGGCGCGCTCAACGACGGCGCCACGACCATCGGCAAACCGGACCGCGGCAAGACGACGCATGCCCCGCTGGTCGTCATCGCCGCGCCGATCCGTGACCACCTCGGCACGGTGATCGGCGCGGTGTCGGGCATCAGCAACCTCGACCGTCCGAATTTTCTCGACCGTCTGGCGACCGGCCGCTATGGCGACAGTGGCGGCTATATGCTCATCGCCGAGAAGGAAGGGCTCATCGTCACCGCTTCCGACCACAATCGCATTCTCGAAAGGCTCGACCCGCCCACCGTCAAGCGCGTCCTCGCCAGTCAGCACGGCGGGAGCGAAGGGACCGTCCTGCTGGAACAGGTCGGCGGCCAGAAGGAAATGACCTCGTACAAACGGATTCCCGGCATCGACTGGGGCGTCGCGGTCAGCCTGCCGGTGGCGGAGGCCTTCGCCCCGATCCGCCAGACCGAACAGCGCATGCTGATCACCTCCGCGCTGTTGACTCTGCTGGCCGGATTCGTGATCTGGTGGGGCCTTCGGCGACAGCTCTCGCCGATGGCCAGGACGGCACGAAGGCTGGCCGCCATGGCGCAAGGAGAACAGCCGACACAGTTCTTGCCGGTCGGTCGACGGGACGAGATCGGGCAGATGGTCATCGGCTTCAACCAGTTGCTCGAAACCCTGGCCCGGCGCAAACGCGAACTGCGCGAAAGCGAAGAGCATTTCCGGCTGACCTTTGAACTCGCCGGCGACGCCATTTTCTTTGGCACCCTCGACGGCAGGATCCTGTTTGCCAACCCGGCCGCCTGCGAACTGTTCGGCTACAGCCTGATGGAATTTCGCACACTCGGCCGCCAGTCGATATTCGACGACGCCGATCCGCACGCCGCCGAAATACTGGCCAGACGCCAGCGCGACGGCAGATTCAGCGGCGAAGCACGCTTCACGCGCAAGGATGGCAGCGTCTTCATCGCCGAATACGAATCAACGATATTTGCCAACGCCAACGGCGAAGCGCAGACGATTGCACGCATCCGCGACATCAGCGCGCGCAAGACGATGGAAGACGAACTGCAGCGCAGCGAACAGGCGGCCACCGATCTCGCCATGCTGCTCCGCCGCATGTGCGACATCGTGCCGGACATGATCTGGGCCAAGGATCTCGACGGACGCTACATCTTCTCCAACGAGGCCAACACCCGGCTGCGGCTCGGCGCCCACGCGGGCGAAGACCCCGTCGGCAAGACCACGGCCTATTTCGCCGAGCGCGCACGCGCCGCGCATCCCGACCGACAGGACTGGTTCAATTTCGGCGACACCTGTACCAAGAGCGATACGGAAACGCTCGCCCGGGGCCGGCTCTCAATCTACGAGGAAAGCGGCGTCCTGCACGGCCGCCCGGCGCACCTCGAAGTCTACAAGGCGCCGTTCATCGACAACGAGGGCAACTGCATCGGCACCGTCGGTTCGGCGCGCGACGTCACCGAGCGGCGACGCACCGAGCAGGAACTCACGCAATACCGCCACCACCTTGAACACCTCGTCGAGGAGCGCACCCACCAGCTGACCGAGGCCAAGGTCCAGGCCGAAGCCGCCAACCTCGAAAAGAGCCTGTTCCTCGCCAACATGAGCCACGAGATCCGCACGCCGATGAACGCCATTCTCGGCATGGTCTCGGTACTGCGGCGCGAAGGCATCAACGCCACCCAGGCCGACCGGATCAACAAGATCGACACGGCAGCCAATCACCTGCTCGGACTCATCAACGACATCCTCGACCTGTCGAAAATCGAGGCCGGCAAGCTCGCGCTCGAGGAAATCCCGATCAACATCGACAGCATCGTCAGCGATGTCCGCGCGCTGCTCGCCGATCGCGCCCGGCGCAAGAACCTGACGCTGATCTTCGACACCGGCGAGTTTCCGGCGCGACTCGCCGGGGATCCGACGCGCCTGCGCCAGGCCCTGCTCAACTACGCAACCAACGCCATCAAGTTCACCGAGCACGGCTCGGTAACCCTCCGCACCCGCCTTCAGAGCGAGGACAGCGACAATGTCATGATACGTTTCGAGGTTATCGACACCGGCATCGGCATTGATGCCAACGTCCTGCCGCGGCTTTTCGGCGCTTTCGAGCAGGCGGACAAGAGCACCACACGCTGCTACGGCGGCACCGGCCTCGGCCTCGCCATCACGCGCCGACTCGCCGAAATGATGGGTGGCGAAGCCGGCGTCGAGAGCACGATCGGCGTCGGCAGTACGTTCTGGTTCAGCGTCCGACTGAAGAAAGGTGCCGCCGCGACACCGGCGCCACGCAACGCGGCCGACACGATCAACGCCGAACAACTGATCCAGCAGCGCCACACCGGTCGCCGCGTACTCGTTGTCGACGACATCCCCGTCAACCTCGAAATCACCAAATTCCTGCTCGAAGTCTGCGGCCTCGTCGTCGACACGGCCGAGAACGGCCAACAGGCGATCGAGGCGGCACGACGACAGACGTATGCATTGGTACTGATGGACGTGCAGATGCCCGTCATGGGCGGACTCGATGCGGCGCCCCTGCTGCGCGCAGAACCAGGATACGCGCGACGGCCGATCGTGGCGCTGACCGCCAGCGCGCTGAGCGAAGAGCAGCAGGAGTGCCTTGACGCCGGCATGAACGACTGCATCGTCAAGCCTTTTTCGCCCGACGAGCTTTACGTCAACGTATTGAAATGGCTGGACTTCGACGAACGCTAGGCGTCCGACCGGGCATCAGCCCGTATTCATGAGCGCGACATAGGGACGCATTTTCAGGTCGTGGCGGATAAGGTGGTAGAAAATCCACTCCTGAACCATCGTCAGGACCGCTTCGCTGTCGAGCGACGGATCCTGCAGCAGACGAAGATTGAGTTCGGCATACTGACGCACGATTTCGCGGTGTGCGCCGAGGTGGCTCTGCACCTCGGACGCCGGCATCCCCAGCGTGGCCAGGAAACGTTCTTCATGTTCGAAGTGCGCCATCATCGCGCCGCCGATCGCCCCCAGCGTCGCCTGAAAACCCGAACGCCCGCCCGACCCCGCCTCGCCCTCCAGCATCTGCTGGCGCAAACGATACAACTCGCCAAACAAACGTTCGTGATCGCCATCAATCACAGCGTCGCCGATTTTCAGCGAAGCGAGAAGATGCTCCAGCGCGATCCCATGACCGCCATGACTGTCACAACCCATGCTTTCCATCCCTGCCTTCCGAGCAAGGACTCTACGCCCATCTCAGCATTTTGTCATGAACACCCCGTTGAGCCGCCGCCCTCCGCGCAAGCCAGGAGCATCAAAAACCGTGAGGCGACGATTACGACGGGAGAAATATTCGGTACTATCACCATCGCTACGACAGATGATTTTTGGCCCCGACCGGGCGACAAGGAACCCCCATGCCTTCGCAAGACGCGACCTGCATTTCTGCCAACGTCTCTACCGACTCAACAACACGTCCGGACGTCCGTACCGGTGTCGAAGCGCGCCTGGCGGTGCGCAGTGGCCGCTGGCGCGGCCAGACCAGTGGCATGGCACCGAACCACGTTCAGGGCAACGTCGCCATCCTGCCGGAAAGCGAAGCCAACGATTTCCTGCGCTTCTGCCAACGCAACCCGAAATCCTGCCCCCTGCTGGCGGTCTCCGAACCCGGAGATCCACGCCTGCCGGGGCTCGGTGCCAATCTCGACATCCGCACCGACGTCGCCGGCTATCGCCTGTGGCGCAACGGCGCCCTTGTCGACGAACCCGCCGACCTTCTGTCGCTCTGGCGCGACGACCTCGTCACCTTCGTCATCGGCTGCTCCTTCTCGTTCGAGCAGGCGCTCATTGACGCTGGCATACCCCTCCGCCATATCCTCGAAGGGCGCAATGTCGCCATGTACCGGACCAATATCGCCACCCGTCCGGCCGGACCGTTCCACGGACCGATGGTCGTCTCGATGCGCCCGATGAAGGCCGCCGACGCGATCAAGGCGGTGCAGGTCACGGCGCGCATGCCGACGGTGCACGGTGCGCCCGTCCATCTCGGCGATCCCTCGCTGATCGGTATTACCGACCTCCAGCATCCCGACTTCGGTGACCCGGTCGCAATCAGGCCCGACGAAATCCCGGTCTTCTGGGCCTGCGGCGTCACCCCCCAGTCGGTCGTCATGGAAGCGAAGCCAGCCTTCTGCATCACGCACGCGCCCGGCAAGATGCTGGTTACCGACCTGCTCGACCGCGATTTGCTGTACGTCTGATCGCGGACGCCATCCCGCGCCCGCCGCTACTGGATTCGCAGCCGGATGCCACAAGCATTGCCCGCCACCGACGCGACAGCGATGGGCGAGATATGCAATACTCGGAAAAAAACACCACGAATCAGATTCAGACCATGACGCCTCCCGCAAAAAAAACAGATCCCGCCGCACTGCTGCGCGGCCTCAAGATTCCGCCTTGCCCACAGATCCTCAACGACCTGAACGCCGAACTTCGCAAGGATGACGGCGATCCGCGCCGCATTGCCGCGCTGGTCCGGGGCGATGTCGCCCTCTCCGCAGCTGTCCTCAAGATCGTCAACTCGGTCGGCGCCAACATCAACCGCTCGGTCAATTCGGTGGACGAAGCCGTCCTCATGATCGGCAACCGCAACCTGATGAATTTCGTCGTCGGTCATTTTGTCCGCCAGGCCGTCAGCGGCGGCAAGAAGCTCAACCTGGAACGTTTCTGGGACCGTACCGCGCATAACGCCGAAATCTCCGCCCTGCTCAGCGGACACCTCAAGGGCACGCGTCGCGAAACGGCCTACTGCATGGGCCTGTTCCACGACTGCGGCATCCCGCTGATGATGCAGCGCTTTCCCGACTACAAGGACACACTGCAACTGGCCAACAAGAGCCTGCGCAAATTCACCGAGATCGAAGAAGAACAACACGGCACCGACCATGCCACGATCGGCTACCTGATGACGAAAAGCTGGGGGCTGTCGGACGTGCTCTGTGACGCCATCCGCTACCACCACGACCATGAAGTGCTCGATGGCACGCTTGAACACGCACCGGGCGACGAAGTCTGCGTCCTCATCGGTATCACGCTCGTTTCCGAGCGCATCGCCGGCATGCTGCTGCGCAAACCGGAGGAGCACGAGTGGGAACGCGCGGCGGCTCCGGTTGCCCAATTCTTCGGTCTGGCCGCCGTCGATCTCGACGACCTCATCGATGATGTACTCTTCCAGTACCGCCAAACGGCCACTGTGGGGCAGAATGAACCCTGAGCGCCGGACCACGGTCAAACCGCTCGCGCAAACACCACTTACCGAGGGCTATCATGTCTGATCACGTCTACAAAATGGTTGAAATCGTCGGTTCCTCGCACGTCAGCGCGGACGACGCCATCCGCAACGCCATCGAGACCAGCGCCAAGACGATCCGCCACATCTCGTGGTTCGAGGTCATCAAGACGACCGGCCACGTCGTCGAAGGCAAGGTTGCGCATTTCCAGGTGACACTGAAAGTCGGATTCCGTATCGAAGGCGAATAAGCGCCGCGCATAGGCTGGAACACTACGCCACACGGATATTCCCGCGTGATATCCGCTCGTAATTCCCGCCCAAAGCGCTAGAATCTGGGCCAGACCGCAGCCACGAGAGGGCTGCGGTCACCATCCTTACGTCTTCAACGGACCGGCCCATGAAGGAAATCGTCGTCGTCACCCCGTTCTCAGCGATGGCGGATGTCACCCACCGCATCATCGCCGAGAACGGCTACAGCAATGTCGACCTGCTCGAAGCCGAACCGGGCAACGTGCTCACCCGCGCCCGCTCGGCCATCGACGCCGGCGCCCGCGTGATTGTCTCGCGCGGCGGCTTCTTCGAACTGATCCGCAGCGAATTCGACATTCCGACCGTCGAAGTCAAGGTCAACGCCTTCGACCTCATCGACGCCTTCTCCGAAGTCAAGGCCAGTGGCATCGACGGTCCGATCGGCGTGATCGGCTTCCGCAACGTCATCTACGGCGCCGAGACGATCGCCAGGGTCATGGGCCTGCCGGCCGTCTGCTGCGAAATCACCAAGCACAGCGACATCGAAGTGGAAGTCGGGCGCCTGCTCGGCCAAGGCATCCGCAGCTTCGTCGGCGACAACAACGTCAAGATGGCGGCACAGCGTTCGAACGGCAAAGCCTCGCTGGTCCAATCCGGTCCGCAGGCGATGCAGATCGCCATCCAGCAAGCCAAGGACATTCTCTACGCCTCGCGACTGCAAAAGGAAAAGGCCCAGCAATTCTCCGCGATCATCGACTTCGTCCATGACGGAATCATCGCCATCGACAATCGCGGCATCATCACCGTCTTCAACAGCGTTTCGGAAAAGATCACCGGCTACAGCCGTCACGAGGCGATGGGCCGGCAGATCACCGAGGTTATCCCGGAAACGCGGCTGCTGGCCGTACTCGAAAACGAACAATCGGTCATCGGCGACATCCAGACGCTGAACAACCAGACGGTCGTCGCCGCCAGCCGCATCCCCGTCGTCGTCGACGGCGAGGTACGCGGCGCCGTCGCCACCTATCAGGACATCACCGACGTCCAGCGCCTCGAACAGAAAATCCGCATCAAGCTCGCCGAACGCGGCTTCGTCGCCCAATACCAGTTCTCCGACATCATCCACGGCAGCGCGGCGATTGCCGACTGCATCCGCAGCGCACAAAAATTCGCTGCCTACGACGCCTCGGTACTGATCTTTGGACCGTCCGGCGTCGGCAAGGAACTGTTCGCGCAAAGCATCCACCGCGCGAGCCCACGCCGGAACGCACCCTTCGTCGCCATCAACTGTGCGGCGCTGCCGGAAACGCTGATCGAGAGCGAACTCTTCGGCTACGTCGAGGGCTCGTTTACCGGCGCCGTGCGCAAGGGCAAGGCCGGCCTCTTCGAGATGGCCCATGGCGGTACGATCTTTCTCGACGAGATCAGCGAACTGCCGGTGCTGCTGCAGGGCCGGCTCCTGCGCGTCCTGCAGGAGAAGCAGGTGATGCGCCTCGGCGGCGACAAGCTGATCCCGGTCGACGTGCGCATCATCTGCGCGACCAACCGCGACCTGCGCCAACTCGTCGACGCGCACCAGTTCCGCGGCGACCTGTTCTTCCGCATCGCTATCCTGAGCCTCTACATTCCGCCGCTGAGCGAACGCGTCGAGGACATCGAACTCCTCAGCCTGCATTTCCTCAAGGAGTTCGTCGGGCGCTACCAGAAAGGCCGCCTGAGCCTCAGCCCCGAAGCACTCGCCTACCTGCGCCGCTACCAGTTCAAGGGCAATGTGCGCGAACTGCGCGGCATGATCGAGCGCGCCGTCGTTGTCACCGACCGCCGTGTCGTCGGTATCGACGATCTCGAAGGCATGCCGCAATCGCCGGTCGCGACGGACCCCGGGCAGGCGCAATTCCCGGACGACATGACGCTCAGGGAACTCGAAGACGAATACATCGCCCACGTCTTCGACAAGACCGGCGGCTCGGTCAAGGCGAGTAGCGCCATCCTCGGTCTCGGACGCACAACGCTGTGGCGCCGGATTCGCGATAACCGGCGCATCACCCGGCCGGCCCGCGACGACAGCTGACCCCATGGGCGCATATTGAAACACACGTGTTTCAATATGAAACATAAAAGCACTCGCTCTGCTTCCTCGCGCCAAAACAAAAAAACCTTATAAACAACGTCATACGCCTTAACCACGGCACTGGCCCGGTTATTGCCATAGTCATCCCATTGTTTTTTGCGACGGCGCCAGAATGCCGCCGCACCATCAACCAACAACAGGGGATGCAGACATGAGCGCAGCGGGTGCGACGCCGAAGTTTTCGGCCAATTTGTCGATGTTGTTTCAGGAAGTGCCATTCATGGAACGCTTCGCGGCAGCTGCGAAGCTCGGCTTCAAGGCGGTCGAATTCATGTTCCCGTACGACTACACGATCGCCGACCTGAAGGCGGCACTCACGGACAACGGGCTCAAGCTGGTGCTGATCAACCTGCCGGCCGGCAACTTCGGCGCCGGCGAACGCGGCATCGCCGTCAATCCGGCACGCCAGGAAGAATTCCGCGCCGGCGTCGCCCGCGCGATCGAGTACGCGCAGGCGCTTGGCGTACCGCAGATCAACTGTCTGGTCGGCAAGACGCTGCCCGACGTGCCCGTCGCCGAGCAGCGCGCAGCACTCGTCGCCAACCTGCGCTACGCCGCCGAGGCGCTCGGCCAGGCCGGCATCCGCCTGCTCGTCGAACATCTCAACTCGCGCGACGTGCCGGGCTTCTTCCTCGACACGACCGGCAAGGTGCTCGACATCCTCGATGCCGTCGCCCACCCCAACGCCTACCTGCAGTACGACGTCTATCATGCGCAACGCATGGAAGGCGAGCTCGCCGGCATCCTGAAGACGAACCTCGCACGCATCGCACACGTCCAGATCGCCGACAACCCCGGCCGCCACCAGCCGGGTACCGGCGAAATCGCCTACCGCTGGCTGCTCGCCGAATTCATGGCGACCGGTTATGACGGTTACATCGGTCTCGAATACGCCCCCACCCCGAACACCGCCGGATCGCTGGGCTGGATCCGCGACTACGGCTATTCCCTCTGAACCCACAACATACCTGGAGAGGTCATGAGCAAGAAAATCGGTTTCATCGGACTCGGCATCATGGGCAAGCCCATGAGTAAAAACCTGCTGAAGGCGGGCTACGACCTGACCGTCTGCGACATCAATGCGACCGCCGTCGCGGAAGTAGTCGCCCAGGGCGCCAAGTCGGCCGCCACGCCGAAGGACGTCGCCGCGCAGACGGACATCATCATCACGATGCTACCCAACTCGCCGCAGGTGAAAACCGTCGTCCTCGGCGCCAATGGCGTGGCTGAGGGCGCCAAGCCGGGCACCATCGTCGTCGACATGAGCTCGATCGCGCCGCAAGCAGCGCAGGAAGTCGCCAAGGAACTGGCGGCCAAGGGCGTCAAGATGATCGACGCACCGGTTTCCGGTGGCGAACCGAAGGCCATCGACGCGAGCCTGTCGATCATGGTCGGCGGCGATGCGGCTGTCTTCGCCGAGTGCGAGCCGATCCTGAAGTGCATGGGCGCTTCCGTCGTTCTGGTCGGCGACATCGGCGCCGGCAATGTCACCAAGCTTGCCAACCAGATCGTCGTCGCCCTCAACATTGCCGCGGTCTCCGAAGCCTTCGTGCTGGCGACCAAGGCCGGCGTCGATCCGGAAGCCGTCTTCAACGCCATCAAGGGCGGCCTCGCCGGCTCAACGGTGATGAACGCCAAGGTGCCGATGATGCTCGACGGCAACTTCAAGCCCGGCTTCCGCATCGAATTGCACATCAAGGATCTGCAGAACGCCCTCGACACGGCCCACGCGCTCAACGTCGCGACGCCGCTGACGGCCAACGTCATGGAAACGCTGCAAGCCCTCAAGTGCGACGACATGGGCGCCTGCGACCACAGCGCCATCGTCCGTTTCTACGAGAAGCTGGCCAAGACCGAAGTCCGCCGCAAAGCCTGATTCCCCGTGGGTGACCGGCAGCGCCGGTCGCTCCGATGCTGTTCGATGACGTAAAAAACCATAACTTGATCACAAGGAGGTTCACCATGCATCGTTCCACCCCCCGGAAACTGTTCGCCTCGACCCTCGCCACCGCCGTGCTGGCCGCACTGAGCGCCCTGCCTTTCGCCGCCCAGGCGGCGACCACGCTGCGCTTCGGCCACGTTCACGTCAATGGCGAGCTCGCCGCCGAACTCGAGCAGGAATTCGCCGATAACGTCGCCAAGAAGACCAAGGGCGAAATCACGATCAAGGTATTCCCAGGCGAACAGCTCGGCAAGGAAGTCGACCTGATCCAGCAGGTCAAGTCGGGCGCGCTCGACATCACCTCGCCGTCGATGGCGGCACTGTCGAATCTGGTGCCGGCGCTTGAAATCGCCAGCGCCCCCTTCCTCTGGAACGACTGGGCGCAAGCCGAAAAAGTCATCCGCGGCCCGGCCTTCCAGCCGATCTTCGACGAACTGCGCGACAAGCACAACGTCCTGATGCTGACCAAGATCTGGTACTGGGGCTGGCGCAACCTGACCACCGGCACCAAGGCCGTCAACAAACCCGAAGATATGGCCGGCCTCAAGATCCGCGTACCCGAGTCGCCCGTCTGGGTGGAAATGATCCGCGCCATGGGCGCCGCACCGACGCCGATTCCCTTCGGCGAGGTCTACACGGCACTGCAGCAGAAGCTCGTCGACGGCCAGGAAAACCCGATCCCGACGATCTATGCCCGCAAGTTCTACGAAGTGCAGGGGCATCTGTCGATGACGAAGCACATGCTGCAGAACAATACCTTCATCATCAACAAGCGCTCGCTCGAGAAGCTCTCGCCCGAACTGCAGAAGATCCTGCTCGACGAAGCGGCGGCAATCTCGGAAAAGAACACACGCCTGCAGCAGGAACAGGAAACCAAGATGCTTGAGGAGATCCGCAAGTCCGGCAAGACGACGATCAACGACAAACCCGATCGCGCCGCCTTCGCCGCCAAGATGGCGCCGGCCTACAAGAACCTCGAAGCGCGCTGGGGCACGGCAAACCTGCAACGCGTCAAGGCCGCTGTCGACTCGACGAAGTAAGCGCCCAACCCGCTCCTGCTGCCCGGTACGAGGCAGGACCGCCGCGCCTCGACGCGGCGGGCGGGAGCGGCTACGACAAAAACATACCCCGCTAGGATGCCAATGGATTCCTTCCGCTCACTGTTCTTCCGCATTGACGATGTCATCGCCTCGATCGAGGACCTGCTCGTCATTGTCCTGCACGGGCTCATTGCCGGACTCGTGGTCCTCGCCGTCGCCCTGCGCTACGTCTTCAACAACCCGCTGACCTGGGGCGAGGAACTGATCGTCGCCCTGCTCACCTGGATGGTCTTCCTCGGCGCCGCCGCAGCCGTCCGCTCGCAGATGCACATCCGCATCGACGTCATGGCGCCGATTTTCCGCAAAACCGCCTTCAACTGGCTGAACGCACTGACCGTCGTCATCGGCGCCATCATCATCATCGTCGCCATCTGGGCCTGTTATGACCAGGTGCTGCAGGAACTCGTCGTCGATTCGCCGATGATGGGCGTCTCCAAGGCCTGGTTTGCCGCCGCCATGCCAGCCGGCCTGATCCTGATGCTTACCCACGTGCTTCGCGCCTGGATGGAACAGGGCGCCGCCCCGGTCTTCCGCGGCGAAACCGAAGTGCTGGTCATGAAGGAAGGCGGTGTCGAATGATCATCCTCGGTCTCTCTTTCATCGCCCTGCTGCTGATCGGCCTGCCGATCGCCCTGGCGATGCTCGGCGCCTCGATGCTCGTCATCGGTATCGAAGGTTTCCCGCTCTCGGTCGTCGCCCAGCGCGTCGTCACCGGCGTCCAGTCCTTCCCGCTGCTGGCCATCCCGCTCTTCACGCTGGCCGGTTCATTGATGAACGACTCGGGCATCAGCGAGCGCCTGTTCGGTTTCACCCGCGCCTTCATCGGTCATATCCGCGGCGGCATCGCGCAGACGGCGGTCGTCGGCGAAGTCTTCCTCTCGGGCATCTCGGGCTCCTCGGTCGCCGACTGCGCCGCCCTCTCGCGCGTCTTCGTGCCGGAGTTTTCGAAGGCTGGCTACGGCAACGGCTTCGGCGCCGCCCTCTGTGCCGCCGCCGCGACGCTCGGACCGATCATCCCTCCCTCAACGCTGATGGTCATCTACGCCTGGCAGGCCAACATCTCGCTCGGCGACCTGTTCTGGGCCGGCCTGCTGCCAGGATTGCTGATGGCCGGCGCGATGGTCGTGCTGACCGCCTACATCGCTCACAAGCGCCAGTTCCCGAAAGACGCCGACTTCGCCTGGAGCCGCCTCAAAACGGCCTTTCACGAAGCCGCCTGGGCGCTGATGATGCCGGTGCTGATCCTCGGCGGCTTCCGCATGGGCGTCTTCACCGCCACCGAGATCGCCGGCGTCGCCGCCTTCTATTCGTTGCTCGTCGGCCTCTTCGTCTACCGGACGCTGAAGTGGTCTCACATCCCTGCGATCCTGCTGCAGACGGCCAAGGAAACCGCGGTGATCCTGCTCATCGTCGCCGCCGCCGCGCCCTTCAGCTGGTTCCTCGGGATCGAGCAGGCGCCGCAGATGCTCTCAGCCGCGCTGACCCAAGCCACCGACAAGCCCTGGGTCGTGCTGATCATGCTCAACATCGTCCTGCTGGTTCTCGGCTGCTTCATGGAGACGATCGCGATCATGATCATCCTGGTGCCGATCCTGATCCCGGTGCTCAACCTCTTCCACATCGATCTGACCCACTTCGGCATCATCCTGCTCGTCAATCTGACGATCGGCCAGCTGACGCCACCGGTCGGCGTTCTGCTCTTCGTCGCCAGCTCGGTGACCAAGGTGCGCTTCGGCGTCGTCGTGCGCGAAGTCGGTTCTTATGTCGGCGTTCTACTGCTGACGCTGATCATCCTGACCTACGTGCCCTGGGTCTCGCTGTGGCTGCCGCAAGCGCTCAAGTAATGCAAAACGAATGAAGACTCTGGAGACCAAGATGTTGCAAGTAAAAATGACTGAAGCCTTCAAGATGAGCTTCCTCGAGACGCCGATTCCCGACATCGGTGATGACGACGTACTGATCCGGATGAAGCGCGTCGGCGTCTGCGGTTCGGACATCCAGATCTACCACGGCAAGCACAAGTACATGCGCTTCCCGGTGGTTCAGGGACACGAAGGCGCCGGCGTCGTCGCCAAGGTCGGCAGCAAGGTGACCGGGCTCAGGGAAGGCGACAAGGTCACCGTCCAGCCCCAGGTTTTCTGCGGCGAATGCGCGCCCTGCCGCAGCGGCCACCCCAACGTCTGCAAGAACCTCAAGGTCTACGGCGTTCATACCGGTGGCATGTTCTCGGAATACTTTGCGGTGCCGGCATCGAAAGTACTGCGCCTGCCCGAGACGATGAGTTTCGACGAGGGCTCGCTGGTCGAGCCGACAGCGGTGGCGACCGGCGCCATCCGGCGCTGCGGCGACATCACCGGCACCAATGTCATCGTCCTTGGCGCCGGCACGATCGGCAACCTCGTCGCGCAGGTAGCCATCGCCTCGGGCGCGCGCAAGGTGGTCATCACCGACATCAACCCGACCCGTCTCGCCATCGCCCGCGACTGCGGCATCCACGCCTGCATCGACACGCGCGGCCGCCAGCTCAAGGACGTCATCATGGAAGAGTTCGGCGAGAACGAGGCCGACATCATCATCGACTGCGCCGGCGTCAAAGCAATCTTCAACGAAGCCGTCGCCGCCGCGCGCTGCTCGTCGAAACTCGTCATCGTCGCCAATTACAAGGAACCGGTCGAGGTCGAACTGCCGCTCTTCCAGCGTCGCGAGGTCGACATGCTCGGCATCATGATGTACCTGCGCGAAGACTTCCAGCGGGCGATCGACCTGATCACGCAGAAGAAGATCGACACCTCGCGACTGATCAGCGACCACTTCGACATCCGCCAGATGGAAGCCGTCTACCCGCACATCGACACCCATCCGGAAAGCGTCATGAAGGTTGTCATCGACATCGGCGACTGACGCGCCGCGCGGCATGCAATTCACGAATTACCAGGAGAACGCAATGAGTTTGAGCAACGAAAGAAAGCGCTTCCTCGAAGAGACCTGCCTCGGGCTGCGTCGCGACCTGATCAAGCTCCTGTACGGCATCCAGACCGGGCACCCGGGCGGATCGCTGTCCTCGACAGAGATCATGACAACGTTGTACTTCGACAAGCTGCGCGTCGACCCGAAGAATCCGAAGGATCCGGATCGCGACCGCTTCATCCTCGGCAAGGGCCACGCTGCGCCGATGCTGTACATGATTCTCGCCGCCCGCGGCTTTTTCCCGCAGGACGACCTCGTCACGCTGCGCCAACTCGACAGCCACCTGCAAGGTCATCCCTGCGCGAAGAAGACCTGCGGCGTCGAGCTCTCGACCGGACCGCTCGGCCTCGGTCTGCCCGCTGGCCTTGGCATGGCCATGGCGGCCAGGCTCGACGGACGCGATTACCGCACCGTCGTATTGATGGGCGATGGCGAACTGCAGGAAGGCATCGTCTGGGAAGCCGCGATGTCGGCATCCAAGTTCGCCGCCGACAACCTGCTGGTCATCGTCGATAACAACGGCGTGCAGCTCGACGGCACCGTCAGCGAGATCATGCCGATGGGCGACATCGGCGCCAAGTGGCGCGCGTTCGGCTGGAACGTCATCGAGATCGATGGCCACTGCGTCGAAGCGATCGCCGACGCCGTCGACCTGGCGGCTACCGTCAAGGGCGTACCGACGGTGATCGTCGCCAGGACCGTCAAGGGCAAGGGCGTCTCCTTCATGGAAGGCAAGAGCGCCTGGCATGGCAAGCCGATCGGCAAGGATGAATATGTAAATGCGATGAAGGAACTGGGGGTGACGGCATGAGCGCAAGCATGACAATGGCAACAACCAAGAGAGCCATACGCGACGTCTATGGCGAGACGCTCGCGCAACTCGGGCGCGAGAATCCCGACATCGTCGCGCTCGATGCCGACGTCGGCAGTTCGAGCAAGAGCATCATCTTCGGCAAGGAATTCCCGCAACGCTACTACAACGTCGGCGTCGCCGAAGCCAACATGGTCGCCATGGCCGCCGGCCTCGCCACCGCCGGCAAGATTCCCTTCGCCAACACCTTCGCCGCCTTCATGGTGTTGCGCGCCGCCGATCCGGTGCGCAGCCTGATCGCCTACACCGGCCTTAACGTCAAGCTCGCCGGCACCTATGCCGGACTCTCCGACTCGTACGACGGCGCCAGCCATCACGCCATCGCCGACATCGCTTTCATGCGCGCGCTGCCAAACATGACAGTGGTCTCGGTTTCCGACCCGGTCGAGGCCGAACTCGCCACGCGCGCGGTCGCTGCCCACCAGGGCCCGGTCTATCTGCGCCTGAGCCGCGCCGAAGTGCCGGTGATCCTCGACAAGGCACGCTACAACTTCGAAATCGGCAAGGGCGTCACGCTCGTCGAAGGCGGCGACCTGACCATCGTCGCCACCGGCTACATGCTGGTCAAGGCGCTCGAAGCCGCCGAGATTCTGGCCAAGCGCGGCATCAAGGCGCGTGTCGTCAATATCCACACGATCAAGCCGATCGACGTCGGCTTGTTGCTCCAGTGCGCACGTGAGACCGGCGCCATTGTCACGGCAGAGGAGCACAACGTCTACGGCGGCCTCGGCAGCGCCGTCGCCGAGGTGCTGAGCCGGCAATGTCCGGTACCGATGGAATTCGTCGGCATCGAGGACACCTTTACCGAATCGGGCGATTACGAGAAGCTGCTGGCGAAGTACGGCCTCAGCGCCGCCCACATCGTCAGCAAGGCCGAACTGGCCCTGCGTCGCAAAGCCTGAGCCGGCGGCTGCAGAGTCTCCGCTCTGCGGCCGGCGGGTTGGACCATTGAGGAGGAAACCAAGGTGCGCATCATCGTCGCTCCCGATTCATACAAAGGCAGCGTTTCGGCGCTGGGCGTGGCGCAGGCCATGGAACGCGGCATCCTGAAAATCCATCCTGATGCCGACGTACTCAAAATGCCGATCGCCGACGGCGGCGAAGGCACGGTCGAAGCGCTGGTCGCCGCAACCGGCGGTCAGTTGCGTCACCAGGACGTCAGCGACCCGCTCGGCCGGTGCATCCGCGCGCACTGGGGCATCCTCGGCGACGGACGCACGGCCGTCATCGAAATGGCCTCGGCCTCCGGCCTGCCGCTGCTCGCCAGTGAAGAGCGCGATCCGCTGCGGGCAACGACCTACGGCACCGGCGAACTCATCCGCGCCGCGCTCGATGCCGGCTTGCGCAAGATCATCATCGGCATCGGCGGCAGCGCCACCAACGATGGCGGCGCCGGCATGGCGCGCGCGCTCGGCGTGCGCTTCATCGATGCCGCCGGCAGCGAACTCCCCGACGGCGGCGGCGCCCTCGCCCGGCTCACGACCGTCGACTTATCCCGGCTCGACCCACGTCTCGCCGAATCCGACATCCTGGTCGCCTGCGACGTCGACAATCCACTCTGCGGCCCGCGCGGCGCCTCGGCGGTCTTCGGCCCGCAAAAAGGGGCCACGCCGGCACTCGTCGCCGAACTCGACGCGGCGCTCTGGCACTTCGCCACCATCGCCCAGGCCGCCACCGGCCGCAGCGTCGCCGACACTGCGGGGGCCGGCGCCGCCGGCGGGATGGGCGCCGGATTGCTGCTCTTTTCCCCGGCACGGCTCCGCCCCGGCGTCGAGATCGTGCTTGACGCCGTTCGCTTCGGCGAAATTGTCAAAGGCGCCGACTTCGTCATCACCGGCGAGGGCCGCACCGACTTCCAGACCGCTTTTGGCAAGGCACCGGTCGGCGTCGCCAAGGCAGCCAAGCTTCACCGCGTCCCGGTCTTCTGCCTGTCGGGCAGTCTCGGCGAAGGCGCCGACGAAACACTCGCGCAGGGCATTGACGCCGTCATGAGCATCTGCGACCGCCCGATGGTGCTCGACGAATGCATGGCGCGCGGCGAAGAACTCATCGAAGCCGCGACAATGCGCCTGTGTCGCATTCTCCGGGCGGCGCGGCGCTGAGGCGGGAACACGCTTTCCTCCAGCGGGACGACGGCAGCCAATCGCTGCCAGGGGCGTCGCTCCGCTTTTTTTATTCGCAACCGCCCCCCTCAGCCTCGACCCCGGGGCTGGGGCATTGCCGGGATCAGGCCGGCGTCGCCCGCATCCGCCTGCGGCGGGCAGCGAACGCCCAATAAAAAACGGGATCCCCTTTCAGGAATCCCGCTGTTCGAAACGCGGAACAGGCGCCGGCAAGGCGCCCGTCACTCAGTTTCAGTTGCTGCGCACGCGCACGTCGAAAGCCTGACCGGCGATCGATACGTGGTACAGGTTGCCGCCGACATCCGGGGTCGGCTCGGCCTTTGCCGGCGCAGCCGGCGCGGGGGCCGGGGCAGCAGCCTTGGCCGGATCCTTCTTCGGCACCGAGGTCTTGAAGTTGCCCTTGAGGAAGTCGATACCCTTGTTGCCCGACTTGGTCGTAAACGCGCCGACGATGAAGATGTTCTCGTCGGTGGTCGGCAAGCCGTTGTCTTCGAGCAGCTTCTTGGCCTTCGGGATACCCGGCTCGAGATCCTTGATCGGATCGCCCGTGAACACCGGCTTCTTGAGTTGCTCGGAAGCGATCTTGACGATTTCGGGATCCGGCGCGACCGGCGTCTTGCCGAAGTAGCCCAGCACCATGTTGCCGTAGCCGTCGGTCATCTTTTCCCACTTGCCCATCAGCACGTTGGTATAGGCCTGCTGGAAGTAGAACTGCGAGACCGGCGTGACCGAGGTGCCGAAACCGCCGCGCGCGACGCACTCGGCCATCGCTTCGATGACTTTCGGATAGAGGTGGAAGGTCTTCGACTCGCGCATCATCAGCGTGTTCGCCGTCAGCGCGCCGCCCGGCATCGGGCTGAAGATGACTTCGGAATCGACACCCAGCGCCTCGGGCGGGAAGTCGTAGTCCTTGAGGCATTCCTTGGTGACGCGGTTGGCTTCCATGACCTTGTCGATGTCGATGCCGAGATCATAGTCGGTGCCCTTGAGCGCGTGCCAGAGCGAGAACAGGTCAGGCTGCGAGGTGCCGCCGGAAAGCGGGGCGCGGGCAACGCAGACGCCGTCGCAACCGGCTTCGATCGCGGCGAGGTACTGGGCGAGGCCGGTGCCGCAGGTCTCGTGGCTGTGCATGCGCAGTTCGACCTTGTCGCCGACCAGCTTGCGCGCCAGCTTGAAGGTTTCATGCACTTTGCGCGGATTCGAGGTGCCCGACGCATCCTTGAAGCAGACGCTGCTGAAAGGCACGCCGGCGTCGAGGATCTGGCGCAGCACGCCAGCATAGAATTCGGGATCGTGCGCGCCGGAGCAGCCGCGCGGCAATTCCATCATGGTGACGACGACTTCGTGCTCGAGACCGGCGTCGACGATGCACTTGCCCGAGTAAATCAGGTTATTGACGTCGTTCAGCGCGTCGAAGTTGCGGATGCGGGTCATGCCGTGCTTCTTGAACATCTTGGCATGCAGGTCGATCATGTCGGCCGGCTGCTGTTCCAGCGCCACCACATTGATGCCGCGGGCGAGCGTCTGCAGGCGGATATCCGGGCCGACCGTCTTGCGGAATTCGTCCATCATGTCGAAAGCCGACTCGCCGCAGTACAGGAAAGGCGCCTGGAAACGGGCACCACCGCCGGCTTCGAAGTGCGTGATGCCGGCGGCAACCGCGGCCTCGACGGCCGGCATGAAGTCACGCGTGAAAACCCGCGCGCCGAAGACGGACTGGAACCCGTCACGGAAAGTGGTGTCCTGGAAAAGAATTCGCTTGGTCATGACATCCTCGTAAGGTGGTTGGGAATGGTTTATGCCTGCACAGCGTCGCCCGGATTACACGCGAATCCGACACGAAGGTTCTCCCCGACCCACCGAAGGCGCGGAGGAAAACCGGGACGTTTCGGTAAACCGCAATGATCTCACAATTCCACAAATTTTTTGGGGAAAAGCGCGTTGTTACGCCGCTATCACTGCTTCCGACACAACAACCGGTGATCAGGCGCCGAGCAGGCGACCAAGAACCTATCTCGGGAGGGTTCGCGGGCCGCGTTGTCGATACGGGCGGATGGATGCAAGGCGCGAGGCGCAGTGCATGGTTGTTCCATGCGCAAGCGGAGCAACGCCACAGACACCGCCCCTATCGGCACGGCGCGACCCACGACCCCTACCGAAATAGGCCCTAAACCAGCACCACATCCGCAACTGCCACCTCAATGCGAAAACTGGCGCCGTAACAGACCAGCTTTTTAACGCCGCGCTTCACTTCCGTGACAATGAACGAATTTTCCAGCGAGACGCCCTGGCGCCGCGCACGCTCGCGCACTGCCTGAAAAACCTGCTGCCTGAGTCTGACGATTCTGCCGACGTAGTGCTCGAGATCTGCATTCATTCCCGCCTGCCTTCATGATTCCAAACGATCAATGCCGGCACGACACTGCGCCCGACACTCCGAACTATATGGTGGCGCCATGGACAAAGTTCAAGTCCCTGCGCAAAACCGAACTTCAACCGGCGTGAGCGCTGCCTTATCATGAACGTTCATTGTCCGTGCAAAAAGCCATGAATTACCTGATCGTTGTCACCATTCTCTGGGCCTTTTCCTTCAGCCTGATCGGCCAGTACCTGGCAGGGCAGGTCGATAGCGACCTCGCCGTCCTTGTCCGTGTGCTGATCGCCACTGCGCTTTTCGTGCCCTTCACCGCCTGGCGCGGTCTGCCGGCGGCGCTGATTCGCGGCTTCTGGCTCGCCGGCGCCCTCCAGTTCGGCGTCACCTACCTCTGCCTGTATCGCAGCTTCGCGGTGCTGACCGTGCCGGAAGTCCTCTTGTTCACCGTGCTGACGCCGATCTACGTGACCCTGATCGACGACGCGCTGCAGCGCCGCTTCAACCGCTGGGCGATGCTGGCGGCCGCCGTCGCCGTCGTCGGCGGCATCATCATCCGCTTCCGGCCGCTGCACGGCGACTACCTGCTCGGCTTCGTCCTGCTGCAGGTTGCCAACGCCACCTTCGCCGCCGGACAGGTCATCTGTCGCCGCCTGCTGCTGCGTTACCCGACCGATGTACCGATGTCGCGGCTGTTCGGGCATTTCTTCCTCGGCGCGCTGGTCCTTGCGCTGCCCTCCTGGCTGCTCTTCGGCGACGCCACCAAGATGCCGCAGACCGCCATGCAGTGGGGCGTGCTGATCTACATGGGCGTATTCGCCACGGCGCTCGGCATGTACTGGTGGGTCAAGGGCAGCACTCAGGTCGATGCCGGCGTGCTGGCGATCATGAACGAACTGCACGTCCCGGCCGGGCTGCTCGTCAACGTGCTGATCTGGAACCGCGACGCCGACCTGCAGCGCATCGCCCTGGGCGGCGTCGTCATCATGGCCTCGTTCTGGCTCAATCGCCTGGGCCGGCGCGCATCGGCACGCTTCGCCGCCTGAAGGGGCTCGGAGGCCATCTCGGCGGGGCACGGAACCCAGCCGAGGCAGGCGCTTAGCCGAGCACCGTATCCATCATCATCATCAGGACGAAGCCGCCCATCAGCCCGATCGTCGCCGGCGTCTGATGGCCGTTGCGATGGGTTTCCGGGATGACTTCGTGCGAGACGACGAAGATCATGGCGCCGGCCGCCAGTCCGAGTCCGGTCGGATACGCCGTCGCCAGCCCGCTCGACAGACCGATGCCAAGCAGGGCGCCGAGCGGCTCGACGAGTCCCGTCGCCGCACCGAGCATGACGGCGCGGCCGGTGCGCGGATCGACCGTGCGCAGCGCCAGCGCCACGGCCAGCCCCTCCGGAATATCCTGCAAGGCGATCGCCAGCGTCGTCGGCAGGCCGACCGCCAGGTCGTTGTGGGCGAAACTGACACCGATCGCCATGCCCTCGGGCAGGTTATGCAGCGCAATCGCGAAAACGAACAGCCAGACCCGGCCATAGCGCTCATTACCGGGACCGCACGGCCCCGTCGACGCATGCATGTGCGGCGTGAAGCGTTCGAGGCCGAGCATCAGCATGACGCCGAGCGCCATGCCGAAGGCGACGAGGCTGGTACCCTGCAACTTGCTGCCGAGAATTTCGGTGCCGGCCTCGATGCCCGGCAGGATCAGCGAAAAGGCGCTGGCGGCCAGCATCATGCCGGCCGCCATCCCGAGCATGCTGTCCTCGACCTTTTGCGATATCCCGCGCATGCCGAAAGCAGGCAAGGCGCCGAGCGCGGTCGCGCCAGCCGCCGCCAGTCCGCCCAGCAGCGCCCGTTCGAAACCCGGCGGCGCGTCGCCGGAGACAAATCGGACGAGACTCTGCGTTACCAGCGCCGCCATGGCCAGGATCGTCAGCGCGAGCATTCCGGCGGCGAGGCGATTGGCACAGACATAAGCGCGCAAGCTGTCGATACGGCTTGACGTCGGAGATTGCCGGGGAGATTGCATCATGGATGTTCCGGAGCGGTCATGAACGATTGGATCCCCCTCTGACTCCGCGGGTCATCCCCGGTTCCGGACGGACTATTCGAACCGGCGCAGATGAATGGCGACCGACAGGATCGCGCCAAGCCACCCCAGGATGACGCCAACCGCCATCAGCGCGGCAACGCCGGCGGCCGACAAGCCGTGCGGGGCGAAATCCTGCCCATACAATGCGACCAGTTCGGCGACGGGTTCGGCCAGCAGGTAAGCGCCGCTACCGACCAGTACCGCGGCGAAAAGGCCGCCGAGCGCGCCCTGCAGCGCGCCGAAATACAGAAACGGCCGGCGGATGAAGGCATTGGTCGCGCCGATCAGCTTCGCCACCTCGATTTCCGCCGACTGCGCCAGGATCTGCAGGCGGATCGTGTTGAAGGTCACCGCCACAAGCGCACCGGCGAACAGCGAGGCAAGCAGCGTCAGCGACAATTTGCCGATACGGAGGAAGGCATTGAAGCGCCGCACCCAGGCCGAGTCGAGCTGGACGTGCGCCACCTTCGGCCAGCCGGCGAACGACCTGGCCATCCCCTCCAGCGTTTCCGCACGCGTATCGGCCGGCTCGACGATAAAGGCATCGGGCAACGGATTGCGCGGCAGGCTGGCGATGATTTCGGCCATGCCCTCGCTCGCCTGCAAGCGTTTCAGCGCCTCTTCGCGCGAGACGAAACGCCAGTTAATGGCCTTGGTTTCGCGCAGCCGCGACTCGATGTCGGCAACGTCTTTCTTGCTGGCCTCGGCGACCATGAAAATGCTGATCTGCTGGACACCGGAAGCGCCGTCGGTCAGTCCGCGCAAATTGTCGAGCACCACCCAGCCAGCGCAAGGCAGGGCCAGCGCGGTACCGATGACGATCAGCGACAGGATCGTGTTGAGCGGCGACGCCAGCAGTCGGCGCAAGGCATCGCGCCAGGCCGTGGCGTGCTGATGGAGGAATTGCCTCATTGCCCGTCTCCGTCGGCGCCCGGCAGGCGGCCGTGTTCAAGCCGCAGCACGCGCGGCCCCAGATGCGCCATCCACTGCGGATCGTGCGTGGCCATGATGACCGTGACGCCAACCTGATGGAAGGCCCGGAAAATATCGAGGATGTCGGCAGCCGTATCGCTGTCGAGATTGGCGGTCGGCTCGTCGGCAAGCAGGATCGCCGGCCGGTTGACGACGGCGCGGGCGATCGCCAGGCGTTGCTGTTCGCCACCCGACAAGGCGATCGGAAAGGCCTTTTCACGCGCCAGCAGCCCCACCTTGTCGAGCGCGGCACGCGCCCGGCGCGCGGCTTCCTTCGGCGCCAGGCCGATGATCGCCAGCGGCAGCAGCACATTGTCGAGGACACTGCGGTCGAACAGCAGCTTCTGGTCCTGGAAAATCAGGCCAAAATTGCGCCGCAGGTACGGAATCGCGCTACGCCGCAACGACGCGAGGTTCTGGCCATTCACGACGATGCTGCCCGAGGTCGGGCGCTCGATCGCGGCGAGCAGGCGAACCAGCGTCGTCTTGCCGGCGCCGGAATGCCCGGTGATGAACACCATCTCGCCGTCCTCGATCGCGAAACTGACGTCGCGCAGGGCGGTCATGCCTTCGGGATAGCGTTTGCAGACGGCGTTGGCGATGATCATGATCAGGCCTGCGGCTGGTCGAACAGGGCATCGACGAAGTCGCGCGCGACGAACGGCCGCAGATCGTCGATCCCCTCGCCGACGCCGATGAAGCGGATCGGCTTCGGACACTGCCGGGCGATGGCGGCGACGACGCCGCCCTTGGCGGTACCGTCGAGCTTGGTGACAACAAGCCCGGTGACGGCAATCGACTTGTCGAAGGCCTTGACCTGCGTCAGCGCGTTCTGACCGAAATTGGCATCGAGCACCAGCAGCGTCTCATGCGGCCCGGTCGGGTCGGCCTTCTGGATGACGCGCCGCACCTTGGCGATTTCCTCCATGAGATGCAGTTGCGTCGGCAGGCGGCCGGCAGTATCGGCGAGCACGATGTCGATGCCGCGCGCCCGTGCGGCCGAGATGGCGTCGAAGATGACGGCGGCCGGATCGCCGGCCTCCTGGGCGATGACCGTGACATTGTTGCGCTCGCCCCAGGTCTGCAGTTGCTCACGCGCAGCGGCACGGAAGGTATCGCCGGCAGCGAGCAGAACCGACAATCCCTGCGACTGGAAATGCTTGGCCAGCTTGCCGATCGAGGTCGTCTTGCCGGCGCCATTGACGCCGGCGATCATGATGATGAAGGGGCGGTGGCTGCCGACGTCGAGGGGCTGCTCCAGCGGCAGCAGGAGTTCGTGCAAGGCATCGGCGAGCGCCTGCTGGATGCCTTCGGGTGTGTCGATCGACTCGCGCCGGGCCCGCTCCTTGAGGCTTTCGAGCAGATGTTCGGTGGCATCGAGACCGACGTCGCTGGTCAGCAGCAGCGCCTCGAGCTCCTCGAGCAATTCGTCGTCGACCTTGCCGCGCGCGAAAATCGACTTGAGCCGGCCGCCCAGCTGCGCCCGCGTACGCGCCAGCCCGGCCTTGAGCCGCTCGCGCCAGGAATTCTCAACCGGCGCGGTCGACGCCGGGGCATCGTCGGACTTTTTGAAGAAACTAAACATGGGGGAAAATTGTCTGTGAATACCGGAAGAATGGGGCAATGGTAAGATGCCAGGCCCCGGAAGTTCCGGGAAATTCTAACAGAAGGTGTTGACTTCAATGCGAGAACTCCGACGAATCAGCTGGTGGGGCACCTTGCTGGCGGCCCTGATGGCAACCTTGGCGGCAGCGCCGGCGGCGTTCGCCAACCCCTACGAAAAACAGCTGGCCAACGGCCTGCGCGTGATCGTCAAGGAAGACCACCGCGCACCGACCGCGGTGCATATGGTCTGGTACCGGGCCGGCAGCATGGACGAGACGAACGGCACGACCGGCGTCGCGCACCTGCTCGAGCACATGATGTTCAAAGGCACGCCGAGCATCGGCGCGGGCGAGTTCAGCCGCCTCGTCGCCGCCGCCGGCGGACGTGACAATGCCTTCACCAGCAAGGATTTCACCGCCTACTTCCAGCAGGTGCCGAAGCAGAAGCTTGAGCAGATGATCCAGCTCGAAGCCGACCGCATGCGCCACCTCAACCTCGATCCGAAGGAATTCGAGCAGGAAATCAAGGTCGTCATGGAAGAGCGCCGCCTGCGCACCGACGACCAGCCGCAGGCGCGGCTCTTCGAACAGATGGGCGCCGTCGCCTTCCAGGCGCACCCCTACCGGGTTCCGGTCATCGGCTGGATGAACGACCTGGAGGCGATGACGGTGCAGGACGCGCGCGACTGGTACGAGCGCTGGTACGAGCCGAACAATGCCTTTGTCGTTGTCGTCGGCGACGTCGATCATGACGACGTCTTCCGGCTCGCCGAAAAATACTACGGTCCGCTCACGGCGCGCCCGTTGCCGGCGCGCAAGCCGCAGGTCGAGCCGACGCAGACCGGCGTCCGCCGTCTG
Organism: uncultured Propionivibrio sp.; assembly: GCF_963666255.1. Classification (NCBI taxonomy): domain Bacteria; kingdom Pseudomonadati; phylum Pseudomonadota; class Betaproteobacteria; order Rhodocyclales; family Rhodocyclaceae; genus Propionivibrio; species uncultured Propionivibrio sp. The sequence continues at coordinate 1,326,450 of NZ_OY762656.1, read as the reverse complement.
ACGGTGAAGGCGCCGGCCGAATTGCCGGTCGTCGTCATGGCCTACAAGGTGCCGGTGATACGCGACGTCGAGAAGGACGTCGATCCCTACGCGCTGGAAATGCTTTCGGCCGTTCTCGACGGCCACGACGCGGCACGCTTCTCGCGCCGGCTGGTGCGTGAGCAGCGCCTCGCCGTCAGCGCCAGCGCCGGCTACGACGCCACCTCACGCGGCCCCGGCCTGTTCTATCTGCTCGGCTCGCCAAGCGAGGGCAAAACGCCGGCCGAACTCGAAAGCGGATTCCGCGCCGAAATCGCCCGCATCGTCGCCGATGGCGTCTCGCCCGAGGAACTCGCCCGCGCCCGGGCGCAACTCGTCGCCAACCAGACCTACAAGCTCGACTCGATGTTCGCTCAGGCCATGGAAATCGGTCAGCTCGAAACCTCTGGCGTGCCCTACACGGCGAACAAGCGATTGATCGAAAAGCTGCAGGAAGTCACGGCCGGACAGGTGCAGGCCGTCGCCAGAAAATACTTCGTCGACGACCAGCTGACGGTCGCCGAACTTGATCCCCAGCCGCTCCCCGACGCACCGCGTCGTCGCCCGGTTGCCACCCGCCATTGAAAGCATTGCGATGAAGCTCAGACAATTCCTGTCCGCACTCGGCCTCTGCCTGCTGGCCACGCTGGCGCAGGCCGGCGTCAATATTCAGCACTGGGTAGCACCTTCCGGCGTGCGGGTCTATTTCGTCGAAAACCATGACCTGCCAATGCTCGACGTCCAGATCGACTTCGCCGCCGGCACGTCCTACGACCCGCCGGGCAAGCCGGGCACGGCCTCACTGACGCAGGCATTGCTCGACCTCGGCGCCGGCGACATGGACGAAACGGCGGTCTCGAACCGCCTAGCCGATCTCGGCGCGCTGCTGTCGACGGGCGTCGACATGGATCGCGCCTCGGTCAGCCTGCGCACGCTCTCGGTCGCCGACAAGCGCGATCCGGCGCTCGACATCCTGCGCGCGGTCCTCGTCAGTCCGCGTTTCGCCGACGACATCTTCGTGCGCGAGCAGGCCCGCGCCGTCGCCTCGCTCAAGGAAGCGCTGACGCGTCCCGAATCGATCGCCAGCAAGAATTTCTGGGCGTTGATGTATCCGGGCCATCCCTATGGCATCTATGCCGAACCGGAAAAGCTCGCCGCCCTCACGCGCGCCGACCTGCTGGCCTTCTACCGCAGCCATTTCACTGCCGCCCGCGCCATCGTCTCGATCGTCGGCGACATCGGCCGCGAACAGGCGGAAGCGCTCGTCCAGAAACTCAGCGCCGACCTGCCGAAAGCCGAGGCGCTGCCGCCCCTGCCAGCGCCGACGCTACCGAAAGCCAGCGAGAAGCGCATCGCACATCCCTCGGCCCAGGCGCACCTGCTGCTCGGCATGCCGTCGATCCCGCGCGGCGATCCGGATTTCTTCCCGCTGCTGGTCGGCAACTACACGCTCGGCGGCGGCGGTTTCGTGTCGCGGCTGATGAAGGAAGTGCGCGAAAAACGCGGCTACGCCTACAGTGTCTATAGCTATTTCATGCCGCTGGCGCAGCCGGGACCGTTCCAGATCGGCCTGCAGACGAAAAAAGCCCAAGTGGGCGACGCGCTCAAGGTAACGCGCCAGGTGCTCGCGACCTTCCTCGCCGAAGGACCGAGCGAGGCCGAATTACAGGCGGCCAAGCAGAATCTGGTCGGCAGCTTCCCGCTGCGCCTCGACAGCAACCGCAAGATCCTCGACAACGTCGCGGCGATCGGCTTCTACGGCCTGCCGCTCGACTACCTCGACCGCTATACCGAGAAGGTCGAGCAGGTCAGCGCTGCCGACATCAAGGCCGCCTTCGCCCGCCGCGTGCGTCCGCAGAACCTCGTCACGCTGATCGTCGGCGCGGAGTAGGCGTGAATTCGGTTCGCATCATCGGCGGCGATTGGCGCCGCCGCGTCCTGCGTTTTCCCGATTCGGAAGGGCTGCGGCCAACGCCCGACCGCGTCCGCGAGACGCTGTTCAACTGGCTCGGCCAGGAACTGGACGGGCGCCACTGCCTCGACCTGTTCGCCGGCAGCGGCGCGCTCGGTTTCGAAGCAGCCTCGCGCGGCGCCGCTTCGGTGACGATGGTCGAAGCCGCGCCCAAGGTCTTCGCCGCACTCGAGGCCAACGCAAAAATGCTGGACACGTCAGGCCGCTTGCGAACGATCCGCGCAGATGCGGTAAAATTCGCCTCCTCTCTTTCCGGCGAAGCTCAACGCTTCGACGTGCTGTTTCTCGACCCGCCCTACAAGCAGGGCTGGCTCGAACGGCTGGCGCCGCTGCTGTCGCGGCTGATGGCCGACGACGGCGCGATCTACGTCGAGGCCGAGCAGGCGCTGGATTCGCTGGGAGACTGGCAAACGGTGCGCAGCGGGCGTGCCGGTCAGGTTTTTTATCATTTGATGCGGAGCGGTAAGACCAATGGCGCTGAATAGGCGGCTGGCAATATACGCGGGAACCTTCGACCCGATCACCCAGGGTCACGAAGACATTGCGCGGCGGGCATCCGGACTGTTCGATCATGTCATCGTCGCCATCGCGGCGAGCCTGTCGAAACGACCCTTTTTCACGCTCGATGAGCGGGCGGAGATGGCGCGGGAAGTGCTGGCGCCGTACAAGAACATCGAAGTGGCCTCCTTCGACGGTCTGCTCATGGATTTCCTCCATGAAAAAGGCGCCAAGGTGATCCTGCGCGGCCTGCGCGCCGCATCCGACTTCGAGTACGAATTCCAGATGGCGGGAATGAACCGCAACCTCTTCCCCGAGGTCGAAACCATGTTCCTGACGCCGAGCGAACAATTCACCTTCATCTCGGCGACCTTCGTCCGCGAAATCGCGCTGCTCGGCGGCGACGTCAGCAAGTTCGTGCACCCGAGCGTGGGCGCGCGCCTGAACAAAAAAGTGTCGGCCACGCAAGCCGCCTGATCATTACCTAGGAGAAACAGTCATGTCCCTGATCATTACCGACGAGTGCATCAACTGCGACGTCTGCGAACCGGAATGCCCGAACGAGGCGATTTCGCAAGGCGACGAAATTTACCAGATCGATCCGGGCAAATGTACTGAATGCGTCGGCCACTACGACACGCCGCAGTGCGTGGACGTCTGCCCGGTCGATTGCATCCAGAAGGACGAGAACAACGACGAGAGCAAGGACCAGCTCTGGGTGAAGTTCGAGCGCCTGACCGGCAAGTCGCGCTGATCCTCGCCGATACCGGTTTCACCGGTCGTCGCCGGACGGCCGAAAAGAAACGCCGCTCCCCGACGAGCGGCGTTTTGTTTTCCCGCGGCCGCGTCTATTTCTGGCAATGCGGACAGTAGAAGGTGCTCCGTCCGCCTTGGCGGATCACGCGCACCGGTTGACCGCAGACCGTGCACGGCTGACCGGCGCGGCCATAGACGGCGCAACTCAGTTGAAAGCTGCCGGCACCACCGTCGCTATGAACGTAATCGCGCACGCTGCTGCCACCGGCGGCAATCGCGCGCGTCAGCGTATCCCTCACCGCCCCGACCAGCCGCTCGCATTGCGGCCGGGTCAGCCGGCCAGCTGGGCGGCGCGGCGAAATGCCGGAGAGAAAAAGACTCTCGGCGGCATAGATGTTGCCGACACCGACAACGAGATGACTGTCCATCAGGGTCGTCTTGATCGGGGCCGTCTTGCCGCGCGTCGCGGCGTGCAGCCAGGCGCCGTCGAACGCCGTCGACAGCGGTTCGATGCCCTGCGAGGCCAACAGCGGATGTCGCTCGACATCGGGCGCCGGATGCCAGACCAGCGTGCCGAAGCGGCGCGGATCGCGGAAACGCAGCACCTCGCCAGACAGGATGAAATCGACGTGATCGTGCTTCTGCGGCGGATCGTCGAGCGGTACCACGCGCAGACTGCCGGACATGCCAAGATGCAGGATCAGCCAGCCCCCGCCGGCGCCGCTCTCGCAGTCGAAAAGCAGGTACTTGCCACGTCGGGCGATGGCATCGACGCGCAGACCGGCGAGACGATCGGCCAGCGCCGGCGGCAGCTCATGGCGAAGTTTCGGACAACGGAACACCACCCGCCGGAGACGCTGACCGACGAGATGGGGCAGCAAACCGAGGCGGCTGACTTCGACTTCGGGCAGTTCCGGCATTGATGCTCCTTGAGAAACCCAATAACATGCAAGCTCCGAGGGCGATACGGCGACAACGCCGCCGCGCCGGGCTTGACCAGACTAAACCATTTGGACGCACATCGCTCTAACCGGTTCCGGCATCCGGGCGATTGAAGGACTCCATGAACGCATTTCGTGCCGCATTTCGTTTCAACTACCGCCAAACCCGACTGACCGTCCTCGCGATGGCCCTCGCCGCAGGCGTCAACCTCGCCGCCGCCGCGGACGACACGACGACCCAACGCAAGCGCCCGGTCCGTAGCGAACGAGCGGTCGCGGCGACCGTTGTCGAACCCGGCACCACCGACGCCAGCCCGTCGATTGGCCAGGTCGTCTTTCAGGTGCTGCTCGGCGAGATCGCCCTGCGCCGCGGCGAGGCACCGCTGGCAGCCACTGCCTATGCCGATCTGGCGCTCAAGACGCAGGACCCGAAGCTGCTCGAACGCACCGTCGAAATCGCCGGATTCACGCGCCGCTTCGACCTCGCTCTGCAAGCCGCGCAACGCTGGGTCGAGGTCGAACCCGACTCGAAGCAGGCGCAGCTCATGCTTGCCAGCGTCATGATCATGTCAAATCAGACCGAAGCCCTGCCGGCACTGCTGATTCGCATGCTCGAACAGGATCGGGCATCGCTCGGGGACAACCTGCTCGGACTCAACCGCATGCTGGCGCGCCTGCCCGACCGGGTCGCCGCCTTCCAGATCATTGAACGCGTCGGCCGCGCCTTCCCCGAACAGGCCGAAGCCCACTACGCGGTCTCCGTCGCCGCCGCGGGCGCGGGCCAGCAGGAGCGGGCGCGCGCCGAAGCGCGGCGAGCGCTCGAAGCCCGGCCCGACTGGGAACCGGCGGCCCTGCTCCACGCCCAGCTATTGACGCGGCTGTCGCCGATCGAATCGATCGATTTCCTGCGGGGATTCGTCGATCGTTATCCGAAAGCCCGCGATGCGCGCATGCAACTGGCCCGGCTCCTCGTCAGCCAGAAGCGCTACGACGATGCACGCACACAATTCAACGCCGTTCTGGAACTCGCGCCCGACAGCGCCGACACGTTGTTCTCGCTGGGGATCCTGTCGCTGCAACAGAACGATCTCGACGAGGCCGAAAAGCAATTCAAGCGCTTCCTGTCTTCGCCGGCCAACGACAAGAACTACGCCTATTTCTTCCTCGGCCAGATTGCCGAAGAGCGGGGCAAGAGCGCCGAAGCGCTTGGCTACTACGGCCAGCTGACCGGCGGCGAGCACTACGTCCAGTCCCGCCTGCGCGGCGCCCGCCTGTTGATCGACCAGGGACGCTTCGACGAAGCGCGACGCCTGCTGGCATCGGCCAAAGCGACTTCGGCCGAAGAACGCACGCAACTCGCCATTGCCGAAGCCGGCCTGCTGCGCGACGCCAAACAGGCCCAGCAAGCCTTCGACCTGCTCGACGCCCTGCTGGCGAAACAACCGGACCAGCCCGAACTGCTCTACGAATCGGCCCTGCTGGCAGAGAAGCTCGGCAACATTGCCCTGATGGAAACCCGCCTGCGCCGCCTGATCGAACTGCAGCCGGGCGGCGCCCAGGCCTACAACGCCCTCGGCTATTCGCTGGCCGACCGCAACGAGCGCCTGACGGAAGCGCGCGAACTGATTGAAAAGGCGCTCAAGCTCTCGCCGGAGGACTATTTCATCCTCGACAGCATGGGCTGGGTCCTTTTCCGCCAGGGCGACCTCGCCGGCGCACTCACCTACCTGCAACAGGCCTACGCCCGCCGCGACGACCCCGAGATTGCCGCCCATATCGGCGAGGTCCTGTGGGCACAGGGACGCCCGGAGGAAGCCCGGAAAATGTGGCTGGAAGCACAGAAAAAATACCCCGCGAACGAATCGCTGAGCGAGGTGATCAAGAAGTTCCAGCCCTGAGTGCGCCGATGTCTGCACGATCCTTCCTCTCGGCGCTCGCCGGTATCGCCGCCCTGCTCCTGCTTGTTTCCGGCTGCGCATCCCTGAAGCCGCCCCCCGTCCCGCCTCCGCCGCGGGATTCGCTCGCCGCGTTCTCGCTCGAAGGGCGGTTTGCGCTGAATCATGAAACGAGGAGCTATTCCGGCCGCATCAGCTGGACCTACCGCCCGGACGCCAGCGAGTTGTTGCTGTCCTCGCCCTTCGGACAAGGGTTGGCCGAAATCGTCACTGACGCCAACGGCGCACGCCTGACCGGCAGTGACGGGCGCATCCGCACCGCGCCGGACGCGGAAACACTGACGCGCGAAGTCCTCGGCTACCCCCTGCCGCTGAAACAACTGGCGGACTGGGTACGCGGCCGCACACCGCCGGGAAGCGGCCGGCTGGATCCCCTTGGGCGGGTGCTGTCGCTGCAACAGGACGGCTGGCTGATCGATTACGGCTATGGTGACGACGCGCCCGGTTCGCCGCCGATGCGGATTTCCGCCCGCCAGGGCGAAAACGTCGAACTGCGCATCTTCATCGACGCCTGGCAGAGTCTTTCCCCCGAAGAGGTCCACCCTTGACTCCCCGATCCTCCTGGGACTGGCAAAGCGCCTATCCGGCGCCGGCCAAGCTCAACCTGTTCCTGCACGTCACCGGCCGCCGTCCCGATGGCTACCACCTGCTGCAAACACTGTTCCGCTTTGTCGATCACGGCGACACCCTGCGCTTTGCCCGGCGCGATGACGGCCAACTGCACCTGACCCGGCCGCTGCCGGGCGTTCCGCCGGAGAGCGACCTCTGCATCCGCGCCGCACGCCTGCTGCAGCAAGCGACCGGCTGCCGCCTCGGCGCCGATATCGACGTCATCAAACGCCTGCCGATGGGCGGCGGCCTCGGCGGCGGCAGTTCCGACGCGGCGACCGTTTTGTTCGCGCTCAACCACCTCTGGGAACTAGGACTGTCGCGCGAACGGCTGCAAGCACTGGGCCTCACGCTCGGCGCCGACGTGCCGCTCTTCATCTTCGGGAAAAACGCCTTCGGCGAAGGCGTCGGCGAGGCGCTTCAGCCCGTCGAGGTACCGTCATCCTGGTTCGTCGTGCTCGAACCGCCGGTACAGGTGCCCACCGCCGCCATCTTCACCGCCCCGGACCTGCGTCGCGACACTCCGGCCATCCGCGCGGCCGACTGGCGCCCGGGATTCGGGCACAACGATCTCGAACCGGTGGCCGTCGCGCACTTCCCCGAAGTCGGCGAGACCCTGCGCTGGCTGACGCCTTTCTCGCTCCCCGGCGCACCGGCACGCATGACCGGCTCGGGCGCCTGCGTCTTTGCCGAATTCCCCAGCGAGGCACAGGCCCGTGCCGTCCTCGCCGAATTGCCGGCCTCGATGCGCGGCTGGGCAGCGCCGGGGCTCGCCGAACATCCCTTGTGTGCATTGGCCGATTGAAAGGCATCGCTCATGTTTGAAGTTCCCTTCGTCTTCTCGCGACTTCCCGACATCCACTTCGGCGCCGGCACCCTCGCCCGGCTACCGGGGCTGCTGCGCGCACGCGGCGACACGGCCCTGCTCGTCACCGGCGGCGCCTCCTTCCGCCAGTCGCCCGCCTTTGATACGTTGATGCAGGGTTTGCGGGAGGCTGGCGTAGCGGTCGAACAGGTGTCGGTCGCGGGCGAGCCGTCGCCTGATTTCGTCGACACCGTCAGCGCACGCTTTCGCGCCAAAGCGCCGGCGTCCGTCGTCAGCATCGGCGGTGGCAGCGCCGTCGACGCCGGCAAAGCGATCTCGGCCATGCTGACGCAGGAAGGATCGGTGCGAGACTTTCTCGAAGGCCAGGAAACGCGCCGCCATGACGGCCGTAAACGCCCCTTCATCGCCGTGCCAACCTCGTCCGGCACCGGCGCCGAGGCGACCAAGAATGCTGTCCTGAGCGCCGTCGGTCCGAACGGCTTCAAGAACTCGCTGCGCCACGACAACTTCATGCCGGATGTCGCCCTCGTCGATCCGGTGCTGACGCTCGGCTGCCCGCAGGCGGTGACCGCCGCCTGCGGCCTCGATGCGCTGACGCAATTATTGGAAGCCTACGTATCGACCAAGGCCTCGCCGCTCACCGACGCCCTCGCCTGGAGCGGCCTCGAGGCCTTTGCCGCCGGTTTCGTGCGTGCCTGCGAAAACGGTGCCGACGATCTTGAGGCGCGCAGCCGCATGGCCTACGCCGCGCTGGTCTCGGGTATCGTCCTGTCGCAGGCCGGACTCGGCCTCGTACACGGTTTCGCCGGACCGATCGGCGGACGTTGCGCAATGCCGCACGGCGAAGTCTGCGGCACCCTGCTCGGCGAAACAACGCGCCGGACCATCGCCGCGCTGTCGGCCGAAGGCGAACGCCAGCGTCTCGCCCTCGACAAGTACGCACGCGTCGGCGCACTGCTGGCGGGCCGCCCGGGACGCTCGACCGGTGATGACTGCCAGGCGCTGACCGAGACGCTCGACGGCTGGATCGAACGCTTCAACATCCCGCGCCTCGGCGATTACGGCCTGACAAGCACCGATTTCGACGCGATCCTGACACGCTCGAATGGCAAGAACAGCCCGGCAAACCTGAACCGGAGCGAGATGGAGGCGATCCTGCTGGCGCGGCGATGACGATGACTCCGAGGTCAAACCGACAACAAGAAAGCACGGGGGGCTGGCATTTTTAAAAAAAGCTCGCTATAATCCGCGCCTCGCTCGTTTGGCAATCGTCTGCGAGCGCCGCTGGGGAGTCGCCAAGTTGGTCAAGGCACCGGATTTTGATTCCGGCATTCGAAGGTTCGAATCCTTCTTCCCCAGCCAAATCGAATTCTCCAAGCCGGGCAGGTTATCGACCTGCCCGCGTTTCATTTGAAGGCGCCCCGCGTCGGCGTCACTGGATGTGTACGATGGCCTACGATAGCCTGATGGTATTCACCGGCAGTGCCAACCCGAAATTGGCCACCGAAGTGGCGCGCCGCCTGAGCATTTCGCTGGGACGCGCCAATGTCGGACGCTTCTCCGACGGCGAAGTCAGCGTTGAAATTCAGGAGCACGTGCGCGGCAAGGACGTTTTCATCCTGCAGCCGACCTGCGCGCCGTCAAACGAAAACCTGATGGAATTGCTGATCATGGTCGACGCGCTCAACCGCGCCTCGGCCGGCCGGATCACCGCCGTCATCCCCTATTTCGGCTATTCGCGCCAGGACCGCCGCGTGCGCTCGGCGCGCGTGCCAATCGCCGCCAAGCTGGTCGCCGACCTGCTCACCGCCGCCGGTGTGCACCGCGTCCTGACGATGGACCTGCACGCGGAGCAGATTCAAGGCTTCTTCAGCATCCCCGTCGATAACATCTACTCGCTGCCGATCATGCTGGCCGACGTCTGGAAGAAAGACATCCAGGGCCTGATGGTCGTCTCGCCCGACGTCGGTGGCGTTGTCCGCGCCCGTGCGCTGGCGAAGCGTCTCGAATGCGACCTGGCGATCATCGACAAGCGCCGCCCGAAAGCCAACGTTTCCGAAGTGATGAACATCATCGGCGACGTCAAGGGCCGCACCTGCGTGCTGATGGACGACATCGTCGATACCGCCGGCACGCTCTGCAAGGCCGCCTCGGCGCTCAAGGCGCACGGCGCCAAGCAGGTCATCGCGTACTGCGTCCACCCCGTCCTGTCCGGTCCGGCGGTGCCGCGCATCAACGATTCCGACCTCGACGAACTCGTCGTCACCGATACCATCCCGCTCACCGAGGAAGCGCAAGCATCGCCGCGCATCCGCCAGCTCTCGGTCGCCGATGTGCTGGCCGAAACGATCCGCCGCATCAACAACGAGGAATCGGTGTCCTCGCTGTTCATCGAATAGTTTTTCTCAACCCCCTGCCTGGTCGCGGGCAGGGTTTGTCACTCAGGAGCTGTCATGCAATTTGAACTCAACGCAAGCAAGCGCACACTGCAGGGGTCCGGAGCGAGCCGCCGCCTGCGTCGCGCCGCCAAGGTCCCGGGCATCGTCTACGGCGGCACCGCCGACGCAACGATGATCGAACTCGACCACAACGACCTGCTGCTGTCGCTGCGCAAGGAAGCCTTCCACTCGTCCGTCATCACGCTCAAGCTTGAAGGCGCGAACGAGACGGTGCTGCTGCGCGACGCGCAAATGCACCCGTACAAGGCGCTGGTGCTGCACGTCGACTTCCAGCGTATCGACGCGACGCATGCGATCCACCAAAAGGTGCCGCTGCACTTCATCAACGCCGACATGGCCCCGGGCGTCAAGCTGTCGGGTGGCACCGTCTCGCACGCGATCAACGAAATCGACGTCACCTGCCTGCCGCAGGATCTGCCGTCGTTCATCGAAGTCGACCTCAAGGATCTGGCCGGCGGCCAATCGCTGCACGTGTCGCAACTCACCTTCCCGAAGGGCGTCAAGCCCGTCGTGCATGGTAGCGATGACCCGGTCGTCGTCGCCATCACGGTGAAGAAGGCGGCTGCGGCCGAAGGCGAAGAAGAAGCGGCTCCGGCGGCCTGATCGTCGCCCTGAGCTCTCAGGCCGTCGCCGGGCACCGCCCGCGGCGGCCTTTCGCTTGTTAACGAGTCGATCGCCATGCCCGCTCCCCGCCTCATCGTCGGCCTCGGCAACCCCGGGGCAGAATACGAAGACAACCGCCATAACCTCGGTTTCTGGTTCGTCGACGCCCTGGCGCGCGATCTCAAGGTATCGCTCGCGCCGCAAGGCAAGTTCCACGGCCACGTCGGCCGCTGCGGCGACCTCTGGCTGCTCAAGCCGACCACCTACATGAACCGTTCGGGACAGGCGGTCGTCGCGCTCGCGCACTTCTACAAGATCCTGCCCGACGAAATCCTCGTCATTCACGACGAACTCGACCTCCCGCCCGGCGGCGTCAAGCTCAAGCAGGGCGGCGGCAACGGCGGGCACAACGGCCTGAAGGACATCCAGGCACACCTGTCGGTCCCCGATTTCTGGCGCCTGCGCGTCGGCATCGGCCACCCCGGCGACCGCAACGAAGTCGTCAATTACGTCCTCAAGGCGCCGCGCAAGGAAGAACAGGCGCTGATCGACGCAACGCTGACGCGCTGCCTGAACGCCTGGCCGAAGCTCGCCGACGGCGATTACGCCGCCGCCCAGCGGGCGCTCCACGTCAAGGCGGGCACATCCACCGCCACCCCCTAACCGAACACTTCCCGGGAATCTCACCATGAGCCTCAAATGCGGAATCGTCGGCTTGCCCAACGTCGGCAAGTCCACCCTCTTCAACGCGCTGACCAAGGCCGGCGTCGCGGCGGAAAATTACCCCTTCTGCACGATCGATCCCGCCGTCGGCGTCGTCGAGGTCCCCGACAAGCGGCTCGCGGCGCTGTCGACGATCGTCAAGCCGCAACGCATCGTCCCGGCCGTCACCGAATTCGTCGACATCGCCGGACTCGTCGCCGGCGCCTCGAAGGGCGAAGGCCTTGGCAACCAGTTCCTCGCCAACATCCGTGAAACCGATGCCGTGCTGCACGTCGTGCGCTGCTTCTCCAACGACAACGTCATCCACGTCTCGGGCAGCGTCGACCCGATCCGCGATATCGAAATCATCGACACCGAGCTCGCGCTGGCCGACCTCGCCACCGTCGAGAAGGCGCTCAACCGCTACCGCAAACCCGCCAGCGCCGGTGACAAGGAAGCCAAGCTGCTGGTCGCCGTACTGGAGAAGTGCTTCGCCCAGCTCGACCAGGGCAAGCCGGTGCGCGGACTCGATCTGTCGAAGGAAGAATGGCTCAATCTCAAGCCCTTCTGCCTGATCACCGCCAAGCCGGTGCTTTACGCCGCCAACGTCGCCGAAGACGGCTTCGAGAACAATCCGCTGCTCGACGCCGTGCGTGCCCACGCCGCCGCCGAAAAGGCCGAGGTCGTGGCGATCTGCGCGGCGATCGAAGCCGAAATCGTTGAACTCGACGACGAGGAAAAGCAGCTCTTCCTCGCCGACCTCGGCCTCGAAGAGCCGGGTCTCGACCGCCTCATCCACACCGCCTACCACCTGCTCGGCCTGCAGACCTACTTCACCGCCGGCGTCAAGGAAGTGCGCGCCTGGACGATCCACAAGGGCGACACGGCGCCGCAGGCGGCCGGCGTCATCCACACCGACTTTGAACGCGGCTTCATCCGCGCCCAGACGATCGCCTTCGATGATTTCATCGCCTGCGGCGGCGAGCAGGGCGCCAAGGAAGCCGGCAAGATGCGCGCCGAAGGCAAGGACTACGTCGTCAAGGATGGCGACGTGCTGAACTTCCTCTTCAACGTGTAGCGTGCCCCCGACTGCCACGCCGGCGAAGCCCTTCCGCTATCGCGGACGCTTCGCGCCCTCCCCCACCGGACCGCTGCATTTCGGCTCGCTGGTGGCGGCGGTGGGCAGTTATCTCGACGCCCGTGCGCACCACGGCGACTGGCTGGTGCGCATCGAGGATGTCGACGGTCCGCGCACGGTCGCCGGCGCCGCCGACCACATCCTTCGCACACTGGCGGGATTCGGCTTCGAATGGGACGACGAGGTGGTCGTTCAAAGCCAACGCCTCGACCGCTACCATGCCGCGCTCTCGCGCCTGCAGGTCGATGGCTGGATCTACCCCTGCGCCTGCTCGCGCAGTGAAATCGCCGCAGCAACGACGACGCGCTCGATCGACGGCGGCCTGCGCTATCCCGGCACCTGCCGCGCCGGACTCGCCCCGGGCAAAGCCGCCCGCGCCTGGCGGCTGCGCGTCCCCGACGAAGAAATCCGCTTCGTCGACCGCGTCCAGGGCGAAACGCGCCAGAACCCCGAGCGCGATGTCGGCGACGTCGTGCTGCTGCGTGCCGACGGGCAATATGCCTATCAGTTAGCGGTCGTCGTTGACGATGCGGCGCAAGGCATCAACACCGTCGTGCGCGGCGTCGACCTGCTCGACTCAACCGCCCGCCAGCTCTGGCTGCAACGTTGCCTGGGGCTGCCGACCCCCGTTCATGCGCACCTGCCGGTAGTGGTCAACGCCGTCGGCGAGAAGCTGTCGAAGCAGACGCTGGCCGAAGCGGTCGATCCGGCGCGAGGCAGTGCCGCACTGGCCGCCGCCTGCGCTTTTCTCGGCCATCCGCCCCCCGGCGAACTCACCGGCGCGCCACTACCCGAATTCTGGCGCTGGGCGATCGCCCACTGGTCGATGTCGCGCGTTCCAAAAGCCCGCGCCATTTATCCGGGCGTCATCGCGGCCGGCTGATTCAGTCGCCTGGCATCACGCCGCGTCGGGCCAGGACAAGGTCGCCGACAGCGCCGCGTGGTCGGAGATTTTCGCCCAGGGATCGCCCGACAACACCTCGGCGCTCATCACCGAAAGACCGCGCAGATACACGCGATCGAGCCGCAGCACCGGCAGCGTCGCCGGAAAACTCCGACCCGGCGAACCGCCGTCGCCGCCCAGGCCACCGATCGCCTCGACCAGCCCGAGACGCTGGGCCAGCAGGCTGTCGGCCTCGTTGCGCCAGTCGTTGAAGTCGCCGGCGATGATCAGCGGCGTATCGTCGTCGAGAATGCTCTCGAGATAGCCCGAGAGCGCGTCGAGCTGGCGGCGGCGCGAACGCGCGAAGAGCGAGAGATGCACGCAGACGCAGTGCAGCGGCCGCGCCAGACCCGGCACCTGGAGAATGCTGTGGAGGAGGCCACGCCGCTCGAAGCGCAGATGCGTCACATCCTGGTTGTAGGCCTGCGAGATCGGAAATCGGGACAGGATGGCATTGCCGTGGTGGCCGTGATCGTAGACGACGTTGCGCCCGTACGCCGTCGATTGCCAGACGTCGGCAGCGAGAAAATTGTGCTGCGGCTCCTCCGGCCAGTTGTCGATGCGCGCGGCATGGCGACGGTGCCGCCCCTGCACTTCCTGGAGAAAAACGATGTCCGGCGCCAGCGCCCGCAGCTGTTCTCGCAGTTCATGCACCATCATGTGCTGGTTGAACTGCGAGAATCCCTTGTGGATGTTGTAGGTGACGACACTGATCTGCGGGGTGGTCATGGCGCTCACGATACCGCGAGCATCCTTTCGACAGAGGCTCTGGCCAGCGCGGCCTCGTGCTCCGGAACGCGAATGTGATTGACGACATGGCCCGCCGCCAGGTTCTCAAGCGTCCAGGCCAGATGCTGCGGATCGATGCGTTGCATGGTCGAACACATGCACACCGTCGGCGACATGAACTGGACAATCTTGCCCTCCGGCTTGACCTCCTCGGCCAGGCGGTTGACGAGATTGAGCTCGGTCCCAACCAGCCAGCGCGTGTTGGGCGGCGCCTTCTTGACGACATCGATGATCAGCTCGGTCGAGCCGACATAGTCGGATGCCATGCAGACCTCGAAGGCGCATTCGGCATGCGAAGCGACTTTTCCGTCGGGATACTGGCGGCGGAAATTGTCGATGTGTGCCGGCCGGAACATCTGGTGCACCGAGCAATGTCCCTTCCACAACAGCAGCTTGGCCTTGCGGATCTGTTCCGGCGTCAGACCGCCGAACTCGAGATCCGGATCCCATACGAACATTTCGTCGAGCGGTATGCCCATTGAATAGCCGGTCCAGCGTCCGAGATGCTGATCGGGGAAGAACAGGATCTTCTCGCGCCGCTCGAATGCCCATTTGGCAATGACCGGAGCATTGGACGAGGTGCACACGATGCCTTCGTGCTCGCCGCAGAACGCTTTGAGGTCGGCGGCCGAATTGATGTAGGTGATCGGCGTAACCAGCGCTTCGGCGTCGATCACTTCGTTGAGCTCGCGCCAGCAGCGGGTGACCTTGGCGAGGTTGGCCATGTCGGCCATCGAACAACCGGCGGCGAGGTCGGGCAGGATCGCGATCTGGTGCGGCTTCGACATGATGTCGGCGACTTCGGCCATGAAATGCACGCCGCAGAAAACGAGATAGTCGGCGTCGGTATTGGCGGCCATGCGCGACAGGCGCAGCGAATCGCCGGTGAGATCGGCGTACTGGTAGATATCGGCGCGCTGGTAATGGTGGCAGAGCAAGGCGGCGCGCTTGCCAAGCTTTTCCCGTGCGCTGCGGATGCGCGCATGACAGTCGTCATCGGACAGCGCGTTGAACACGTCAAAAGGAATGAGTTCTGACATCGGTAGGTTCTGACTTTGGTGGTTGAAGGGGTGTTGCAATGACTAACGGGAAATCTCTCCTCACGCCGCCCGGCTCAGCTTCTCCAGGGGAGTCCGGCACGGCGCCAGCCGCCGACCTTGCCGCGCTGCCCGAAGGCGTCGATATCGCCCTCGAAGCCTTCAAGGACGTTGTAGCAGGCCGTGAATCCGGCCTCGCTGGCCAGGCTGGCGGCATTGTTCGAGCGCACCCCGCTACGGCAGATGAACATCACGAGCGACTCGGCATCGACCTGGCGCTTGAGTTGTGACAGGAAATCGGGATTGTGCTGCCCGCCGGGATAGGTATTCCATTCAATTTCGATGGCGCCGGGAATACGGCCGACCCAGTCCCATTCAGCCCGTGTGCGCACATCGACGAGCCGCGCCCCGGGCGCCAGTTGCAGGACTTCGTAAGCCTCCGACGGCGTCAGCGCGCCGGCATAAGGGAGTCCCCGATCGCTGGCGCGAGCCTGAGCGAGGTTCAGCAAGTCGGACAGTTTTCCCATGACGGACAGTTGACGATCGGCGGTGAGTTTCTGAAGTATAAATCAGTTGTCCTGCTTGCGCCGGCGCTAACGGTCGACAGCAGAACATTGCCCGTTAGACCGCAACGCGCCGGAAATGACTCAATTCGCACCATTCCGGTGCGCGCCCCTGTTTGGGGCACCACAACAGGGCGACAAAACAGCAGCAATCGGGATTTTCTCTTATGGCACAATGGACATCTCCACGCCAACAACTTGGCATGGTTTCTGCTAACACCCGAATCACCAATTTCTATCGTCGCCGGATTCGCCGGTACCTGCTGAGGAGACTTTGCAATGGCAAGCCCACAAGATGTAATCAAGATGGTTGAGGAAAACGACGTCAAGTTCGTCGATTTCCGTTTTACCGACACCCGCGGCAAGGAACAGCACGTTACCGTTCCGGTCAGTGCGTTCGACGAAGACAAGTTCGAGAGCGGCCACGCTTTTGACGGCTCTTCGATCGCCGGCTGGAAGGGCATTCAAGCCTCCGACATGCTGCTGATGCCGGATCCCGCCACGGCCTACATCGATCCGTTCTATGACGAAACGACGGTGGTCATCACCTGCGACGTCGTCGATCCGACCGACGGCCGCGGCTACGACCGCGACCCGCGCTCGATCGCCAAGCGCGCCGAAGCCTACCTCAAGTCCTCCGGCATCGGCGACACCGCCTACTTCGGCCCGGAACCCGAATTCTTCGTGTTCGACGGCGTCGAGTGGTCGGTCGACATGTCGGGCTGCAACCTCAAGATCCATTCGGCCGAAGCCGCCTGGGGCGCCGGCGAGCGCAACGAAGGCAACGGTTTCTCGGGTCACCGTCCGGGCATCAAGGGCGGCTACTTCCCGGTTGCTCCGGTCGACAGCCTGCACGACATCCGTTCGGCCATGGTGCTGACGCTTGAGTCGCTCGGCATCCCGGTCGAAGTGCATCACCACGAAGTGGCCAACGCCGGCCAGTGCGAAATCGGTACGCTCTTCAACACGCTGGTCCGTCGCGCCGACTGGACGCAGACGCTCAAGTACGTCGTGCATAACACCGCACACCAGTACGGCAAGACCGCCACCTTCATGCCGAAGCCCATCGTCGGCGACAACGGCTCGGGCATGCACGTGCACCAGTCGATCTGGAAGGACGGCAAGAACCTGTTCGCGGGCAACGGCTACGCCGGCCTGTCGGAACTCGCCCTGTTCTACATCGGCGGCATCATCAAGCACGCCAAGGCGCTGAACGCGATCACCAACCCGGGCACGAACTCCTACAAGCGCTTGGTCCCGCACTACGAAGCCCCGGTCAAGCTGGCCTACTCAGCGAAGAACCGTTCGGCCTCGATCCGCATCCCGCACGTCGCTTCGGACAAGGCTCGCCGCATCGAAACCCGTTTCCCGGATCCGATCGCCAACCCGTACCTGTGCTTCTCGGCCCTGATGATGGCGGGCCTGGACGGCATCCAGAACAAGATCCACCCGGGCGAGCCGGCCAGCAAGAACCTGTACGACCTGCCGCCGGAAGAAGATTCGCAAATCCCGACCGTGTGTGCCAGCCTCGAAGAGGCCCTGGGCGCGCTCAACAAGGATCGCGAATTCCTGACCAAGGGCGGTGTCTTCTCGAACGAATGGATCGACGCTTACATCGACCTCAAGATGGAAGAAGTCAACAAGATCCGCATGACGACCCACCCGGTCGAGTTCGAGCTGTACTACAGCTGCTGATCGCTGGATGATCCCAGGAAAAAGGACGGGGCTTTCCCGTCCTTTTTTATCGCCCGGACCCCACTGAAGTGACGTTGTATTTCAAGGAACCATCCAATAAACTGCCTGATTCGCACGCGCGAATCCATCTGGATGGACCAATGACAATGACAAGATTGCTGCTCGCGGCCTCGACACTTTTCTTCGCTGTCACGCCGGCGCACGCTGACATCTACAAGTGTGTCAGCAGCGAGGGCCATGTCACCTATTCGAACATGGGCGACAAGCGCTGCAAGCGGCTCAGTTTCGACACACCGGCAGCCCCACCTGCCGCCTCCAGCTCGCCGGCCAAGCCTGCCGCGCGCGCACCGACACCGCAGAACTTCCCGAAAGTCGACGAAAGCGCGCAGCGCGCACGCGACAGCGACCGTAAGCGCATCCTCGAAGGCGAATTGGATGCCGAGCAGAAAAACCTCGACCAGGCAAAAAAGGATCTTGCCGATCAGGAAGCCGTGCGCTACGGCAACGAACGCAACTACCAGAAAGTCATCGACCGCCTGCAGCCGTTCAAGGATCGGATCGCCCTGCACGAACGCAACATCGAAGCGATCCGCGCCGAACTGTCGCGACTACGCTGATTCCGGAGAGAAAAGCACGATGTCCGAGCCTGCCCCCAATCCCTTTGCCGGACTCGACTTGCTCTCGTCGTCGGTCGTGCTGCTCGACGCCGCCTTTCGGGTTCGCTACATCAATGCTGCCGCCGAAAACCTGCTCGCGGTCAGCCGCAAGGCGGTGCTCGGCGAAGCGCTCGACACCATCGCCACCTGTTCGCCGGTGCTGCATGAAGCCCTCGAAAATGCCAGTGCCCATGGCTGGGGTTACACCGGCCAGAACGTCGAATTGCGACGCAATGACGATGTCACTTTGCACCTCAACTGCACGGTCAACCCAACCGAGTTGCCGGAAGCCGGGCTGCTCGTCGAGCTGTGGCCGATCGACCAGCAACTCAAGGCGACGCGCGAGGAACGGCTGATCGAGCAGCAGATTGCCAACCGCGAGTTGATCCGCAATCTCGCCCATGAAATCAAGAATCCGCTCGGCGGCATTCGCGGCGCCGCGCAACTCCTCGAGCACGAACTCAACAACCCCGGCCTGCGCGAATATACGCAAGTCATCATCAAGGAAGCCGACCGCCTGCAGGACCTGATGAAACGCCTGCTGTCGCCGCATCGCCCGATGCAGCCGGCGCCGGTCAACATCCACGAAATCCTCGAACGCGTGCGCAGCCTGCTCAAGGCCGAATTCCCGACGACGCTGCGGCTCGTACGCGACTACGACACCAGTCTGCCCGACCTGATCGGCGACCGCGAGCAACTGATCCAGGCGGTGCTCAACATCGCCCGCAACGCCGCGCAGGCCATCCAGGGGCAACCGCACCCGCAGGAAGACGGCGCAATGCGGCCGGGAGGCCAACTGATCCTGCGCACCCGCGTCGCCCGCCAGGTGACGCTGGCCAAGAAGCGCCATCGCCTCGCGCTCGAACTCCAGGTCGTCGACAACGGCCCCGGCATTCCCGATGACATTCGCGAACGCATGTTCTACCCGCTGGTTTCCGGCCGTGAAGGCGGCAGCGGGCTGGGCCTCACGCTCGCGCAAAGTTTCGTTCAGCAGCACCAGGGCACGATCGAGTGCGAAAGCCGTCCCGGCTACACCTGCTTCACCATCCGCCTGCCGCTCGGATCGCCGTGATGGCAAGCAATTTGCTATAGGCTTGGCATACGAATCATGAAGTCTGGAAAACACATGAAGCCGGTCTGGATCGTCGACGACGACAAGTCAATTCGCTGGGTCATCGAGAAGACGCTGACGCGCGAACAAGTCCCGTTCAAGAGTTTCGCCTCGGCCAGCGAGGTCCTCTCGCAACTCGACCACGGCGCCGAGCCGCCGCAGGTGCTCGTCTCCGACATCCGCATGCCGGGCGAGAGCGGGCTTGATCTGCTCAAACGCTTCAAGGCCAAGTTCAGTTCGGTCCCGGTCATCATCATGACCGCCTACTCCGACCTCGACAGCGCCGTCGCCGCATTCCAGGGCGGCGCCTTTGAATACCTGCCGAAACCCTTCGACGTCGACCAGGCGATTGAACTCATCCGGCGCGCCATCGACGAGAGCGCGCACCAAGGCGGTGCGCAGAATGAAGTCAGCCAGCTCCCGGAAATTCTCGGACAGGCGCCGGCGATGCAGGAAGTCTTCCGCGCCATCGGCCGCCTCAGCCAGTCCAGCGCAACGGTGATGGTCACCGGCGAATCCGGCACCGGCAAGGAGCTCGTCGCCCGTGCCGTGCACCGTCACAGCCCGCGCAGCGACAAGCCCTTCATCGCCATCAACACCGCCGCCATTCCAAAGGACCTGCTCGAATCCGAACTGTTCGGCCACGAACGCGGCGCCTTCACCGGCGCCGCTGCCCAGCGCCGCGGCCGCTTCGAACAGGCCGAAGGCGGCACCCTCTTCCTCGACGAAATCGGCGACATGCCGGCCGATTTGCAGACACGTTTGCTGCGCGTCCTCTCCGACGGCAATTTCTATCGCGTCGGCGGCCACTCGCCGATCAAGGCCAACGTCCGCATCATCGCTGCCACGCACCAGAACCTCGAAACGCGCGTCAAGGACGGCCTCTTCCGCGAAGACCTCTTCCACCGGCTCAACGTCATCCGCGTGCGCCTGCCCAGTCTGCGCGAACGGCGCGAGGACATCCCGATCCTGGCCCGCCATTTCCTGCAGCGCAGCGCGCAGGAGCTCGGCGTCGAAGGCAAGCGCTTTTCCGATGCCGCGCTGCGTTTCCTCTCGAACCTCGACTTCCCGGGCAACGTCCGGCAACTTGAAAACCTCTGTCACTGGCTGACGGTGATGGCGCCAGGACAGACCGTCGATGTCGCCGACCTGCCACCCGAGATGCGCGATGCCCCGGCAACGGCCGGCAGTGGCGGCGATTGGCAGAGCGGCCTGGCCGGCGAGGTCGATCGCATGCTCGCGGCCAGCGAAGGCCAGGTCCACGAGAAGCTGACCGACGCTTTCGAGCGCATCCTGATTTCGCGGGCGCTGGCGCACACGGGCGGACGTCGTATCGAAGCGGCTGTTGCACTCGGCATCGGACGCAACACGATCACGCGCAAGATCCAGGAACTCGGCATGGACGGCGGCCGCGCCGACGACACGGAGCGCGCCGGCGGATAATCGGGGATAATGGCGGACTCCCGAATCCGGAACCGTCCTCTTGAGTGCTTTTGGCCCCTCCCGACTGATCGATCCCGAACGCCTGCAGGCCGCCCTCGGCGCCGCCCAGACACGATTTGCGATCACCGCCATCGATGCCTGCGCGTCGACCAGCACGCTCCTGCTCGAACGCAGCGCCCAGGGCGCCCCCTCGGGCTGCGTCATCGTCTGTGATCACCAGACCGCCGGCCGGGGTAGCCGTGGACGGCAATGGGCGGCCGCGCCCGACGCCAGCCTGACCTTCTCGTTGCTTTGGGACTTCGACCGCGGCCTCGCCGACATGGCCGGCCTCTCGCTCGGCGTCGGCCTCGCCGTCGTGCGGGCGCTCGACAGTTGCGGCGCCGCCGGCGCCACACTCAAGTGGCCCAATGACATCCTCTTCCGCGACGCCAAGCTTGGCGGCATCCTCGTCGAATTGAGCGGTGACGACGAAACGACGCGGGCCGTCGTCGGCATCGGCCTCAACCTCAAACTGCCCGAACTCGACCCGGTCGCCGCGCCGATGATGATGCCGGTCGCCGCGCTCGCCGGCATGGTGACGCCGTTACCCGATCGTCATCGGCTTCTCGCCGCGCTGCTCACCGAACTCGCCGCCGTGTTCGACGTCTTTGCCGCCGAAGGCTTTGCCGCCGTGCGCGACGCCTGGCAAGCCTGCCACGCCTGGCAGGACCGGAAGGTGCGCGTGTTGCGCGACGGCGTCACCATTCTCGAAGGACGCTGTTGCGGCGCCGACAGCGACGGCGCGCTGCTCGTCGACGGCGACGGTCGCATCGAACGCTGCCTGTCGGGCGACGTCAGCCTGAGGCCCGCATCATGATCGTCGCCATCGATATCGGTAACACGCGCGTCAAGGTCGGTGTCCATGACGGCAACGACTGGACTGCCCGCTGCGCGCTGCCAACCCCGGACGCCGCGCAGTTGTCCGAACTCGCGGCACAGTGGCCGACCGGCACTCAGGTCGTCGCCAGCAACGTCGCCGGAGAAGGCGTCGAAGCCGCCGTGACGCAGGCGCTCGCCGGACGCCACCAGTTGCGCTGGCTGCGTTCCAGCCGCGAAGCCTGCGGCGTGCGCAGCAGCTACGAAGTTCCCGAAAAGCTCGGCGCCGACCGCTGGGCAGCGCTGATCGGCGCCCGCGCGCAACATGCATCGGACTGCATCGTCGTCTGCGCCGGCACCGCCACAACCGTCGATCATCTCGATGCCGATGGCGTTTTCCGCGGCGGCCTCATCCTCCCCGGCATCGACCTCATGCGGTCGTCATTGGCACGCAACACGGCGCAACTGCCGTTCGCGGAAGGTGTCTGCAGCGACCATCCGCGCAGCACCGTCGATGCCATCGTCAGCGGATGCCTGTTTGCCCAGACCGGCGCCATCGAGCGCATGTTCTCGCACGTGGCCGGACATCCCGACGCGCTCTGCCTGATCACCGGCGGCGCCGCAGCCGCCATCGTGCCGCAACTGCGCATTCCCTGCCGCCCGACCGAAAACCTGATCCTCGAAGGACTGCTGCGCTTCGCCCGCGAAGGCTGAAGATACTTTCCCTAGGCGGATTCGCTGGCGAAACGGTAATTGTCGGCGGCCAGTTTTCCGCCGATCCAGCCGCCGCCCAACCACTCGCTGCGGTCGCCTGGCGCCAGCGCGCCGAGCGCCACGAACAGCGGCAGAAAATGCTCCGGCGTCGGATGCGCCGCCAACGCGCCCGGTGCGGTATGCGGCCAGTCGAGCAGCGACTCGATGTCACCGCCCATGATTCTGGCATGGACATGGTCGCGGAAGGCGAGCGAGTCCGGCGACGGCCCCTCGCCGTTGCTCCGCATGTATTCACCCAGGTTATGCGTCATGTGACCGGAAGCGACGATCAGCACATTCTCGTCGCGCAGCGGCGCCAGCGCCGCACCCAGCGCGAGATGATGACGCGCACAGCGTTCCGGCTGGACCGACACCGACACCACCGGCACATCGGCAGCAGGAAAGAGGGCGCGCAGCGGCACCCAGGCGCCGTGGTCGAGACCGCGACCGGCATCGATGCCGGCGGCAATGCCGGCATCGGACAGGCGCTGCTTCAGGCGCTGCGCCAACGCCGGATCTCCGGGGGCCGGATAACGCAAGCGGTAGAGTTCGGCCGGGAAGCCGCCGAAATCGTGGATGGTTTCCGGACGCGCCGCCCCCGAGACCATAGGCAGCCGCGTCGTCCAGTGGGCGGACACCGCCAGAATGGCCGCCGGTTTCACCAGGCGTGACGCGAGCGCCGACCAGACACCGGCGAGGTCGTCACCGCCGAGGGCGGACATCGGGGATCCGTGCGACAGGAAGAGGACGGGCTGTTTTTCCATGACAAACGACTCATAAGTGGCGGGGCATCGCGCGACGACGCCTCCGCCGATGACAAGACTCAGGTAGCGGCTTCGGCAGCCAGCGCCGCCTGTACCGCAGGACGACTGCCGATACGCTGCTGGAAGGCCTGCAAGGCCGGCCAGCGGGCAATATCGACACCGGTCCATTGCCCCCAGTTGAGCACCGTGAACAGATACCCGTCGGCAACGCTGAAGCGATCACCGAGCAGGTAATCGTGATCCTTGAGTTGCGCCGCGACGAAATCGAGGCGTTTCGCCAGGGTCTCGCGCGCCGCCGCCTTGACGTCGTCCGGCGTCGTCGGCCGGAAGAGCGGACCGAAGCCCTTGTGGATTTCGGAGTTGATGAAGGTCAGCCATTCCTGCAGGCGATAGCGCGGAAGCGTCCCGTTTTGCGGCGCAAGGCCGGCCGCCGGCTTGAGGTCGGCGATGTACTGCACGATCGCCGGCCCCTCGGTCAGGCGGGTGCCGTCGTCGAGTTCGAGCACGGGCACATAGCCCTTGGGATTGATGCCGGCGAAGTCGCTGCCGTCCGTCGCCAGCGTATGCGATTTGAGATCGACGCGAACGAGTTCGACATCAAGACCGGCCTCGCGCAAGGCGATATGCGGAGAAAGCGAGCAGGCCATCGGCGAAAAGTACAGTTTCATGACATTTCCTTTCGTGTGGAAAGCGCAACAAGAGAAGCTCAGACGGTCGTGCGGCGAACGTTGTCGAGCGCGAAGGCGCCGCTGCCGAGCAAGGACTGGGCTGCGGCCAGCACGACGAGATAGAGCGGGTATTCCCAGCCTCCTTTAGGCGCGCTGAAAAGCCATCCGTTCCCGAGATGCACGGAAAGGGCGCCGATCAGGAGCGGCAAGGTGGCGAGCGCAACCCAGCGCGTCTTGAAACCGACGAGCAGGGCGACGCCGGCGAGGATCTCGGCCGGCACGACGATGTAGGCGGTCCAGGCCGGAAAACCGACCGACGCGAAGAATCCCGCCGTGCCCGGCAGGGTGAAGACGAGCAACTTGAGCAGGCCGTGCGAGAGGAACATCGCCGACAAGGCGATGCGCAACAGCGCGATGCCATAGTCGGCGGCACGCGTCGTCGCTTCCGGACGGGCGACCGAGGCGCTCGCGGCATTCGAGGGGGTAAGGGTGGCGGTGATCGCAGTCATGACAGTCTCCTGAAGAAATTCGGTGAATTCGGTCCAGACCAAGGTGGCCCGGCGCATGGGTTGAACTGTACAGAACACGATAGCCGGGATAAACAGGCGTAAGATTGAATCTCTGTTGCGAAATTCGGGATAATCAGATGGATCGATTCGAAGCGATGCGGGTCTTCTGCGCGGTCATCGAAGCCGGCAGTTTCGCCGCGGCTGCCAACCAGCTGGGCCTATCAACAACGGCGGTATCGCGGCATGTGGCTCAACTCGAGACGCTGCTCGGCGTGCGCCTGCTCAACCGCACGACGCGGCGGATGCGACCGACCGACGAAGGCTATGCCTATTTCGAACGCAGCACGCAATTGCTCGCCGACCTCGAGGAAACCGAGGCCAGCGTCTCGGGACAGGCGCAGCGGCCGCGCGGACGCCTGCGCCTGACCGCGCCGATCGCCTTGGCGACGCTACGGCTGGCACCGGCCTTCGTCGCCTTCTCGCGCCGCTTTCCCGAGGTGACGCTCGATCTGGTGCTTTCCGACAACGTCGCCGACTTTGCCGAAGAAGGTCTCGACATGGCGATCCGCGTCGGCCGCGTCGGCAGCGACAATCTCGTTGCCCGCCGCGTTGCCGAAACCGTGGTGCTCGCTGCCGCCTCGCCGGCTTATCTGGCACGCGTCGGCCTGCCGCAGCATCCCGGCGATCTCGCCCGGCATGTCTGTCTCACTTATCACTATGCGGCCGGCGGCAATCAGGCCGAGTTCTCGCAGGCCGACGGCAGCGTCGCCAGCGTGCGCTACACGGGTCCGTTCCATTCAAACAACGGCATGCTGCTGACGGAAATGGCGGTCGCAGATGCCGGCATCGTGTTCGCGCCCTGCTTCATCCTGCAACCGCTGATCGACCGAGGGGCGCTGCAGCGCGTCCTGCCCGACTGGCACTTGCGCACACTGCCGATTCAGGTTGTCTATCCGACCCGGCGCCACCTCTCGGCCAAGGTGCAGGCGATGACGGCCTTCCTGACCGACTGGTTCGCGCACACGCCATGGGGCGCGCCAACTGCGCGCGCTCAGTGAGTGACGACGCGGATGCCGGGAAAACGCGCCGCGAAACGGCTGCCGACGCCTGGCGTGCTGCTGATATCGAGCAAGGCCTGATGACGGTTGAGTGAATGCTTGACGATCGCCAGTCCGAGTCCGGTACCGCCGGCCTCGCGCGAACGCCCGCGATCGACGCGATAGAAACGCTCGGTCAGCCGCGGAATATGCTGCGCCTCGATGCCGATGCCAGTGTCCTCGACGGCGAAGACGCCGCCCTGCGCATTCGCATGCCAGCGGATCGTCACCGTGCCGCCGGCCGGGGTGTAGCGAATGGCGTTCGACACCAGATTGGAGAAGGCGCTGACGAGTTCGTGCTCGCCACCGACGAGATCACAAGCATCGTCGGCATCGACGACAATGCGGTGACGCCCGGCCGACAGCGACTCGGCATCGCGCCGCAGCTTGTCGAGTATCCGCGCCATGTCGATCAGCCCGTCTTCGGGTGGCGGCGCCGCCTCGATCGATGACAATGTCAAAAGATCCTGAACGACCGAGAGCATGCGTGCGGACTGCTCCGACATCAGGGCGAGATAGTGTTGCTGCTCGTCGGGCGTCAGTTCGATCTCGCGCAAGGTTTCGAGGAAGCCGGACAGGACGGTCAGCGGCGTGCGTAATTCATGCGAGACGTTAGCAACGAAATCACGCCGCATGCGGTCGAGGCGATCGGTCTGCGTGACGTCCTTGATCTGCATCAGCGTGCGCTGGTCGGCATAGGAAATCAGCTGGATCGACAGCACCTGTCCGGGATTGCGCTCCGAGCGCAAGGTCAACGGACGACTCAGGTCGCGCGCTGCCAGATAGGCGACGAATTCGGGCTGGCGGACGATATTGGCGACCGACTGACCGATGTCGGTCCGGGCGCGCAATCCGAGCAGCGCTTCGGAGGTCGCATTGCAGAAAACGATCTCGTCATTGCGATCGAGCAGCACGACACCGTCATTAAGCGCCTGGATCGCCGCCAGCAGCATGTCGATGCGGCGATTGCGCCGTTCGACCAAGGCGCGCAGGTCTTTCTCGTGGCGATAAAGACGGCCGAAGACGCCGTCCCAGGCACCGCGCCCTTCCAGCGCGATATCGACTTCCGGCGCGCGCGACCAGCGGTCGAGCAGGGCGAAGTTGCGGAAATGCGCAAGCATCTGCAGCATCAGCCCGGCGCAGAAAACCAGCCAGCCGACGGTCGCCGAAAACACCAGCGCGGCGAGCAGGGCGACACAGCCCGCCAGCGTCGTCAGCAGCAGCGTCCGGACAAGTTCCTGTCGCAAGGCGCTCAGGCTCCGCTAAAGCGATAGCCGGTGCCGCGTACCGTTTCGACGCGCTCGTGATGTCCGGACGGTTCGAGCGCCGCGCGCAGGCGTCGAATATGAACGTCGACGGTGCGTTCCTCGATGAAGACGTGATCGCCCCAGACCTCGTCCAGCAACTGGGCACGGCTATAGACGCGCTCGGGGTGGGTCATGAAGAAAAAGAGCAGGCGGAATTCGGTCGGTCCGAGTTCGACCGGCTGGCCGCCGGCGAGGACGCGGTGCGTCGCCGGATTGAGGCTGAGCGAACCGACCTCGACGGCCTCGCCGGCGAGGTGCGGCGCACGGCGGCGCAGGAGCGCGCGGACACGCGCGACGAGTTCCTTGGGCGAGAAGGGCTTGGTGACATAGTCGTCGGCGCCGGCTTCGAGTCCCTGAATCTTGTCTTCCTCATGCACGCGGGCGGTCAGCATGATGATCGGCAGTTCGCGCGTGCGCTCGTCGCCCCGCAGCTTCTGCGCAAAACTGACCCCGGACTGTCCGGGCAGCATCCAGTCGAGCACCAGCAGATCGGGTAATTCGTTGCGGATGACGGCATCCGCTTCCTCAGCGCTGGTGGCGCGAATCACCTGAAAACCGGCATGGCGCAGGTTGATTGCGACAAGTTCGAGAATCGCCGGCTCATCCTCGACGACCAGGACAGACGTCGTCACACAGCACCTCCGTTGGCTGACAATCGCCGATGGCGCACGTCCTGCCCTTCGACGATGAAAATTACGTGCTCCCCGACGTTCTTGGCATGATCGCCGATGCGCTCGACCGAGCGGGCGATCCAGATGACGTCCATTACCATGCTGATGGTATCGGGCGCTTCCGTCATGTGAGTAATCAATTGGCGAACGATCGACTTGAATTCCGCATCAACGCCATTGTCATCGACGATGACTTTCTGCGCAAGACCGGAATCAAGACGGGCGAAGGCGTCGAGCGACTCGCGCACCATCACCAGAACGGTTTCGGCGAGATGCAGGATGGCCGGCGCAAACTGGGTCGGCTGACTGCCGGCGGCGCAGATCCGGCGCACGCCCTTGGCGATCTTCTTAGCCTCGTCACCGATGCGTTCAAGATCGGTGACGATCTTGATGATGCCGAAGACGAGGCGCAGATCGACCGCCGTCGGCTGGCGCCGCGCGATCAGTTGCGTGCTCTCGTCGTCGATCTGCTTTTCCAGCGCGTTGATGTCCTGATCGCGCGCGATCGTCTCTTCGATAGCGCGCGGATCGCAGGCGCCATAGGCCTCGATCGCCGTCGCCACTTGATTCTCGACGAGCCCGCCCATGCGCAGCACGTCGCTGCGCAGACGTCCGAGTTCCTCGTCGAACTGGCTCGATTGATGATGCAGAATGTCTTCCATCGCGGTGTTCTCCTCAGCCCATCCGGCCGGTAATGTAGTCTTCGGTGCGCCGGTCCTTCGGCTTGATGAAGATTTCGTCGGTCTTGCCGAACTCGATCATCTCGCCGAGAAACATGTAGGCGGTATAGTCCGAGACGCGGGCCGCCTGCTGCATGTTATGAGTCACGATCAGGATGGTGACACGCTTTTTCAGCTCATGCACGAGTTCCTCGATCGCGCCGGTGGCGATCGGATCGAGCGCCGAGGTCGGCTCGTCGAAGAGCAGCAGTTCCGGATCGGTCGCCAGCGCGCGGGCGATGCACAGGCGCTGCTGCTGTCCGCCGGAGAGATTCGACGCCAGATCCTGCAGGCGGTCCTTGACCTCGTCCCACAGGGCGGCGCCACGCAGTGCATGTTCGACCTTGTCGTCGAGCATGCGGCGATTGCGCTCGCCGCGCACGCGCAGGCCGTAGGCGACGTTTTCGTAAATCGACTTCGGAAACGGATTCGGCTTCTGGAAGACCATGCCGACGCGCATGCGCACCTCGATCGGATCGACCTCCGGCGCCAACAGGTTGGTGTCGTCCGGATAGAAGCGGATTTCGCCTTCGTAGCGGTTGCCCGGATAAAGGTCGTGCATGCGGTTGAAACTGCGCAGATACGTGGACTTGCCACAGCCCGACGGGCCGATCAGCGCGGTGACGCGATTGTCATAGATCGGCATGTTGATGTTCTTGAGCGCCTGAATTCCGCCGTTGTAGAAAAAATTCAGGCCGCGGGCTTCCGCCTTGAGGCGTTCTTGCGTCGTGTTCGGCACAAAGGGCTCCAATGAGTTGATTACCACTTGATGTTCTTGCGCATCCGGTAGCGCAGCCAGATCGCCAGCGCATTCATCGCCAGCACCATCGCCATCAACACGAAGCCGGCGGCGGCGGCATTGATCTCGAAAGCCGGATCGGGGCGCGAGGTCCAGTTGAAAATCTGGATCGGCATCACCGTAAAGGGCGCCATGACCCAGTCGAACAGCCCCGCCGTTCCGCCGTCCGGCAATGCCGTCAGCGGCGCCGGCGGCAGGAAGGCGATGAAGGTCAGCGCGCCGATCGTGATGATCGGCGCCGTCTCGCCGATGGCACGGGCGAGGCCGATGATGACGCCGGTCAGGATACCCGGCATCGCATAGGGAATGATGTGATAGCGGCAGGTCTGCCAGCGCGTTGCACCGACCGCCATCGAGCCCTCGCGGATCATTGCCGGAATCGCCCGGATCGCCTCGCGCGTCGCGACAATGATGATCGGCAGGATCAGCAGGGCCAGCGTCAGACCGGCCGACAGGATGCTCTGGCCGAAGCCGAACTGATAGACGAAGATGCCAAGCGCCAGCAGGCCATAGACGATCGACGGGACGGCGGCGAGGTTGGCGATGTTGATCTCGATCACCTGCGTCATCCAGTTGCGCGGCGCGTACTCCTCAAGATAGACGCCGGCCGCGACGCCAAGCGGCACGGCCGCCAGCGCGGTGACGAACATGACGAGCAGCGAGCCGACCCAGGCCGAGAGGATGCCCGCCTGCGCCGCCCGGCGCGAAGCGAAGTTGAGGAAGAAATCGAGCGTGAAGCGCTCGGACCCCTTGATCGCCATGTCGAGGATCAGCGCGACGATGACGAACAAGCCGAACGCCAGGCACAGGATGCCAAGCGCCTTGAAGAGCGTATCCTTGAGTTTTCCGCGCGCGATGACGGCGCGGATTTCTTCGGTCGTCAGCGGTTTCATCAATAATTTTCCTTGTATTTGGCCCGCAGCCACTGGCCAACGATGTTGAACATCAAGGTGATCAGCAGCAGCGTGAGGCCGGCGGCGAAGATCGTCTGATAACCGATCGATCCGTGCGGCAGATCGCCAAGCGCAACCTGGACGATGTAGGACGTGATCGTCGCGGCCGGTTCCATCGGGTTCCAGGTCAGGTTCGGCTGCATGCCGGCGGCAACGGCGAGAATCATCGTCTCGCCAACGGCGCGCGACACTGCCAGCACATACGACGCGGCCAGCCCGGACAATGCCGCTGGTATTACAACGTGGATCGCCGTGTAGAGCCGCGACGAGCCCATCGCATAGGCGCCCTCGCGCAGGCTCATCGGCACGGCGCGCATGGCATCCTCGGAGAGTGAGGCGATGTAGGGAACGATCATGATGCCCATGACGAAGCCGGCCGAAAGCAGCGAGAAGCCGGGCAGATTGGGAAGCAGCACCTGCAGGATCGGCGTGACGACGAGCAGGGCGAAATAACCATACACGATCGTCGGGATGCCACCGAGCAGTTCGAGGATCGGCTTGGCGATTTCGCGCACGCGGCTGCCGGCGAATTCGGAGAGGTAGATGGCGATCGTCGTGCCGACCGGAATCGCCACGAGCAAGGCGACGAGTGATGACACCAGCGTACCGGACACCAGCACCATGATGCCGAAGTGGGCGTCGTCGAAGAGCGGCGTCCATTGCGTGTCGGTCAGGAAATCGACGATCGAAATACGCGCGAAGAAATGAATCGATTCGGAAACGAGGATATAGACGATACCGAGCGTCGTCAGCACAGAGAGCGCGGCGGCCAGGAACAGGACGGCTTCGATCAGGCGCTCGTTCCAGTGGCGCATCGCGTTGTGCGACAAACGCGGGCTCACCCGACCGGGCGTCATTGCGCCGGGAGGAGTGCGATCAGACAAGGATAGGCTCACGTAATTGACCCTGAAAATTGAGCGGATGGCGCTGCACGCCCCAAGCGCGACACCGCTGTCGCGGCGTCGCGCCCGAGCGCTTAGAGCGAACCCTCGCGCTTCTGCAGCGCTTCGATCGTCACACCGACCTCGGCGTTGCCGCCGAACACCGTACCGAGCTTCTTCTTGGCGATGTGTTCAAGATTGACCGTGTAGGCCTTGGCGGGCAGCGGCACGTACTTCACTTCCTTCGACAACTTGGCGCCTTCCTTCATGTAGTACTCGACGAATTCCTTCACTTCGGGTTTCTCGTACGACTTGGCATTGACATAGATGAAGATCGGGCGCGACAGCGGCTGGTAAGAGCCATCCAGCACCGTCTTTTCCGACGGGGCGACACCGGCTTTGCCGGCCTTCTCGACCACCGCCAGCGCCTTCAGCTTGCTGGTGTTCTCGGCGTAGTAGGCGTAGCCGAAATAGCCGATCGCATTGACGTCGCGCGAGATGCCCTGAACCAGAACGTTGTCATCTTCGGACGCGGTGTAGTCGCCGCGCGAGGACTTGGCCTTGCCGACGACGGCCTCGGTGAAGTAATCGAAGGTACCCGAATCGGCGCCCGGCCCGAAGAGCTTGATCGGCGCGTCCGGCCAGGCCGGGTTGATCTGGTTCCACTTGCTGACCTTGCCCTGCGCCGCCGGCTCCCACATCGCCTTCAACTGCTCGACGCTGATGTCCTTGAGGAAGCTCTTCGGATTGACGACGACGGTGATCGCGTCGAACGCCACCGGCAGTTCGTAATACTGGATGCCGGCCTGCTTGCAGGCTTCCATCTCGGCCTTGAGGATCGGGCGCGACGCGTCGGACACGTCGATCTCGCCGCGGCAGAACTTCTTGAAGCCACCGCCTGTGCCCGAGATACCGACGGTCACCTTGACCGCGTTCTTCTTGGCTTTCTGGAAGTCCTCGGCAACGGCCTCGGTGATCGGATAGACCGTCGACGAACCATCGACCTTGACGACCTGGGCCAGCACCGGTTGCGCGCCGACGACGGCAAACCCGGCCAGGGCCAGGGCGGAAAGAATTCTGTGTTTCATCATTGCTGCGCTCCTTTTGAACGGTTGTCAGTGAGTTCAGGGCGCACCTTACGCGGCGATTGTGACAACGCGATGACAGCGCGTCACAAAAGTGGTCTGGCCATTTTGCCTTGGCCGGCGAGGCGGGTATGATCGCCTTTTTTAAAAGGAGAATCGCCATGATCGTCGGTCTGGTATCCGATGTCGCCCACCAGAAATCCGTTCTGCCCGCCGCCGTCGTGCGTGCGCTCGAAGCCATCCAGAAGGTGAACCCGCTGGAATTGGCGCCAGGCAAGTACGAAGTCGAAGGCGACAAGCTCTTCTATCTCGTCCAGGACGTCGAACTGCGCACGCTGGCCGAAAGCCGCGCCGAAGCGCACAAGCAATACGCCGACATCCAGTTGCCCTACTCGACCGCCGAGCGCTATGGCTTCGCTCTGCCACAACCGGAACTGCCGATCGCCGACGACCAGCTCAAGGACAAGGACCTCGCCTTCTTCCCGACGCCGGCCGCCGAAGCCTTCATCGACGTCAATCCCGGCGCTTTCCTGGTCTTCCTGCCGCAGGAACTGCATCGCCCCTGCGTCGTCGTCAACGAAAAGAAGATGATCCGCAAGGTCGTCATGAAGGTGCATAGCAGCCTGCTCGGCCTCTGATCCGCCGCCGCCCAGCACGTCGCCGGGCACGCGCGCCGCAGCCCCCGAAAGCCTCCGTTCGCGGAGGCTTTTTTCATGTCCGCAGCTTGATAAAAGCGCCGCCATTCACTATATTGCTAACTCGAATTAGCTATAACAATGGAGGGTGTCTTGGGAAACCCCGTTCATCTCGGAATCGACGTCGGCTCGGCGAGCGTGCGCGCCGGTCTTTTTGACCGTGAAGGCCATCGCCTGGCCTTTGTCGTGCGACCGATCCAGCAGTTCCACGCCAAGCCGCTGCACGTCGAGCAATCCTCGGCCGACATCTGGGCGCAAACCGTCGCCGCCGTGCGCGAGGCCGTCGCCACCGCCGCGATCGATCCGGCGCAAGTCGTCTCGATCGGCGTCGACGCCACCTGTTCGCTCGTCGCCGTCGGCGCCAATGGCGCACCGGTGTCGGTCGCCGAAGGCGGCGAAGCCGAGCGCGACATCATCATGTGGATGGACCACCGCGCCGGCGACCAGACCGCCGCGATCAACGCCACGAAAGACCCGGCGCTGGCGTACGTCGGCGGCGAAGTCAGCATCGAAATGGAATTGCCCAAGGTGCTGTGGCTGAAGCAGCGTTTCCCCGAGCGCTACGCCCGGACCTGGCGCTTCTTCGACCTCGCCGACTACCTGACCTGGCGCCTCGCCGCGGCTGACACGGCGAGCGTGTGCACACTCACCTGCAAGTGGAACTATCTCGCGCACGAGAACCGTTTCAGCGCAACGCTGCTCGCGGCGGTCGGCCTCGACGACCTGCTCGGCAAGGTACCGGCGAAGGTATTGCCCCTCGGTTCGGCCGCCGGCGGTCTGAGCCAGGCGGCGGCGGCCGAACTCGGACTATCGGCCGGCATCACCGTCGCCACCGGCATCATCGACGCGCATGCCGGCGGGCTGGCGCTGGTCAGCACGGCGCCGCTCGGCAGCCTGGCGATCATCGGCGGCACCTCGAACTGCCACATGGTCGTCAATCCCGACCCGGTGATGGTCCCCGGCGTCTGGGGACCGTATTACGGCGCCATGCTGCCCGGCTGGTGGCTCGGCGAAGGCGGACAGAGCGCTGCCGGCGCCCTGCTCGACTGGACGCTGCGCCAGAGCGACGCCTGGCCGCTGCTCGAAGCGACGGCGAAAGACGAGAATCGCAACCTCTACGCCGTACTCAACGACTGGACGGCGGATCTCGAACGCCGCGAAGCCTACCCCGCGCGCGACCTGCATGTGCTCTCCGACCACCACGGCAACCGCTCGCCGCGCGCCAACCCGCATGCCCGCGGCGCCGTCGTCGGACTCACGCTCGAAACCGGCAAGGACGCGCTCGCACGCCTGTACCTCGCCACGCTGCAGGCGCTGGCCTACGGCACGCGCCACATCATCGAAAGCATGAACGCGGCCGGGCACAAGATCGAACGCATCATCATGTGTGGGGGCGGCACGAAGAACCCGTACTGGCTGCGTGAAAACGCCGACGCGACCGGCTGCGAGATCCATCTCGTCAGCGAGGAAGACGCCGTGACGCTGGGCGCCGCCCTGCTCGGTGCCGTCGCCGGCGGCGCTTTTCCGACCCTGCCTGACGCGGCGGCCCGGATGGTCCGTCCCGGCGGCAGCGTCAAGGCGCGCCCCGACACCAAGGCTTTCCACGACGCCAAATACGCCGTCTATCTGCAACTTTACGAAACGATGGAACGTTGCCGTTCCGCCATGCAGGCCTGGCACTGAGCCGCGCCCGCTCCTCTGTCGAAAGGATGTCTCACATGCTCAAGCTCACCCTGCCCGAGAACAAGCCGCAGATCTCGGCCGGCGCCAAGGAAGTGCTGGTCGTCACCAACGCCGACCTGCGTGAATCGGCCAACGTCGAATGCTGGCCGGTCCAGAACAAGTTCGAGGCGAAGCTGGAAAAAGCCCTGGCCGACCGTTTCGGCATCGCCGCCAAGCGCGCTCACCTCTACAAGAACGACAAGGGACACGGTTTCATCAGCAGCCAACGCGAAGGCAGCGACCTCTTCGCGAGCATCGACCCCGATGCTCCCGTCATCGTGCTGCTGACCGCCTGGCAGTACTCGCACCATCTGGCGCCGAGTCTCGCCAAGCATCGCGGACCGGTCCTGCTGCTGGCCAATTTCGACGGCACCTGGCCGGGTCTCGTCGGCATGCTGTGCATGGCCGGCACGCTCAACAGCCTGGGCAAGCAGTACGCGCGCCTGTGGTCTGCGGACTTCGACGACGCCTTCTTCTATCAGGGGCTGGGCGCCTGGCTCAAGACCGGCAAGATCGACCACGACGTCTCCTATCTGCACACGGTCGATACCACGCATCCGGCCGCCAAGACCGACGCCTGGCAGGCCGGTCGCCGGGTCGGCGAGTTCGTCCTGCGCCACAAGGAAATCATGGGGCTGTTCGACAGCTTCTGCATGGGCATGATCAACGGTGTCTTCCCGCAGAAGGCGCTCGTTGACATTGGCATGCCGATGGAAAGCCTGTCGCAATCGGCCCTGCTCGTCGAAATGGCGAAAGTGCCGCAGGCGCTGCGCGAGGAATGCCTGCAGTGGTATGAAGCGCGTGGCATGAAGTTCAATTTCGGCAGCGATCCGGCGAAAGAACTCACGCGCGACCAGGTGCTCGAACAGTGCGCGATGATGATCGCCATGGCCCGCTTCACCCAGCGCTTCGGCCTCACTTCGGTCGGCGTCCAGTACCAGCAGGGCCTCGCCCACTCGTGCGCCGCCTCCGACTTCGCCGAAGGCGCGATTGGTTCGACCGCGCGCTTCCCGATCCCCGACGAAAATGGCAACATCATTCGCGCCGGCAAGCCGATTCCCTGCATCAACGAGGTCGACATGGGCACGGCGATTCCCCAGACGATGCTCTGGCGCCTGCTCGACGCCTTCGGACTGCCGTCGGAAACGACGCTGCACGACATCCGCTGGGGCAGCGACTATCAGGGCACCTTCTACTGGGATTTCGAGATCTCCGGATCGGTCCCCTTCGAGCACCTCAAGGGCGGCATCGCCGGCGCCACCGGCTATCGTCAGCCGGCGATGTACTTCCCCAAGGGCGGCTCCTCGATCCACGGCCAGGGCAAGGCTGGTCGCCTGATCTGGGCGCGGGCGCACTACGAAGGCACGCAGGTCTTCATGCACATCGGCACCGGCACGGCGGTCGAACTACCGGCCGAGGAATTCGAACGGCGGCGCAAGGCGACGACCTACGAATGGCCGCTGCTCAACTGCGTGCTCGACGGTGTCGGCCGCGACGACCTGATGGCGGGTCACCAGAGCAATCACATCACAGTCGCCTATGTCGATGACGACAAGCTCGCCGACGTGCTGCGCGCCTTCGTCGCCCAGGCGCTGACGCAGAACATCCGGGTCAGCGTGGCCGGCGACGCCTACGCCCTTCTGTAATTTCTCCATGGGGCGGCCTTGGCATGGGTCGCCCCGTTTTTTCAGGAAATGAGTCTCGATGCAAACTGCTAGCCAATACTGCGGTGTCTGGCCCGTCATGCTGACGCCCTTCGACGAACACCGCGAGATCGATTGGGCGTCGCTGGAAAAACTGATCGAATGGTATCTGCGCGCCGGCGTCTCCGGCCTGTTCGCCAACTGCCAGTCGAGCGAGATGTTTTTTTTGTCGGAAGCTGAATCGTTACAGCTTGTCCGCTTCGTGCTCGAACGCGTTGATGGGCGCGTCCCGGTCGTTGCCTCCGGCCACACCGCCTGCGCCCTGTCGCAACAGATCGACCAACTCGGCAAAATGGCCGAAACCGGCGTCGACAGCCTGATCCTGATCAGCAACCGGCTGGCGGCGGCCAGCGAGGGCGATGACACCGTACTGAACAGCCTGCAGCGCATCACCGCCGCGCTCGACGACCGGGTCGGACTCGGCATCTACGAATGTCCGCATCCCTACAAGCGCCTGCTCTCCGACGACATCGTGCGCTGGTGCGCGGCGAGCGGCCGTTACACCTTCATCAAGGACACCTGCTGCCAGATCGACACGATCAAGCGGCGGCTTGAGTTGATCCGCGGCAGCCGCGTCCACCTCGCCAATGCCAACGGCCAGACCCTGCTCACCTCCCTGCAGGCCGGGGCGCACGGCTATAGCGGCGTCATGGCCAACTTCCATCCGGAGTTGTACGTCTGGCTCTGCAAGCACTGGCAAGACGCGCCGGAAAAGGCCCGGATCGTTTCCGACTATCTCGCCACGGCCTCGCTCGCCGAATCGCTCGATTACCCGATCTGCGCCAAGGACTATCAGGTGTCGATCGGCAATTTCCGCACGGCGACGAGCCGGACGCGCGATCCCGCGCAGTACTACAGCGCTCATTTCGCGACCAACACCCTGCAGATGGTGCGACTGGGCGAAACGCTGAAAACACTGCTGGCGCTCTGAACCGCCTACCCGGTCGGGCAGGTCTCCCGCTTTTCGTTGGACGGCCGGTGCGAACGTATGGGAAAATGGCCTGAGGATGGCGCCGGCAAGCGGGCGCTCTGACGTTTCTTATTGCGTGTTGAGATCGATATTATGGAAATTCTGGAATCCGGGTGCCTGGTCATCATCGGCCGCACCAACTCCGGCCGCGTCTTCCGCCCGAGCGACTGGGATCAGCGTCTGTGCTGTTCCGTGTCGAAATTCGAGGACGGACGCCTGACCTACTCGAAGTATGTCCGGCCCATCCACAAGGACAAGGACAAAGGCGTATTCATCGCCGCCGAGTTGAAAAAGGAAGACCCGGAACTCTGGGACTTCGTCGTCGGCTTCGCCAAGGACAACGACCTGATGATCGAATGGCCGGAAGTCTGCATCCTGCCGGAGCCGGCCGCCGCCGAACCAACCGCCTGACGCGGTTCGCGGGCACGTCGATCGCCAGACGATCGACAAAAAACAGCCGACGCAGCGCTTGCTGCCGTCGGCTTTTTTATTGCCTGCGCAACCCCGGCGAGTTTCAGTCGATCTCGCCGGCGATCATCGCCTTCTTGTTCTTGATCTCGGCATAGACGCTACCGGAGAACACGATCGCGGCAAGGATCAGCATGACCAGCGAGATCGGGCTTTCCACGAGGCCGATCAGGCTGCCGCCGTTAATCTTGACCGACTGCAGCAAGGCCTTCTCCATCATCGTGCCCAGCACATAAGTGAGCACGATCGGCGCCATCGGGATGTCGATCTTCTTCATGATGTAGCCGAGCACACCGAACACCAGCATGACGCCAACATCCCACAGATCGTTGGAAACGGTGTAGGCGCCGATGATCGAGATGATTAGCACAATGGGATAGAGCAGCCTGGCCGGTACCAGCGCGATCCGCGCCCACCAGCCGGCCAGCGGCAGATTCATGAGCAGCAGCATGGCATTGCCGATGAACATGCTGGCGATCACGCCCCAGACAAAGGTCGGATTCTGCGTGAACAGGATCGGTCCCGGCGTCAGCCCGTGCATGACGAAAGCACCGAGCAGGATGGCGATGGTCGGCGAACTCGGGATGCCCAGCGTCAGCAACGGGATCATCGCGCCGCCGCAATACGAGTTGTTCGCGGTTTCCGGACCGGCGACGCCTTCGATGGCGCCCTTGCCGAATTTCTCCGGCGTCTTCGACAGCTTCTTCTCCATCGAATACGACAGCAGCGCCGGAATCGCCGAATTGGTTCCCGGAATCAGGCCGATGAAGAAGCCGAGACCGGTCCCGCGCAGGATCGCGTTGGTCGTCGTCTTCATTTCCTTCTTCTCGGGCAGCAGGCTTGAGAGCTTCTCGGGCTTGCCAACGGCATTGAGATTTTCCATGCCGAGGAAAATTTCCGACAGGCCGAACAAGCCCATCGCGATCGTCACCAGATCGAGACCGTTGACCAGGAAGGGCTGCCCGAAGGTGAAGCGCAGCGTGCCGGTGATCGAGTCCATGCCGATCACCGAGAGCATCAGGCCGATGAACATGGCAACCAGGCCGCGCACGATCGAACTGCCCATCAGGCCAACCACCATCGTCATGCCGAAGAGCATCAGCGAGAACATCTCCGAGGGACCGAAGCGCAGCGCAAAGTCAGCGAGCGGCGGACCGATCAGCGCGAGGCCCAGCACCGACGCAACACCGCCGACGAAGGAGCCCAAGGCGGCCACCCCAAGCGCGACCCCGGCACGCCCTTGCTTGGCCATCTCGTGCCCATCTAGGCAGGTAATCACCGACGCGGCCTCGCCCGGCGTGTTGATCAGCACCGAGGTGATCGTGCCGCCGTACATGCCGCCATAATAAATCCCGGACAGCATGATGATCGCCGAGACCGGCGACATGCCGTAGGTCAGCGGGATCAGCAGCGCCGTCGCGGTGGTCGGGCCGATCCCCGGCAGCACGCCGACCAACTGGCCGACGGTGACGCCGATCAGGCAATACAGGAGGTTCTGCCATGTCATCGCCACGCCAAAACCCGACAACAAACCCATCAATGATTCCATAGTGCGGCGCTCCGGCGATCAGGGCAGGGGAACGGAAAAACAGATCTTGAAGATGCCGTAGCAGACCAGCGTAATCCCGATCGACAGCAGCACCGCCTGCCACAGCTTGTAGTGCGGCACGAACATGATCAGCAACAGCAGCGTGCCGGCGATGATGAAACCGGTGTGATTGAGCAGCAGCACGAAGACCATGCAGGACAAAAACACCGTCGCGACATTGGCGAGTTCTTTGCGTCCGGGGAAGCACTCGCCGACACGGAACACCTGACCGTGGCAGGACTGCCAGATGTAGGCAATCGCCACGACAATCGACAACCCGGTCAGCCAGCGCGGATACATGCCCGGCCCGGCGCCGATCAGGCGCGACTTGTACAGGAGATCGAAGGACACGACAAAAAACAGGACCGAAAACGCCAGATAGCCAAGACCGAACCACAGGCCGGCATTCTGCTTCTTGACCCACGCCGAAAACGTTTTTGGCTGGTCAGCGGCGGTCATCTCTTCCATGCGCACACCCTTTCTAATCAAAGCCCAAAAATCCGTCTCCGCCGCATCATCTCGCCGCGGGAGAACAGACCCCTGTCGCTATTGAACAGACTGCCGGACGTTCTTGAGCCAATCCCCCCTGCGCAAAAGCGCCGGCGGATTCCAGGCCACACACACATCACCCCACCACTGCCGGCGCCATGCCGATCGACTTTCCTGCGCACGCCCGACACGCCGGAGCAAGCCGCGACAGCGCTTTGTGAAGCCATGACTCACGCGTCCCCAAGCCCGCAATCTATACGCCTCAAAGGCGAATGTCTACTGGCAGCAAACGCTTATGGCGACTCACGCTGTTACGATTTAGCCGCAGCCATTGGAAAGGCCGGGGAAAAGCGGCGGCTCAGAAGTTCCGGCAAATGACTTCGCAGGGAACCGTGTCGGTTTCGCCCGGCAGGCCGGCCGGATCACGCGGCGCCAGCAAGCGCTCGAACAGGCGTTCGGCGATGGCCTTCTCGTTCTGGCGGACGGCAACGATCCGGTTGGGCAGGAGATCCAGCATGGCGTGATCGTCGAAGGTGCCGATCAGCAGCGACGGATCGATGCTGCCCATCTGCTCGCGCAACTGCAGCAAGGCCCCTTCGAGCACGAGCAATGACGAACACATGAAGGCAGCCGGCGGTCGGCGCAACTCGTCGATGAGGATGCGCATCAGATGCCGGCCGGCGTCGGGACTGTCGTTGGCATCCGTCCAGATTCGCGATGCGACGTCATCGACGCCAGACTCGGCACAGGCCTTCTCGAAGCCGCGGATGCGATCCTGAATACTCGGCGAATCGGCGTGCGCGCACAGGAAGAAGCATTCGCCGCCGGCGGATTCCTGCAGCATGCGGCGCGCCATTTCCAGCCCGCCCTGGTAGTTGTCGCTGACGACGGCGGGAAACGGCCAGGAAGGGTAGCCGCGGTCGAAGGCGACGATCGACGCGCGCGTCTTGTTGCTGCGCAGTTGCGGCAGGACAAGCGACTGACAGGGGGCGATCGCCAGACCATCGACATCGCGTTCGAGCAGGCTCGTGATCGCGCGGTTCTCGAGTTCCGGGCTCTCGTGCGAAGCGAGCGTCAGCAACAACAGGTTGCGTTCGTTGCAGCGGGCTTCCAGCGCCGCCATCAGGCGCGCGAAATAGGCGTTGGCGAGATCGGGCACGACGAAGCCGATCGTCTCCGTGCGGGCGAGCTTGAGGCTGCGCGCGGCATGGTTGATCGAATATCCGTGGATGGCGATGTAGTCCTCGATCGCCTGGCGGGTCTTGGCACTGATGCGGTAGCGATCGGTCTGCCCGTTGATGACGAAACGGACGGTGGTAATCGAAAAGCCGGTAGCCTTGGCAATTTCTTCGACGGTTTTTGACATACCGGTTTTCCTGGTGAAACGGGCGATGACGCGAAGCCTCGATTATCTCAGGAATCGCGCTCGGAA
Source organism: uncultured Propionivibrio sp. (assembly GCF_963666255.1). Classification (NCBI taxonomy): domain Bacteria; kingdom Pseudomonadati; phylum Pseudomonadota; class Betaproteobacteria; order Rhodocyclales; family Rhodocyclaceae; genus Propionivibrio; species uncultured Propionivibrio sp. Next base: position 1,285,608 of record NZ_OY762656.1, on the reverse strand, counting down.
AAGAAAAACCGCCCGCAAATGGCGGACGGTTTTGGCAGCGGTGTCAAGCGCCGGATCAGGCGACCAGGGGCGCCAGACTGGCACGCATCTTCTGCATCGCCTTGACCTCGATCTGCCGGATACGCTCGGCCGACACGCCGAATTCCGCAGCGAGTTCATGCAAGGTTGCCGGCTCCTCGGCCAACCAACGCGACTCGACGATGCGCCGGCTGCGCTCATCCAGCTCGCCCAGCGCCATCTGCAGGCCTTCGCCTTGCAGATGATCCGCCGCCCGGTTCTCCAGAACGCGGACCGGTTCCGAGCGGTTGTCCTGCAGGTAGGCGATCGGCGCGAAAGCCTCGTCCTCATCGTTACCGGGTTCGAGCGCCACATCGTGACCGCTCAGCCGGGTCTCCATCTCGGCCACGTCTTCCGGCTTGACCTTGAGCTGTTCGGAGATCGCGTCGATCTGCGCCGGTGTCAGCGCTTCGCTGCCCTCCTTCATGCTGCGGAGATTGAAGAACAGCTTGCGCTGCGCCTTGGTCGTCGCGACCTTGACGAGGCGCCAGTTGCGCAACACATATTCGTGGATCTCGGCCTTGATCCAGTGGATGGCGAAGGAAACCAGGCGCACGCCCTGCGACGGGTCGAAGCGCTTGACTGCCTTCATCAGGCCGATATTGCCTTCCTGGATCAGGTCGGCATGCGGCAGGCCATAGCCCAGATAGCCGCGCGCAATCGAGATGACCAGACGCAGGTGCGAGAGAACCAGCTGACGCGCCGCTTCCAGATCGTTTTCCTCACGAAGGCGCGTTGCCAGCCGGAACTCTTCCTCCTCGGTCAGAATCGGAAATTGTTTCGCTGCCTGAATGTAGGCGTCGATATTGCCTACCGCAGAGATCGTCGGGAACGCCAGTGCTTGCGTCATTTGGAATCACACCTCCTGTTGTTGCTAAGATTACTCAGAGCCATTTTAGCACTCGTTGCGTAAGAGTGCTAAACGCTCGAAAGGTTTCTTGTAACAGGATGTTCAACACAAAAACAGTCACCTACCGGCCACAGAGGACTCCGGGGCGGCACGCTGACTCGGCCTGCAGTGCCCCGGGCAGCTGCGTTCAATTGAGGAAGCGGGTCGGGGGCCGGTTATGAGTTAAGACAATGGCCGGATTCGACCCAAAGCCGCCCTTCATTCGGAGTTGGGTCATTCGGCAGCTCACGAAGTACAGCCGACGTTCAATGCGGCGGCTCACAGGCAAGTGCTCGGCCAATCCGGACGTTGACGGTAGCTCGGTATCGGGCGGCAACCGGCGGTAAGCCGCCTTTCAGGCACAAGTGCCCCGGAACGGCCTCTCTTGCATCTTCGCTTAAGCCGGACCCGACCCTTTGCAGCCATACGACATTTCGGTGGTTCAATGTCCGGTAACTGATTACAGCACTAGCCTCAGGAGAGTTACTGCCGCAGACAGGTTTATTTTCGCTCGTCTGACCTGCTTTGAAATACTTCAGCAAGCTCATCATTGGCCGCAGAGAATTCGGAAAGCAATGATGTCGCGCGCCCGATGTCTATGCTAGATGACCGTAGCAAATCGTCCAACTGTTTGGCGATTCCGCACATCGCCATCAAGCCAAGATTACCAGTGGTGCTTTTTATGGTGTGCAAGATCAGCAGGGCGTTTGGCCAATCCCTATGCGCCATAAACCTCCTGAGCGACTTCACGGACTCGAAATTCCCGCCGATTTGAGCCTGCAGTAGGTTCAGATACTTTTCCTCTCGATTACGCACCATCGAAAGACCACGCTTTAAGTCAACGCCTACTGTTGCAGCCAAACGAGTTAGGGTGATCTCGTTCATTGTCGGCGAAGGTGTAATGGATTCTGTATGTAAAATCGATGCAGGCTCCGGCGAATCACGGTGGCGAAGCCAATTTAATAGTGTGGCATACAGCGAGTTGGGATTGATGGGCTTAGCAATGAAATCATTCATGCCTGAGGCCAAACATGCAGCGCGATCCTCCTCGAAGGCATTGGCCGTCATGGCAAGAATTGGTTTTGATGCCCAGTCAGGTAAAGCACGAATGACGCGAGTTGCCTCTACTCCACCCATCTCTGGCATCTGCATATCCATCAGGATCAAATCATATTTTCCACTCCGAGCCTTCTCGATAGCAACTTTTCCGTTCTCCGCAACATCGACCCATAAGCCCACTCCATTGAGCAATTCGAGCGCGACCTCGACATTGATCTGGTTGTCTTCAGCGAGCAATAACCGTGCTCCTTGGTGTAGGGCTCGCAGGTCTTCTTCGGCTGAAGCTGGAGGCCTCTCGTTAGTCGGCATTGCCCCGTGGCCGCGTTGAAGCCAGGCCGTAAACCAGAAGCAGCTACCCTGGCCTTCAACACTCTCGCAACCAACTTCACCTTCCATCAAATTGGCCAAACGGTTCGTAATGGCAAGTCCAAGGCCCGTGCCACCATATTTTCGTGTTGTGCTGTTGTCAGCTTGCTCAAACTCGTTGAATAATTTGGCTTTTACATCCAAGGGGATACCTATGCCCGTATCCTTAACCGAGAAACGCACCTTGAAGCGTTCGCCGTGATCTTCCAAGAGCTCTGCACTCAAGGTTATCCCGCCCTTCTCTGTAAACTTAATAGCATTGCCAGCAAAATTGAGAAGACACTGCCGCAGGCGTAGCAAGTCACCACGCAACCATTGAGGCACGTGGTCTGGATCAATGGAGACAGTAAGTCCTTTTGATTGGGCTGATGCGGAAACTAGTGATGCAATATGGTCGAGTACTTGATCAAGCGTGAAGTTTTGCTCATCCAAAGACAACTTCCCTGCCTCGATTTTCGAGAGATCAAGAATGTCATTAATGAGTGCAAGGAGGTGTTTTCCGGCGACATCAATCTTGGTCAATCGGTCAATTTGCTGCGGAGTAGGATTGCCTCGGCGGAGCAGGTGACTAAGGCCCGTTATGGCATTCAACGGCGTGCGGATTTCGTGACTCATGTTGGCGAGAAAGGCACTCTTGGCCACGTTCGCAGCTTCGGCTTGTCGTTTCGCTTCGGTCAAGGCTGAAGTGCGTTCCTCTACCAATTGCTCCAGATGCTCACGGTGCTTGCTTAGTTCGTCGGCTTGAAGCTTCTTCTCAGTAATATCGGTTGAAAAGACAATGCGCCGCGCCGGAACGCCCTCTATTGCGGGCTGTCGATAAACGAAGACTTCGACTGGAATAACGCGACCATCACTGCTGCGGTGAAAGGTCTCACGGGAAATAAAGCCATGATCGTCAATAGCTTCAGTATCACCGCGCAGCATCTCTTTCGTGTAATACGGATTGACATCCCACGTATAGAGATTGGCCATCTCCTCGGCCGAATAACCCAAGCGTTTCTGCATAGTGCTATTGGAATAGATGAATCGACCGGTTTGCTCGTCCACCCAGGCAACGCCGATTCCGACTGCATCCAAGGCGAGGTCGTTGTCGTGAAGACGCTGGTTCGCTTTTTCCAAAGCTATCGCCTGCCTCTTGCGTTCAGTGATATTCTCGGCAAAGAGGACAGCGCCACCGACTCTTTCATCTGGCCTTTGCCAAGGTAGCATTTCCCATCTTAGCCAGCGGTTGTCACCAACTGAATCTTCTTCCGCACCACTTCCCCTGCCCTCAAGTGCAAGAGCAAGTGCTGTGTTCCACCATGCAGGTATCTTTGAGCGCGCTCCCGTTGTTTGGTCAGGTTCGTTAGGCTCCATATCCATGGCCGACAATTCATCCATCCAGCGCCGGCTGACTGCCATGTATTGGCCGTCCCGGTCGAACATAGCCAGTGCGACGGGAGCATTGGCGATGAGTTGCCGAAGCTGGTTCTCGCTTTCACTGCGCTGTCGTAGGCGGAGAGAAAAATACCAAGCGGACAGCAAACCCAAAACTGCGACTAATATTGCTATGGCAGGAGCGGGTAGATAGCCGAGTGTCTCTTTCATAACCAAAGGTTTGGGAATGCCCATATTGACTCCGAAACCGGTACTCGGATCGCGGTCGTAGGCAGAAATCGTTGTCTGGCCGTCGAGATTAACGTTTTCAAACACACCAGACTCCGAGTGACGGATTTGTGACTGCAGTCGGTCAGACACTTTTTTTCCAATGAACTTATCATGTTCGCGAGTACGCGCAATGATTGAGCCATTGGCATCGAAGACGTTGGCAACCCAATCCACCGGCAGGCGCTGGTTACTGAGAATGCCGCGCAGTTGATCAACGGTAAGCACGCTGGTCAGGACATGGACAACCTCGCCGCCACGCTTTATCGGTATATCGACATAAATCTCGTATCGGCCAGAGATGGTGCCGATACTAAGATTGGATATCCGAGGTTCCCCGGTTCTGAAGACTTCCTTGAGCCGATTCAGATTCTTGGTAACCGGTAACGCCGTACCGAAATCGACGAGGGTATTGAACAACTGCTGTCCGGATTCATCGCTGAGGACAATGTGGTGTACAAGGCCGGATGTAATCTGTGCTTGCAACGCCATGTCATGGGCGCGGCGGTAATTTTTTTCTCCGAAGTCACGGCCAAGAGCTCCACCAAGCCCGAGCGTGAAACGCACTACGTTCTCGAGCTCCTGATTAACTGTACGAGACATTGCCCTTGTCGTGAGCAGCAAATTTTGTCCGACGCGCTCTTGAACCCTTTCAAACTGTATTACAGCAACGATGAAAGTTATCGCCACGACACAGGCAACAGAAACAACCCCGAGCCAAACCGCAACTTTGAGCCTGATTCGTAGTGAATTGTGCCCCTGAGAGTGCCGCATCAGGCTCGGCAGGAGTTGTAGTTTGGTCATGTAGTGAGGCCGTCCCCAATTCAGTACCGGTCTAATGTGAAAATTTCGTCGTGTTGCGCTACTAAGAATTCTCTTTCTCTATCGGTGATGCCGCCGTAATTACCCGGTGATTCGCCGCAAACTCTGCTGGCGGTTGATAGCTCAACAAGCGGTGAGGTCGCCATTGGTTGTACTCCTGACGCCTAGCGGCAATTAGGATACGAGCTTCGCCCAGCGCCGCAAACCAGTGGTCATTAAGTCACTCATCCCGGAAGCGCCCATTGAAACTCTCAATGAACACGTTCTGAGTTGGTTTTCCCGCCTGGATTACTTTGAGCTGAACGCCATGCTTGTAGGGCCATTGGTCGAGCCCTGAAAACGTCAGTTTCATTTTGTTCATATCAACAATGGATCGCCGACTCCATATGCTTGAGCAAGCTGCGTAGCTCTTTCGCCGAACGCCGCAACTGGATCGTCGCGCCAGACGCGCCGTCGACTGACTGCTTCGCCGTTTCGGCCGAAACTGAAACCTGATCCATATTTTCGGCAATCTCATGCGATGCGGCGCTCTGCTGTTTGAGCATGTCGGTAATATTTTGATTGGCCTCGACGGCTTGCTCGCTGGCGACGCGGATTTGATGCAGACCTTCGCTGCTTTCCTCGATTCGCTGGGTTCCTTCGACAACCTGTTCCTTGGCCTTATCCATCGTCGTCACAGCCTGGTTCGCCTCGGAAACGACGGACTGAACCGCCGTGGCAATTTCGACGGTACTGGTCGAAGTGCGCTCGGCAAGTTTTCTGACCTCGTCGGCGACAACGGCGAAGCCCCGTCCCTGTTCCCCGGCCCTGGCCGCTTCAATGGCCGCATTCAGCGCGAGCAGGTTGGTCTGATCGGCAATCTCGCGAATAATTTGAGAGATTCCCGATATTTTTCTGATCGAGGCATTGACTTCATTGATCTGGCTTGCCGACGCCGAGACGACGCCGACCGTATCTTTGTTGGCGGAGACAATCGACGACACCGTTTCGATGCCACTATCGGCAACGAGTCGCGTCTGACGCGCCGTGCCGAGAGCTTCCTCGGTGCTCCGCGAGATTTCAGCAATGGCCACACTCATCTGCTGCATCGCCGCAGATATCTTCATGACGGTTTCGCTTTGCAGATCGGCGGCACCCTGTATAGAGCACATCAGCGCGTCAAGACGGTCGCTCTGTTCGGCGACGTCGTGTGCTGTAAGCAAAACATCGGCAAACATTGCTCGCAGATGAATGCGCAAGGCTTCGAGCTTCGCTGAAACCTCCTCGGTCGCACCGCGTCGCGACGGGATTGAGCGGTCGACCTTGCCCTCGTCGACTTGCTCGATGGCTTTAGCGATACGGTCCAAGGGATTGATCAGGCGAGTAATCGCGTAAGCGGCGGTGGACAGCGCGATGACAGCTGCTATCGCGCCGAGGGTAATGCCCGGCCAACCGGTGAAAACACCGGCCAGAATCGACAGCATTGCACCCAACACCGCGAGCGCGAGCAGAACGATTTTGGTCCGCGTCTTGGTACGCTTGATTGGCGTCGGCCGGTATGTTTCCTTCTTCGCGTTGATCGCCTTGAACAACGCTTCAGCGGCGCTGACTGCCATTGCGTCTGGTACGGTACGCACCGACATGTAACCGACGACTTGACCATTTTCAGTGATCGGGGTGACGAAGGCATCCACCCAGTAATGATCGCCGTTCTTGCACCGGTTCTTGACTGTTCCCCGCCACGGCAGACCAGCGTGCAGTACTCGCCACAAGTCTTCGAAGACGACCGGCGGCACGTCCGGATGGCGGACGATATTCTGGGGTGCGCCGATGATTTCATCGCGCGTAAATCCCGAAATATCAAGGAAGGATTGATTGCAGTAGGTGACCAGACCCTTGAGGTCTGTTTTGGTCACAATGGGCTTTCCCGGCGAGAGTTTTCTCTCGACTCCGGTGACCGGCAAATTTACACGCATACTCATTCCTCATTAGAGAAACAGCCGCAAACTCCCTGCTTTTTTATCAAAACTCGGTTCTATAAACACGTCACCAGATTTAGGTGGACTGGCAGTTGGAGAAAGACAGTCACAATTCTTTCCACCTCCTGCGACGGACCATTGTGACAAATAAGTCCGGAACGCAACATGCGTAATTCCCGCAAATTAATGCGGAAATTACGTATAGTACAGATCAAAAATGACGTCAAACTCGCCTGAGAATAAATGAACCACTAATGGTGCATCATTGCATCTTGATATTTATGGTGGATATCTAGTGCTTCTGGCCACAAGGACGGCTTACGGATACATATGCGACTTAGGTGAGCAGAAGATTCAATGTCAGCTTTGGCCAAGTAGCTCGAATTTGGCTTAAGGCAGGTTCCAGAGTGAATCGGCTATCTGAATGGCCACTCTCCGGCAAGGATGAATTTCCGCAACTGGCCGAGAGCAGCCCCCCAACCCCGCTCTTTCCAACCGCATGCAGTTTCTGCCCCTGACAGCTTTTCCGCAAGATGCCGAATGCGTACAATTCGGCCGACGCTGGCGTTGATTGTCCGCCAGATCGCCAACACGAGTTCCCCGACCACCGATAAAACTACCCCAAGCGCTCCCACCGGCCGACCAATCCGGCGTTCGGCGAAACGCAATAGAACGGCGTCATCGCCAGCACCTTGAACCCCCCCTATGGAACTCTTCGATCCGCGGACGTATTTGTTGGTCACCAATCTGCTCGGCGTACTCTGCGCCCTGGTGCTCTGGGTTCAGGCGCGAAGCTTCCCCGAGGAGATCAAGGGGCTGAGGGACTGGGCCAAGGCCGTCGGGCTGATTGCCTTCGCTTCCGGTCTCAGCGGGCTGCGCGGGATATTGCCGAGCCTGCTGACGGTGGTGGTGTCGAGCGCCCTGTTTCTCTTCGGCCAGCAGTGGGTCATCGTCGGCCTGCAGCGTTATTGCGGGCGCCCGGTCGTCTGGCGCCCCGCCCTGGACATCATCGGCGCGCTGCTTATCGTCATCGTTGGCCTGACCTATGGCAGCCAACATTACCAGGGACGATTGTTCCTGATGTCGCTGGCGCATATCGCCTTCTCGGCCTTCGGAGCCTACCTGGCCTGGCAGGCCCAACCCAGAGGATTTGGCAGTCGTTTCCTGGGCTGTTTCTTCGTGCTGGGCCTGCTCGTCGCAATCTACCGCATCGCCACGCTGCCCTCCGTTACCGACCGGATGGACGATCTGTTCGACCAGGGGATGATCCAGCAACTCTACCTGGGTTTTTTCTCGCTGGGCGTCCTGGGGCTGTCGATCGGCTTTATCCTGCTGGCCAATGAGCGGCTCCGGGTCGATCTCGAATTCATGGCGACCCGCGACCCGATGACCGGCGCACTCAATCGCCGCGCATTCTTCGCGCGGGCCAAGGTCGAATGGTCGCGCAGCCAGCGCACGCGCCAACCGCTCGCGGCCGTGACGTCCGACATCGACTTCTTCAAGAATGTGAATGACACCCACGGCCATCACGTTGGCGATCTGGTGATCAAGGATTATTGCCAGCGTACCGGGCAGATGCTGCGCATTCCCGATGTACTGTCCCGCTTCGGCGGCGAGGAGTTCGTGATCCTGCTGCCCGATACCGGGCTTGCCGAAGCGAAGCAGGTCGCGGAACGGATCCGGAAGGAAATTGCGAAGCAGCGTGACAAGCGCCTGCCGACGTACACGGTCAGCCTTGGCGTGGCGGTGGCTCAGGCCGGCTCGGGAAGCCCGGAAAATATCGAAGCCCTGCTGGCGCTGGCCGACGAAAAGCTTTATCAGGCGAAGGAGCGCGGGCGGAATCGGGTCGAAGCGTAGCAGCCACCTGCCCCCATCCCGACGGCCGCTTGCCAGCGGTGACAGCCGCCTTTGAACCCTCTAAGATTCCCGCATCCCCAATCGCCCGCACCTGCTTGCGCCATGCCCAAACGCATTCTTCTGGCCTGCTGTCTCTGCATCTCGTTTTTCGTGCGCGCCGAAGACGCGGCGATCGAATCGCTGTTCCGCAACGCCGGCATTGACGGCACCCTGGTGATCGAATCCGTCGGCACCGGTCAGCGCCTCGTCCATGACGATCGCCGGGCAAGCCAGGCCTACCCCGCCGCGTCGACGTTCAAGATGCTCAATACGTTGATCGCGCTTGAGGAGGGGGCGATCGCCGGCGCCGACGCAGTTTTCCATTGGGATGGCACCCGGTACGAAATTGCCGACTGGAACCGCGACCAGACGCTGGCAAGCGCTTTCAGGGTGAGTTGCGTCTGGTGCTACCAGCAGCTTGCCCGCCGGGTGGGCGCGCGGAAGTATCCGGCTTATATCGAGCAATCGCGTTACGGCCAGTTGCGCCAGCCCTTCAATGAAACCGAATTCTGGCTGGATGGCGCCCTGACGATCAGCGCGGCACAACAGGTCGCCTTTCTCCGCCGGATCGTCGGGCGTGAATTGCCGTTCAAGACGAGCAGCTATGACACGCTGAAGAAAATCATGCTGACGGAAGAGACCGGGCAGTATCGGCTTTATGCAAAAACGGGCTGGGCCACCCGCACCACACCCTCGGTCGGCTGGTATGTCGGGTATGTGGAAACCTCCGGCGACACCTGGCTTTTCGCGCTGAATATCGTAACCCGTGATGCCGCAGACCTGCCGATGCGCATCCGGCTCGCCAAGGATGCGCTGAAAGCCAAAGGCGTGCTGCCGATAAACTGACGCCGGTACGCATGACGATGTTCCTGACGGGGTTCCGCCAGCGACGGCCGAGTCGATGCTGTCGGCGCAAAGGCGCCGCAGTCGACGTCATTGTCCGTCAGCCTGACGGCGTCGATTCAACTGACGTCGTCTCTTCCAGCCAATCCACGGGGCATTTCCAGTTTCCGACCCACGTAACCACCGCATCGCCCGGCATGGGACGGGCGATACCGTAACCCTGGGCATGGTTGCATCCATAACGCCGCAGGACATTCCCGTGCTCGATCGATTCAACGCCCTCTGCAACCACGCCGCGCCCCATCGAATGCGCCATGCCGATAATTCCCCGCACGAGCGCGTGATCGGCACTGTTATCCAGGATGTCCCGGACGAAAGAGCGGTCGATCTTGACGGTCGCCGCCGCCAGTTGCCGCAAATAGGTCAATGAAGAGAATCCGGTTCCGAAATCGTCGAGCGCAAACTGAACGCCGTATTTCTTGCAACCTTCGATACATTTCGAAGCGCGTTGTATATCCTCCAGCGCGGTCGTTTCAACAATCTCCAGCTCCAGCCTTTCCGGGTTGAAATCGGGATATGCATCGAGGATGATGCCGAGCCGTTCGACGAAATCCGGGCGCTGGAGATGCCGACTGAAGATGTTGACGCTGATCGGGATGTCGAACCCGGCGGCAAGCCAGCGCTGCCGCTGTCGTATCGAGTGATGCAAGATCCACTCGCCGAACGGCAGCGTCAGGTCCGTGGCCTCGATGGCAGGCAGGAATTCGCCGGGCGAAAGAAGCCCTTTCTCCGGATGATTCCATCGAACCAGCGCTTCCATGCCCGATATTTCTCCGGTCCTGAGATTGACCTTGGGCTGAAAGTGGACGCAGAGCTCGTCCCGGACAAGCGCTTCCAGAAGACAATCGTGGATCTCCTGGTTAGCGCGCAGGCGCTCTTCGACGCCCGGATCGAAAAAGCGCATGGCATTCTTGCCGCCCCGCTTCGCTTCATACAGCGCCTGATCCGCATGTCGTATCAGGACATCCGGCTCGTTGGCCGGGTCGTAGGGATAAATCGTTACGCCGGCGCTTATCGTCAATGCAATCTCCGCCTCCCCTATCTGGAGACGCCTGGTTGCGTTATGGATCATCCGCGAAATCGCTGACTTGACGCTGGCTTCGGTTTTCAATCCGCTGAGAACCACCACAAACTCATCGCCACCCAAACGTGCAACCGTATCGCCGGTTCGCAGGCTGAACGTCAGGCGACGTGCCACCTCGATCAACAAGCGGTCGCCAACCTCGGCTCCCCAGGCGTCATTGATATCCGCGAAACGGTCTATGTCCAGATGACATACCGCGAGCAATTCGGCATCACGATGCTTGGCGTCGGATAGCGCGCGGAACATGCGATCCGTAAGCAGCGTACGGTTTGCCAGGCCCGTCAGTTCATCGTGAAGAGCCACAAACTTGAGACGCTCCTGGGTTTCCTTCAGGGTAGTAATGTCGGATATGACCCCACAATATCGCGACACAGCGCCGGTCGAGTCGTAGATTGCAAAAATGCGGGCATGAAGAGTGTAGAGGCTCCCATCCTTGCGCTGGTTGATCACGTCGCCTTCCCAACGCCCCTTTTCCTGAACGGATTGCCAGACGAGATCGTAGTCAGCCATATCCTGATTGCGTGGATGAAGAATTATCGGGGCATTCCCCTTCGCCTCTTCATTGGCATATCCGGTTATTTCGGTAAATGCCGGATTGGTCTCGAGGATGATTCCGTTTTTGTCGGTGACCAGGATACCCTCGGTCGCACTGAGGAAAACCTCCTGAGCAAGCTTGAGGCGCTCTTCGGCGTTCTTGCGGACGGTGATGTCCGTAATCGTGCCGCTTATCGAAGCCGGTTGCCCGTTTGCGTCGAGTTTAATGACGCCAAGCCCATGGACCCAGCGTACCGGTTCCGAGGTTGAAATGACAATTCTGTATTCGTGATCAAATTTCGCGCCGCCCTTGATCACCTCCTCATAGAAATGGTGATCAATCCCGGGGCGGTCATCCGGGTGAATACGAGCGGACCATCCTTCGAGCGTATGGGGATACGACCTGTCGATCGCGAAAATCTCATGCAGCTTGTCTGACCCGATCCACGAGCCATCCGAGAGATCGATCGTATACGTGCCCAGATTGCCGGCCTCCTGCGCCGCCAGAAGCGCATGATCTCTTTGCTCCAGATCCTTCAGGCTCGCAACCAGGCGCTCGGCATGCCGCTGCTGTCGCAGCCATAGCACGGCCAGGAAATAGACGAGGCCATTCATCGCCAACAGGAAGACGCCGACGACGAACCACAGCTTGTATGCAAACGCGCGCCACTCCTCCAGGAACTCGTTGGAAGAAACCCCCGCGACAACATACAGATCGATGTCATTCAATTGACGGTAACTGCTGATCCGGTCAATTCCGTCAAACAAGGAAGGCGCTTGATACGTTCCGGCCTGCCCCAATCGCCTCACGGTCTCGCCGATGGCCGCATGATTTGGCGGATCAAGCCGAGCGCTGACGTCACCGTCGACAGACCGCACAATCCGCGTGAGCGGGTCGAAATCGCCAAAATACAAGGCCGCCGTTCCGTTAACGCCAAGATCATATTTGCTCAGCATGCGGTTGAAGTGGCTGATTCCAAGCGGAATGACCACGATTCCGCGAAAATCGCCGCCCGGATAATTGAATCGACGGACAAACACGACGATCCGCTCGTTGCTCACCCGGCTGAGAATGGGCTTCGAGATATACAGCCGATCCTGGCTGTCGGATTTGAGGCGGCGAAAGTACTCGCGATCCTCGACGGTAAAATTGGCAGGCCCGGCGGTGCTGCTATGAAAGTCCACCTGCCCTTTGGCATCAACGATGGACCACGCTTCCGTTTCCGGAAGCTGTGTCTTTTGCTGATGCAGCAGCGATCTTATGCGACGCAAGGAATCGGCGTCGGAAAGAGACGCATGCTGATCAAGTTCTGCGACGACGGTTTCAAGCGACAGATCAATCTTGCGAATGGTTTCGCTCAATGTCATGTCCAGCGCCTGCGCAATATTCTGGCTGCGGATTTCCGCTTCCCGGACATGTCGCATGCGCAACTTGTCGAGGCCGACATGAGCCACCAGGACGATGACGAGGTTGAGGATGAGGACTGCGCCCAATAGCGCCAACAAGGGCAGTTTGTTCGTTCGCAAAGTCATATTGGGCGGGGAACCCGGAACATTGATTCAGGGATCTTTATCGTCGAAAATCTGCAATCACATGATATGTTTTGCTCATATTAGCAAGAATTCCCTGGCCGAAGTGACATGCCGGCCCGAGTGCAAGGGCAGCCGGCATCCCCGATTCCATGAGCACGCGAACGGAACAGGAATGGTCTCCCGGTCACGCTCCGGCATGGACGTTCGGCAACGTCCGTTCGACGCCCTCTCGGCCCCGGCCGAAGGATTCCCGCCGGACAGGCCGCCCTGTCGCGCCACGCGCGAGATCCGCCGAAACCGATCTGACATCCATGACAATCGGATCAACCGGGCCTCGCATGCTGACGCATCGCCTCTGACATCAAGCGAGCTTGTACTGGCTCACAATCTGGTGCATCTCTTTTGCCAGGGTATCGAGATTGGACGCCGAGTTGGCGCTATTACCCGCCGCCGCGCTGCTTTCTTCGGACATTTGGGCAATCCGCTCAACCTGCGCCGCGATGTTGTTCGTCGCCGCTCCCTGCTCGCGAATGGCTTCCGTGATTTCCTCCACCATCCCGAACGATCCCCGCGCCCCTTCTCCGATCTGGCGCATTGACGCGTTGGCCGATTTCGACTTCTCGACCCCGATTTTTACCTGGCTGACCACCGATTCCATGCTGACCACGGCATTGCTCGCGCCATCGCGCATTGCCTGAATCGTTTCTGCAATTTCCTGGGTCGACGCAGAGGTCCGTTCCGCCAGCTTGCGAACTTCATCCGCAACCACGGCGAATCCACGCCCTTGCTCACCAGCACGCGCCGCTTCGATCGCCGCATTGAGCGCAAGCAGGTTGGTTTGCTCGGCGACGTCCTTGATGACCTGAACGACATTCGAAATCTGCTGACTGTGATTTTCCAGACCGTGAATCAGGGTGGCGGCCTGGTTAACCGTCGCGGCGATATTCTGTATTTCCTGGGTCGTATCCTCGATGACGTGCTCACCCTCACTCGCCAATTTGCCCGACTCGTTGGCCAAGCGACTGGTTTCGAGAGCTCGGTCAGCGACGTGGTTAATGCTCACCGTCATCTCTTCGATGGTGGCGGCCATATTCGACGCGGCTTCGGCTTGCAGATGCGAGGAGGTCGCCACTTGCTTCGACGTTGTCGCCATGTCGGTGGCGGCGTTCGCAACCGATTCGGTGTTCGTACTGATCGCCTTCAGGCTTGCCTGGAGTTTATCGAGAAGCTTGTTGAATGCGTCGCCGGACGTCCCCAACTCGTCCATTCGGGTGACTTTGACCCGTGCAGTGAAATCGAGCGTTTCATTCACCTGATTCATCAGATCAGACAAGCGCCCCATTCTGGTCCGGATTTCACGCGTCACGAAATAGCTGATCAGCCCGACCGACGCCAGCGATGCGACCACCAGGATCAACGAAACGATCATCGACCGGTCATCCACTGCCTTTGCCTCTGCAATTCTTTCAGAGGCGAGATCTTCACGGTACTTCTTATGCTCGGCGAGTGTTTCGGACAACAACTGCATGCTCCCGGTCGCCTGCTTCACGCTCGCCCATAACGCATCTTCATTTTTTGCGCGAGAACTGTCGATCGCCGGTTGGATCTCGATGAAATAGGTCTCGAACAGCTTCTTTTCCTTCTCGAATATCTCTCTTCCCTTCGAACCGGTCACGAACTTCTGCTCGTATTCCGCCAACTTGCTTCTCAGCTTTTCCTTAAGCCCCTTCATCTGTCCTTCGAGGGCATCCTTCTTTTCCGTCTCTTTCGTCAGGAAGTGGTAGAGGACCGTCAACCTCAAGCGCAGAAAATCTTCATTGATCGCGTCGATCAGCTCGACGCTTGGAAGCGTATCCCGGTAGACGTAGCTTACCGAGGACCGCAGGTTGTACGCCACATTGACGCCCGACGCCGCGAGAATCAAGAGAGAGGCCATCGCCACTCCCGCCATGATTTGAAGCCGTCTACCGATACTCAGATTTCCCATATATCCTCTGCCTGTACGATTTATGCGAGCCGTGGTTATGACTATTGATTTACAACCATGGCTATATATGCCGAACCAGTATGAAAAACAGATTATCTGTTTGAATGCTGCAAAATAAAATTCGCGTCATATGCACCGCCATGTTGCGCGAATCGGTCATTTGGAGCTTCGATGGATCGTTTTAGAGCAATGCAGGCATTTGTCGATGTCATCGACACGGGCAGTCTCGCCGCCGCGGCACGCAAGCTGCAGATTTCCAGGGCAATGGCCACACGCTATATCGCCTTCCTCGAACGGGAATTGAACACAACGCTTTTACACCGGACAAATCGCAGCCTTGGAGCAACGGACAGCGGGCGCGATATTCTTTCGTACTGTCGGCAGATGCTTGATCTTGCCGACGAGATGTACGCCTTGGCCGCAGACAAGACCGAGGATCCTGCGGGCGCCTTGCGGATCAGTTGCAGCACGTCATTTGCGCGCTGCTACCTGTCCGATGCCATCGACCGATTTTTGCAGCGCCATCCCAGGATTTCGGTTGAACTCTCCCTGACAGACCAGCAATGCAATCTGGCAGAAGAGAGGATCGATGTCTCCTTTCTTATCGCCGACCAACCGGAACCAAAGGTCATCGCGAGAAGACTGGCGGCATGTCCCTGCGTACTTTGCGCAAGTCCCGACTATCTGCGCGAGCATGGCCACCCAGCCCGCCCGGAAGATCTGTTACGGCACAATTGTCTCGATCACTACCGGTTCAATGGACGATGGCGCTTCATCTCACAACAGGATGGACGCAAGCGCGATGACACCGATCTCGCGATCGTGCAGACCAGCGGAAACCTCCGGACCAATGACACGGACATTCTGGTGACGGCTGCGCTTCGTGGCCGTGGCATCGCTGCGCTTCCCCTGTATGTCGTGAAAGATCTTCTCGATATCGGCCTGCTGGTGACCGTCCTGCCTGCGTTCAAACCCGTCGAAATGAGTGTGTTCGCCCTGACGCCGCCGCGTCGGTATCATCCCGCTACAAGCCGTGCGTTGATTGATTTTGTCGCACACGAATTCGGCGACCGCGCAGTAGCGCTTTACAGTCGCCAGCGGGTCAGGGGGTGATCCGCCCGATGCTCAGGCGCGCCCTATGACGCGATAATCTTCGCCTTGGCGGGCAAACGCCCTTACGCGGGCACGCCAAGCACTACGTGGCTTGCCTTGATCAGGGCGGTCGCTTCGCTGCCGACCTTGAGTCCGAGATCCAGAACGGCCTCGTTCGTCACGACAGAATGGACAATCGTTCCGCCGGGCAATGCCAGCTCGACTTCGCAATTGACCCCCCCTTTGGTCAGCCGCCGGACCTTGCCGGCCAGTTGATTGCGCGCCGAGCAACGCAGGTCCGGCGCTCCGGCCATCAGCATGACCCACGGCGCCTTGACCAGCGCCACGACCTCCTTGCCGACCGCGAGGCCTAGCGACTGGACGCTGCCTTCCGTCACGATGGCGACAATCCTGTCGTTGCCCGCCGTCGTCAGTTCGACCTCGGCATTGACCGGGCCATCGACGAGCGACGTGATCCTGCCTTCGAAAACATTGCGTGCGCTGACTGGCATTTACCTGCTCCCCTTTACGGACGTCACCAAGGACCTGGCCCGGTTTTCGCTATATCATAACCAATATAGCGCTGTTTGGTTGCACGCATGGCAACACTGGCCAGCCAGCCGCGCTATTCAGGCCAGTGCGTGCGGATATCCCGACGCGTATCGATGGCGCCCGTTTCGTTATATTCACGACAATATTGCGACAATCATGGAAGAAACTTTACATCGCCTTAGCGGCAAGCTTCAGGTCAATACCGAATTTGGCGTCTTTCTCGGCGACACCCGTATTCGTCTCCTGGAAGCGATCGAGGCGCATGGATCGATCTCCAAGGCAGCCAGGACGGTTCCGCTGTCCTACAAGGCCGCCTGGGACGCCATCGACGCCATGAACAATCTGGCGGACTTTCCCCTGGTCGAACGTTCGACCGGAGGACGTCACGGCGGCGGAACCACGGTAACGGACTACGGAAAGAAGGTCATCGCGCTCTACCGGGCACTGGAAGCCGAATACCAGGCTGCGCTGGACCGGATGGCCGCGACGATGGGCGCCGGGGATGCGAGCGACATCAGGCAATTCCGCCAGCTCATCAAGCGAATGGCGATGAAAGCCAGCGCCAGAAACCAGTTCGCCGGCACCATCACCGGCCTGCGCAAAGGCGATGTGGATTTCGAGGTCAGGGTCCGGATTGATCCGGAGACCGAGTTGGTGGCCATCATCACGAAGGACTCCGCCGAGAACATGGGGCTCGACATCGGGATGGAGATCAGTGCGCTGGTGAAATCGTCGTCGATCCTACTTTTGACCGACCCGGCAATGAAGACAACCGCCAGAAACCAGTTGTGGGGCAAGGTCGTCAGGATTTCGGATGGCGTCGTCAACGCCGAAGTCACGCTCGAAATGCCGGGCGGCAAGACCGTGTGTGCAGTGGTCACGCATTCAAGTGCGGAGGCCCTTGGATTGACCGTTGGCGCCCGGGTCTGCGCCGCGTTCAAGGCGTCCTCCGTGATTCTTTGTCTTTACGCGTAACTCAGGAGATTCAGATGAACCATCGATTCGTGAAAGTTGTTTCAGCAGTGACGTTGTCATTCTCTCTGGGCGCTTTCGCCGACGAAGTTCAGGTCGCCGTTGCGGCCAACTTCACCGCCCCCATGCAACAGATCGCCACGGAGTTCGAGAAGGACACCGGACACAAGGCCGTCCTCTCATTCGGAGCGACAGGAAAATTCTATTCCCAGATCGTCAATGCCGCGCCGTTTGAAGTCTTCCTGTCCGCCGACGACGAAACGCCGGCCAAACTTGAAAAGGAGCAGTTCACCGTCCCCGGCACCCGGTTCACTTATGCGATCGGCAAACTGGTGCTGTGGTCGGCCAAGGACAGCTATGTCGATAGCAAGGGCGACGTGCTGAAAGCAGGCGACTACAAGCACCTGTCGCTGGCCAACCCGAAGACGGCGCCCTATGGCGCCGCCGCGATCGAAACATTGAAGAAACTCGGCCTGCTCGACAGCGCCCAGGCGAAATTGGTGCAGGGTGACAATATCTCGCAAGCCCATCAGTTCGTCTCGACCGGCAACGTCGAACTCGGTTTCGTCGCCTTGTCGCAGGTCTTCAAGAACGGCAAGGTGACGTCTGGATCGGCGTGGATCGTCCCGGAGAAACTCTATACGCCCATCCGTCAGGACGCGGTGATTCTGGCAAAGGGAAAATCAAAGCCGGCGGCGACCGCCTTGGTCGATTACCTCAAGACCGACAAGGCGCGCGCAGTCATCAAGTCGTACGGCTATGACTTCTGACGAATACACCGGCATATAGACAGATTTCTTGTCATGACAACGTTATCCCAATATGAAACTCCGGCACGCCGTCCCGGCACGCGTCATCGTGACCGGGACCCCGACTGGTCGAAGGACCTGCCGCGAGAATGGCGATTCATGGTGATCGAGCCGCTCTGCTTTGAAACGCATCGGGAGTATGAGATCGACGCGTTCCGGACGCATGGTTTCGATGAAGAGGAGACCCCATGCTTCCACCATCATCGCTACATTCAGTCATCGCTGTGTTCCGACGATGATGAGGCGTTCTACGCGACGGTCATCTACGGCGAGGAAGTCCGTTCGTGGCGACTGCGTGACGGACGCTGGCTGACCTGGCGAGTCGTGCACACCGACAACGACCTCGACAACCATCGGGGGTTCTACAGTTTCTCGGAGGATCGCCCCAGATGACGTGCGCGGCAGCGAACACCCTCCGGTAGCCAGCCCGTCTTTCGCCAGCCTCGACCCCGAATGGCAGGGGGCGTGGCGCAAGCTTGCCGGACGCGGGCTATTTCCCCGGGCCGGGTTCCTTCAATGTCCGGGTTCTCAACACCTGCATCGCCGAACGCTCGAAGCCAAGTTTTTTGTAGAAAGCCTGGGCGGTCGCGTTGTCCTTGTCGGTGAGCAGGGTGATGCGCGGCATGCCGTTGGCGGCGACCCACGCCAGCACATGCTCAACAAGTTGGCGACCGAATCCGCGTCCACGCCAGGGCCGGCTGACGACCACGTCCTCGAGCAACACGACGCGCCGGCCCTCGGCGGTGCTGATGGTGAACAGCGCATTGGCCATGCCGGCGACTTTTCCGTCGATACGCAGCACGAAGAGCTGTCCAACCGCTGGATTGTCGAGGATGAGATACAGCCCGGCGAGTTGCTTGTCGCGGTCCGGCGTGAAATCGCTTTCGAGCGTGAAGAGCTCGGCCAGCAAATCGGCCATGGGCTCCAGGTCGTCGTCGGTCGCGAAGTCGATACGCATTTCCATGTCAATCCAATCAATCCATCGGCCCCGGACGGCATACGACAATGCCGCCCCTTGCCCTTGTCATTCAGTGCTTGCCGAGCAGATCGTGCACCTTACATAACATCGTCGTGATGTCGAAGCGGGTTGCGGCGAGCGGCTCGCCGGCAAGTACCTTGCGCACGGCTTCGCGCGGATCGATCTCGCCGGTGAGGATCACCTGTGCGCCGCGCGCCGCCATGTGGCGGAAGAATCCTTCGCCGGCGCTGCCGGAGATCACCACGTCGGCGCCATCGAGCGGATGCGGGCCTTCGCCGTGATCGCCGAAATAATGGATCAGCTGCATTTTCTCCAGCACGATTCGCCGCGCCCCGGAAATCGACGTGCCATTCGCTGAGTTGAACATCAGCCAGTCACGCGTCCGACCGGCATGTCCCGCGATCGTGACGAAATTTCGGGTACCAACGGCAATTTTCAACCCATGCTCCCTTAATGCTCAGCGCCGGTCCCGGGCGCGTCGCATTCCCGGCAGGGCGGCGCTGAGGGCGTCGTTCTGACAGACGACGATGCCGGGTCTGGCAGCCCCTGTCACCCACGCATCGATGGCAAGCCTCAGTTCGTCTGCGGGCGAGGAGAACGCGGCAAGCGCCACGGCAAGCGCCAGGACTTTGCCGATCATGCCTCAGTGCCTCGTGCTCACGACGGCACCGCCAATATGACGTGCGAGGCCTTGATCAGTGCGCAGGCAGGCGTGCCTTTGGCGAGACCCAGCTCGCGGATGCTCTCGTTGGTGACCATTGCGACGACGCACTTGCCGCCCGGCAGTTCGATGATCACCTCGCCATTGACCGCGCCTTCCTGGCAGCGCATGACAGTGCCGCACAGGCGGTTGCGGGCGCTGGTCCTGAACGAGGTATCGGTCGTCACGATGACCCACGGTGCTTTGATCAGGGCATAGGCCTCAATGCCGGGCCTGAGTGCGAGCTGATCGACGCTGTCGTTGGTGATAACCGCGGCGAGTTCATCGCCGCCGCCGATGTCGAGGACCACTTCGGCGTTAACGGCGCCTTTTCTGAGCGATTTGACGCGGCCGAGAAACTGATTGCGGGCGCTGGTTTTCATGTCGTATTTCCTGATGGGTTGATCGGTAAGAGTGCACACCGCCAGCGATATGGGCTTCTGTTTCGATAGCGCGGCGCGGACAATCAGTTTTCTTCCCGACCGAAACAGATCCGGAAATCGCAGCAGTCGGCGCAATGCGGCGACTTGCAGATCGGAATCCCCGATCGTTCGCACAGTTGCCGGTAGAAGAATTTTTTCCATTTCATGTCACCGACATTCTTCGCGGCCAGCGTCG
Organism: uncultured Propionivibrio sp.; assembly: GCF_963666255.1. NCBI lineage: Bacteria > Pseudomonadati > Pseudomonadota > Betaproteobacteria > Rhodocyclales > Rhodocyclaceae > Propionivibrio > uncultured Propionivibrio sp. The sequence continues at coordinate 1,265,154 of NZ_OY762656.1, read as the reverse complement.
GAAAGTGCGTCCTCATGAGCTCCGAGAGGACCTTGCGGGACGGCAGCCCCAAGTCCTGCCAGAGATGGTTCTCGCCCATGGCAGCGGTGGCGATGGCATGTGCCAACCACGTATCGTGATCACGCTCACCGGTCCCGTGTTCGAGCAACAAGTCCACGAGGTCGTCAAACTCGTCGAGATCGAACGGACGTCCAGGCCCGTCGCCGGCGGGAGACGCCCCGTTGCGGCAGTCGAGGCCGGGAAAATACTCATCGATCAGGCGGCTGAAACCGTCTTCACTCAGGCCGCGAATCAGCGGCGCACGTCCGGCGCGCAGGGACATCGCAATGACGCCGGCAAATGCCAGCGTGTCGGGGCGTTCGGGATGGCGGGCGAGGAACAGGGGTTGTGTCATCGTGATACCTCCTTTGCTGGTTAAGCGCCTATTTCGGCAGGGCTGCCGGCGCGGCCCACGAGTCCTACCGGAATAGGCTCTAAGGTCCTAGCAAAAGTCTTTCCATGCCGCGAAGCCTGTGATTTCGTTGCGCGAATGTCGCGTTCACGACAAGACGCCGCGTCCCGGTATCGCGCTCTGTCGCGATCGCCACAAAGCCAGCCGGCGTCACAGCGACCGTCGATGTACGCGACGCCTTCGCCCCGAACATATCGAAATGCGCGGCGAGCCCCGACAGGGGCGGCCCGGCCGGCAGTTTCACGCCGCCGTCCGTCGCGCCGATCCGGGCTGGTTCGCCCCCGTGGCACACAGCTTGCAAGACGAGGCCCGAAAGGATTCCGCCATGAAGACGAGCGACATCGCCCTGCTGATCAACGAGCCCGCCTGTTCGAATAACGCGAACAAGGCCAAGGGCGGCTGCACGCGACCGAAACCCGGCGCGACGGCCGGCGGCTGCACCTTCGACGGCGCGCAGATCACCTTGTTTCCGATCGCCGACGTCGCCCACATCGTGCACGGCCCAATCGCCTGCGCCGGCGACTCCTGGGACAACCGGGGCACGCGCACGAGCGGGCCGGCGCTTTACCGGATCGGCATGGCGACCGACCTCTCCGAGCAGGATATCGTCATGGGCCGCAGCGAAAAGCGACTGTTCCACGCGATCAAGCAGGCGATCGACACGCACGCGCCGGCCGCCGTCTTCGTCTATGCCACCTGTGTTACGGCAATGATCGGCGACGACCTGCCGGCGATCTGCAAGGCGGCAGAGGCGCGCTGGGGCGTGCCGGTGGTGCCGGTCGACGCGGCCGGCTTCTACGGTTCCAAAAAACTCGGCGACCGCATCGCCGGCGAGACGATGTTCGAGTACGTCATCGGCACGCGCGAGCCCGACCCGGTGCCCGATTCGGTGCAACGCCCCGGCATCCGCGTTCATGACATCGCGCTGATCGCCGAATACAACATCTGCGGTGAATTCTGGCATGTGGCGCCGCTGTTCGATGAACTCGGCCTGCGCATCCTCGGGGCGCTCTCGGGCGATGCGCGCTTCCGCGAAGTGCAGACGATGCACCGCGCCGAAGCGTCGATGGTCGTCTGCTCCAACGCCTTGCTCAACGTCGCGCGCAAAATGAAGGAACGCTGGGGTGTGCCGTATTTCGAAGGCAGCTTCTACGGCATTTCCGACACGTCGAAAGTCCTGCGCGAATTCGCCGCGCTACTCGACGATGACGACCTCACGGCGCGCACCGAAGCGTTGATCGCACGCGAGGAGGCCAGGGTCGACGCGCTGCTCGCCCCCTGGCGCGCGCGGCTGAAGGGCAGGCGCGCCCTGCTCTATACCGGCGGCGTCAAGTCGTGGTCGATCATTTCCGCTCTGCAGGATCTGGGCATGGAAGTCGTGGCGACCGGCGTGCGCAAATCGACCGAGGAAGACAAGGAACGCATCCGCGCACTGATGGGCGAGGACACGCACATGATTGAAGACGGCAACCCGGCCGGCCTGCTCAAGATCTACAACGAGAAAGGCGCCGATGTGCTGATCGCCGGCGGTCGCAATCTCTATACGGCGATGAAGGCACGCGTGCCCTTCCTCGACATCAACCAGGAGCGCGAACATGCCTATGCCGGCTACACCGGCATGGTCGAGATGGCGCGCCAACTGGCGCTGACCATCGAGAACCCGGTCTGGCAGGCCGTACGCAGGCCGTCGCCGTGGGCGCATGGAAAATTCGCCGGTCTGCCCGTCGGCGTTGCGGAAACAGGAGCGCGTCATGGCTGAAATCATTCGCCGCGCCAAGGCGCTGACGGTCAGCCCGCTCAAGGCGAGCCAGCCGGTCGGCGCCGCGCTGGCCTTCCTCGGACTGCGTAACTGCCTGCCGATGCTGCACGGCGCGCAAGGCTGCACGGCCTTCGGCAAGGTCTTTCTCGTGCGTCATTTCCGCGAGCCGATCCCGCTGCAGACGACGGCGATGGACCAGATCGCCACGGTGATGAATGCCGACGAGAACGTACTCGTCGGCCTCAAGACGATCTGCGACAAGAGTCATCCCGACGTCATCGGCCTGCCGACGACAGGGCTATCCGAAACACAGGGAACCGACATTCACCGCCTGGTGCGCGAGTTCCGCGCCAAGCATCCGGAATATGCCGATGTCGCGGTGGTTCCGGTCAATACGCCGGACTTCAACGGCTGTTTCGAGAGCGGCTTCGCGCTGGCGCTCGACGCCATCGTCGAAACGTTGGTGCCGGAAACACGTCGGGCCCGGCGACGCCATCGCCAGGTCAACGTGCTCGCGTCGTCAATGCTTTCGCCGGGCGACATCGAGGCGATCAAGGAATGGATTGAAGCCTTCGGCCTGCGTCCGGTCGTCCTGCCGGACCTCGGCGATTCGATGGACGGCCACCTGATCGAGAAGCAATACACGCCGCTGACGCTTGGCGGCGCGCCGCTTGCCGAGATTGCCGCGATGGGCGAGTCGATTGCCACGCTGGCGATTGGCCGTTCGATCGGCGCGGCGGCCGACCGGCTCGAAGCGCGCACCGGCGTGCCGACCTTCCGCTTCGACCACCTGATGGGACTCGACGCCAGCGATGCCTTCACGCACGCCCTGTCCGAAATTTCCGGCACAGCAGTGCCGGCGAAGATCGAGCGGCAGCGCGCGCAGTTGCTCGATGCGATGGTCGATACGCATTTCATGACCGGTTTCCTGCGCGTCGCGCTGGCGCTCGAACCCGATCTGCTCAAGGGCTTCGCCGACCTGTTCGCCGGCATGGGCGCCGAGGTCGTGACGGCGGTAACGCCGGCCCGCGCCGAGGTGCTCGGAAGCGTTTCCTGCCAGGCCGTGCAGATCGGCGACCTCGAGGATTGCGAGCAGGCGGCCGCCGCATCCGGCGCGCAACTGCTGGTCGGCAATTCGCACGGCGACACGCTCGCCCGGCGTCTGGGCATTCCGTTGTTGCGCGCCGGCTTTCCCTTGTACGACTGCGTCGGCGGCTACGCGCGCGGATGGGTGGGCTACCGCCAGTCGCGGCAAGCCCTGTTCGATATCGCCAACCTTTTCCTGGGGCAGCACCATGAGCTTCCTGCCTACCGATCCATCTACCGAACCGACGCCGTGCCCGCCGCCGAGCGGACGCAAGCTGGCGCTGGCCTGGTCCACCACTGAGACGGTGCCCGCGATGCTCAAGGTCGCCTTCGCCACGTCGGACCGCGCAACAGTCGATCAGCATTTCGGCGCGTCGCTCGGCTTCGCCATCCACGCGATCGACGGCGAGCGGACGCGGCTGGTCGAAGTCGCGGAGTTTCCCGAGGAATCGATGGACGGCAACGAGGACAAGCTGGCGCAGAAGATTTCCGCGTTGGCCGGATGCGCCGCCGTCTATTGTCTGGCAGTCGGCGGTTCGGCAGTCCGCCAGTTGCTGGCGGCGGGCATTCAGCCGTTCCGCCTCGATGACGAACGCAGCATCGACAGTCTGCTCGACGAACTGCGTCGCGCGGTGCATGACGGCGGCGTTGCCTGGATCGACCGCATTGTGCGGCGCGAGGCCGATGCCGACCGCTTCGAGCGTATGGCCGAGGAAGGATGGCAGGAATGAACGAGACCGTTGAACGGCGCGGCGAAGTGATCCGCTTCGATGACGATGGCCTGGCGCAGGTACGGCTTGAGCGTGAGTCAGCCTGCGGCCAGTGCGGCAGTCGCGGCACCTGCGGGTCCGGCAAAGCCACGGAACAGCTCGTCCGCCTGCGCCTGTCGACACCGATGCGTGTCGGCGACGAAGTGACCGTATCGACTTCCTCGGCGTCGGTCGTCGTCGCGGCATTGCTCGGCTACGCGCTGCCAGCGGTTAGCCTGCTGCTCGGCGCGATCCTTGCCGAACTGTATGTCGGCGGCGATGTGGCCACGATCGCCGGCGCCGCGCTCGGCTTCGTCGTCGGCCTGCTGATCGCGCGCGCGGTGGCGCCAGCGGCGCTCGGCACCACCCTGGCACCGTGCGCTTTGCCGGATCACTGCCGCCACACTTTTCACCCCGGAGCACCCTCATGACCACGATTACCAGCCCGTTCGACACGCTGCGCGAGACCGACTTCATCAAGGAAATGGTGCGCCAGATGCGCGCCCTCGACAGCTACGGACAATTCGACGGGCAACCCGCCGAACGCCTGCTCGATCCCTTCGTCCTGACCAAGGAGCGCAAGGCCGAGATCCCGCTCATCGGCGACCCCGACGAAACAACGATTGCCTGCGTGCGCGCCTTCTACAACGCGATCTCGGTGATGATCGAGAAGGAATGCGGACTGATGGCCGTGCCGCTGGTGCATCTCTCCTACGAAGGTTTCGGACGCGTGCTGATCACGGTCGGCAAGTTGGTCGTGCTCGACCGCACCCTGCGCGACGTGCATCGCTTCGGCTTCGAGAGCCTGTCGAGGATGAAGAACGAGGCCGACAAGTACCTGGCGGTGGCGCTGGAGATCGTTGGCAAGTACCCCGAAGTTGCCGGGCTGTAGCCCCCCTTTTCTGCCCCACCCTTTTTGATTGAGGAAACTGACATGGAAAACATCACTGGCCTGACCCTCGGCGGCACTTCCTGGACACCGGAGTTCGTCACTGAAATCAATCCCAAGAAATGCATCGGCTGCGGCCGCTGCTACAAGGTCTGCTCGCGCGATGTGCTCGACCTCATGGATCGCGGTGAGGACATGGACATCGACGACGAGGATTACGACGAGGACGACACCGCCTCGGTCATGACGATCAAGAACGCCAAGGACTGCATCGGCTGCGGCGCCTGCAGCCGCGTCTGTCCGAAGGGCTGTTACAGCTACTCGGCCAGCCCGGTGATGGCGTGATGTCTTAGCCGGAACCAGCGCAACGCCCGCTTCCTGATCGCGTTCATTCGCTGTAATGACATTGAAGTTGGCTGCTGCATTTCTCAAACATCAGGAGACGCGCCATGTGGGACTATTCCGAGAAAGTTCGTGAGCATTTTTTCAATCCGCGCAATGCCGGTCCGATGGCCGATGCCAACGCCGTCGGCGACGTCGGTTCGATCCAGTGCGGCGACGCGCTGCGTCTGATGCTCAAGGTCGATCCGCAGAACGAGCGCATTGTCGACGCCCACTTCCAGACCTTCGGTTGCGGCTCGGCGATCGCCTCGTCGTCGGCGCTGACCGAAATCGTCAAGGGTATGACGCTCGACGAAGCCTTGCAGGTGTCGAACCAGCAGATCGCCGATTATCTCGACGGATTGCCGCCCGAGAAGATGCACTGCTCGGTCATGGGGCGCGAGGCGCTGCAGGCGGCGGTGGCCAACTACCGCGGCGAAGCCTGGTCCGACGATCACGAGGAAGGCGCGATGGTCTGCAAGTGCTTCGCCGTCGATTCGGTGCTGATCGAGGATGTCGTGCGCGCCAACAAGCTGACCACCGTCGAACAGGTGACGCAGTACACCAAGGCTGGCGGCGGCTGTTGCAGCTGTCATGAAGGCATCGAGGAAGTCCTGGCCAGGACATCGGCCGAGCACTGCACGGCGCCAATGCCCCCGGCATTGACTGAAATGCCTTCCCCCTCGACGATCGAGCCGCAGCCCGCGCCGGTTGCCGAGGCCGAGAGCAAACCGCGCCTCACCAATTATCAGCGCATGCGCAAGATCGAGGAAACGATCGAAGCCATCCGTCCGATGCTGCAACGCGATCACGGCGACATCGAAGTCGTCGAGATCAACGGCAAGAACATCTACGTCAATCTCAAAGGCGCCTGCCAGGGCTGCATGATGGAACAGGCGACGCTCTCCGGCATTCAGGCGCAACTCGTCGAGGCGCTCGGCGAATTCGTGCAGTTGCTGCCGGCGGCTTTGCTCGCGCAAGCGCGGAGGTAAACGATGACCCCGATCTATCTCGACAACAACGCGACGACGGCCTGCGATCCGGCGGTGGTCGCGGCGATGCTGCCGTACTTCACCGAGCAGTTCGGCAACGCCTCGTCGATGCACAGCTTCGGCAACCAGGTAGCGCAGCGCCTGAAGGAAGCGCGCGGGGCGGTGCAGCAGTTGCTCGGCGCCGAATTCGATTCCGAGATCATCTTCACCTCCTGCGGCACCGAGTCCGATTCGACGGCGATCCTCTCGGCGCTGCGGGCGCAACCAGAACGCAAGCAGATCATCACCACGGTGGTCGAGCACCCGGCGATTCTGGCGCTGTGCGAGCATCTGGAGAAGGAAGGCGTGGTCGTCCATCGCCTCAAGGTCGATAAGCGGGGACGACTCGATCTCGACGAATACAAATCCGTGCTCTCGCCGCGCACGGCGATCGTCTCGGCGATGTGGGCCAACAACGAGACCGGTACGCTGTTCCCGGTCGAACAAATGGCGGCGATGGCGCGCTCCGTCGGCGCGATGTTCCACACCGACGCGGTGCAGGCGGTCGGCAAGGTCCCGATCGATCTCAAGTCGAGCAAGATCGACATGCTCTCGCTGTCCGGACACAAACTGCATGCGCCCAAGGGCATCGGCGTGCTCTACCTGCGCCGCAACACGCGCTTCCGTCCGCTCCTGCGCGGCGGCCATCAGGAACGCGGCCGGCGCGCCGGCACCGAGAACTCGGCGTCGATCGTCGGGCTTGGCAAGGCGGCGGAACTCGCTCTCGACCATATGACGTTCGAGAACACCGAAGTGAAGCGCCTGCGCGACAAGCTCGAAGCCGGCATCCTGGCGCAGGTGCCGCATGCCTTCGTCACCGGCGATCCGGCCAACCGCCTGCCGAACACGTCGAGCATCGCCTTCGAGTACGTCGAGGGCGAAGCGATCCTGCTCCTGCTCAACCAGCAGGGCATCGCGGCGTCGAGCGGCTCGGCCTGCACCTCGGGATCGCTCGAACCCTCGCATGTGATGCGCGCCATGGGCATCCCGTATACGGCCGCGCACGGCACCATCCGCTTCTCGCTGTCGCGTTACAACCGCGAGGAAGAAATCGACCGCGTCATCGCCGCGGTACCGCCGATCATCGCGCAACTGCGCAAGCTCTCACCGTACTGGAACGATAACGGGCCGGTCGACGGAACGGCCGCCGGGGCGGTCACATTCGCACCCGCGTACGCGTGATCCACACCGTGTCGGCTTTGCGACAAAAGGCGCTGCGCTGTCCCGGCGCCGATTCGCAAGCGATTGAAAAGGCGTGACAAATCATTCTGGCACCGGAATTGCTGTTGTATCTCCAGGAGGTAACATGGCCATGACACGCACTACCATCCCGGTGATCAACGACACCACACTGCGCGACGGCGAACAATCGGCCGGCGTCGCTTTCAGCCTCGACGAAAAACTCGCGATCGCCCGCCAGCTCGATGCCATCGGCATTCCCGAACTGGAGGTCGGCATTCCGGCGATGGGCGCGCTCGAACAAGAGAGCATCCGGGCCGTCGCCGATCTCGGCCTCGCCGCGCGCCTGATGGTCTGGACGCGGATGCTGCGCGCCGATATCGACGCCTGTGCGGGACTGGGGATTCATCTTGTCGATATTTCCGTCCCGGCCTCCGACCAGCATCTCGCCTACAAACTGCGCAAGGAACGCGCCTGGCTGCTCGAACAGTTGCCGGCGCATATCGCCTACGCGCTCGACGCCGGCTTCGAAGTCGCCGTCGGTGCGGAAGACGCGTCACGTTCCGATCCCGATTTTCTCGCGCAGATCGCCGACGTTGCCCAGAAAGCCGGCGCACGTCGCATCCGCTTCGCCGATACGCTCGGCGTGCTCGATCCGTTCTCGATGGCCGAACGGATTGCCGACCTGCGCCGCCGCACCGATCTCGAAATAGAGATTCACGCGCACGACGATCTCGGCATGGCGACGGCCAACACGCTGGCCGCGGTGCGGGCCGGCGCGACGCACGTCAACACGACGGTGAACGGCCTCGGCGAACGCGCCGGCAACGCGCCGCTCGAAGAAGTCGTGCTCGGCCTGTTCCAGTGCCACGGCATCGACGCGGGCATCGACCTGAAGGGATTCCCGCGCGTGTCGGACCTCGTGGCCAGCGCCTCCGGGCGACCGGTGCCCTGGCAGAAGAGCGTCGTCGGCGAAGGCGCGTTCGCGCACGAATCCGGCGTGCATATCGACGGACTGATCAAGAACCCCGACAACTACCAGGGTTTCGACCCGAGTCTCGTCGGGCGCCAGCACCGTTTCGTGCTCGGCAAGCATTCGGGAAAAGTCGGCGTTCAGGCCGTGTACGCGTCGCTCGGCGAGCGGATCGCCGACGCCGAGGCGGCACGGATTCTGGACAGCGTCCGCGATTTCGTCAATGCGGCGAAGCGGCCGCCCTCCTCACAGGAGTTGCTGGCGCTGCTGGAAGACGCGCGGCACTAAGCGTTGCGAGACATGAGCGAGGATATTGCGATGAGCATCGAACTTGAAATGGCCGAACTGGAATCGGCCGAGGACTTCCTGACCTACTTCGGCATCGCCTACGATCCGGGTGTCATCCAGGTCTGCCGGCTGCACATCCTGCAGCGCTTCCACGACTACCTGAAATACCGGACCGACGCCGGCGATCCGACCCGCGACCAGTATCGCGATTGCCTGGCGCGCGCCTACGAGGACTTCGTGCATTCGGATGCGCAGACCGAGAAGGTCTTTCGCGTCTTCAAGCGCGCCGCCGGTATCGCCACGGTGCCGCTGTCGTCGATCCGTCGGGCGAGGTCGTGATGCAGACGCGCTGGGATATTGGCGAGTCGGTCCGCGTCCTGCGCAACCTGCGCAACGACGGCACCTTTGCCGGCACCGCCGTCGGCGAACTGCTGATCCGCGCCGGCAGCACCGGCACGATCGTCGACGTCGGCACCTTCCTGATCGATCAGGTCATCTACACCGTCCACTTCCTCGATGACGATCGCATGGTCGGCTGTCGCGAAGAAGAGCTGGACGACATCGACGCGCCCTGGCTGCCAAGCCGCTTCGGTTCGCGCGAACGCGTCGCGTCGGCGCAGCGGCTCAAGCTCGGCGCCGAACTCACGATCGCACCGGGGACGGTCGGCGAGGTGCTGCGCGTGTTGCGCGACGGCACCGCCCCCGTCTATCACGTCCATTTCGATAGCCATCGCGGCCGCGTCTTCGCGGTGCCGGAGTCGGCGCTGCGTGCGTTGGAGGAAAGATTGGAGAAGCGTCATGAAATCGCCTGAACGAAACAACTCCGACACCCACGCCTACCTCGTGCTGAAGCTGGCGCAGGAACTGTTCCGCAAATCGCCGACGGCGCTGACGGCCGAGGAACGTGCGCGCGTCGACCAGGTGGCGCGACGCCAGCGCGAGATCGAGCGTCGCATCCTCGCAACGCCCGAGGCGGCCGGTGTGCATCTGCCGTCGGCGTCGGTCGACACGGCGCTCGCCGATATTCGTTCGCGTTATGCCAGCCGCGAGGAACTCGCCGCCGCGCTCGACGCGGCCGGGCTCGACCTGATCTCCTTGCGCGCCTCGATCGAACGCGACCTGCGTTTCGAGGCGGTGCTGGAGCGCGTCTCCGCCCGCACGCCGACGCCTAGCGACATCGACGCCGAGATCTTTTACCTGATGCACCGCGATCGCTTCCACCGCCCGGAGAACCGCACGCTGCGCCACATCCTGATCACCATCGACGATACGGCACCGGGCAGCGAACGCACGGCAGCGTACCGCACGATCGCGGCGATCCGCGCCCGCGTCATCGCAACGCCGTCCCGCTTCGCCGACGAGGCGCTACGTTATTCGCAATGCCCGAGCGCCGTCGAAGGCGGCCTGCTCGGTACCGTGCGGCGCGGCCAGCTGTTCGCCGAACTGGAACCGACGGCGTTCGCCTTGCCGCTCGGCGAGGTGTCGGACATCGTCGAATCGCCAATGGGATTTCACATTCTTCATTGCGTCGCCATCGAGGATGACAGCGTGATTCCCTTCGTGGCAGTACGCGAGAAGATCCGCACGGCGCTGGCCGAATCGCAGCGCGCCCGCGCGCAAAAGGCCTGGATCCGGCAGTTGTTCGCCGACGATCAGACATCGGCGCGGGCGGCGTAGCGCCGCTTCGTATTTTCTGCGCAGGAGGAGCGCGGGCGGCAGTCGATGCTGGCGCCCTTTTTACGGCCGCGCGACGGTCAGCCTGCCGCGCGGCCCAAAGGCAAGGGCCTACGCCTTATTTTCACTCGTCATCATCGCTGCCGACGCCGTCGCGGCGCGGCACCGTCTGCGGGTCGCAGACGATCGGACGGTAGATCTCGATGCGATCGCCGGGACGCAGCACGGCGTCGGGCTTGACGACCTTGCCGAAGATGCCGACTTTTTGCGCGTCAAGATCGATCGTCGGAAACTGCTGCAGGATGCCCGATCGGTCGATCGCCTCGCGCACCGTCGTCGCCTCCGGAACGTCGATCGTCATCCAAACCTGCTGGGCGTGTTCGGAATAAGCGACACCGATTTGCATGGCGTTCTCCTTTGCGGGGCAATCAGTCAGTGACAGCCGGCGACGGCGTCGGGAACGACCGACGCCGTCGTCGTGCGGGCTGCGGCCCGCAACTCGAACAGGCGACGTAACGCCAGCAGCAGGCCAAGGACAAGGAAACCGGCCGGCGGCAGGATCATCATCAGCATGCCACCGTAATTGGGAAGGACCTTGATTTCAAGGAACGCGAACGCCGGGCCGAGCAGCAGGCTGGCCTGGGCAAACAGCGTCCCGGCACCGATCAGTTCGCGGATCAGGCCGATCACCGTCAACGACGCGGTAAAGCCGAGGCCCATGAACAGGCCATCGAGCGCCGAAGCGAGCACACCCGAACGCGAGGCAAAGGCTTCGGCGCGGCCGAGCACGGCGCAGTTGACGACGATCAGCGCGATGAACAGGCCGAGCACGCGATAGAGATCGTGCATCCAGGCGTTGAGGCTCATGTCGACCAGCGTGACCAGCGTCGCGATCAGGACGATATAGACCGGGATGCGCACCTGCGGCGAGACAAATGCCCGCACCGAGGAAATCAGCATGTTCGAGCAGACGAGCACGGCCGTCGTCGCCAGGCCCATGCCGAGTCCGTTGGTTCCGCTGGTGGTGACGGCCATCGTCGGACACATGCCGAGAATCTGGGAAAGGACGATGTTCTGGTCCCAGAGACCGTTGCGGGAAATTTCACGGAAATTCATCGCGTGGGCTCCTTCGTCGAATCGTTGAGAATTTCAGCGCGATGCGCGGCGTAGAACTCGAGCCCCTGACGGACCGCCTTGACGACCGCGCGCGGCGTGATGGTGGCGCCGGCGAACTGGTCGAAGACGCCGCCATCCTTTTTCACGGCCCATTGCGCCGGCGGCGGCGAAGACAGCGACTTGCCGGCGAAATCGTCGATCCAGCGGCTTTTCGCGCTTTCGATCTTGTCGCCAAGTCCCGGCGTCTCCTGATGTTTGATGACGCGGGCGCCCAGCAGGCGGCCGTCGCGGTCAAGTCCGATCAGGATGTTGATGTCGCCGGCATAGCCACGGCCGCTGACCTGGAAGACCGTGCCGCAGATGGCGCCGCCAGCCGTGCGGGCGCGATAGACGGTGCGCGGTGGCCCGTCGCCGCCACTGACGAGGATCGTGTCCCGGACGAGATCGTTGCTGGCGAAGCCGGCGGGCAGCACCTGTTCGAGCGAAGTCTGGAGATCGCGCTGTTCGGCGGCGGCGATCCCCGGCAGCGTGGCGGTATTGGCGATGACGAGGGCGAGGCCGCTGAGCATCGCGACGATGCCGAGCGAGACCGGCTGATAGGCGAGTTTGTCGCGCCACAGGGCAAGCGTGCTCATGATTTGGCTCTTTCTGTCTCCGGGTTGAGCGGGGCGCCGCGCCAATCGCGACCGAGGATGCGCGGGCGCAGGTAGCGGTCGATCACCGGCGTCAGCGCATTCATCAGCAACACGGCGAAGGCGACGCCCTCGGGATAACCGCCCCAGGTGCGGATGATGAAAGTGAGCAGGCCGCAGCCGGCGCCGAAAACGAGCTGTCCTGCTTTGGTGTTCGGCGACGTGACGTAATCGGTGGCGATGAAGAACAGGCCGAGCGTTGCGCCACCCGACAGCAGGTGAGTGGCGGCATCGAGGTATCGGGCCGGATCGACGGCGTGGGCGATGGCGGCGGGAACGACGAGGCCGGCCGCCATCGCCGCCGGAATATGCCAGCGGATGATGCCGGTAATCAGCAGCAGCACGCCGCCGCCGGCGATCAGCAGCGACGCCGTCTCACCGAGGCTGCCGGCGCGCGCGCCGATCAGCGAACTGGCCGGCGCGGCGGCGCCCGAAAGCGCATGGACAAGATCGACGCCGCGCGACAGCTCGGTCTTGGCGAAGCTCAGCAGCGAGGCGCTGGCGATGGCGTCGAGCGATGGCACCCCGTTGATCAGGATCATCAATCCATCATGCAGCCCGGGCGCGGTAGCGGCCGTGATCGGCAGCGGCGCGACCCAGGCCGTCATCGGCACCGGGAACGAGATGAGCAGGAAAACGCGCGCCACCATGGCCGGATTGAACAGATTGCAGCCGAGTCCGCCAAAGACCTGTTTGGCGATGACCGTGGCAAACAGGCCGCCGAGCGCGCCGATCCACCAGGGCGCCCACGGCGGCAGCGACATCGCCAGCAGCCAGCCGGTCAGCAAGGCGGAACCGTCGCCAAGAACCGCGGCGACGGGGCGCTCTGCAAGACGCACGCAGAGCGCCTCGCCGACGAGCGCCGAGAGGATGGTGACGAGCCAGAGGAAGATCGCCGGCCAGCCGTAGAGCCAGAAGGCGAACAATGTCGCCGGCATCAGCGCGGCACAGACCGTCAGCATGATGCGTGAAATACTGTTGCCGGTCAGATGATGCGGCGAGGCCACAGGCGGCAGAGTGATCGATGACGGGTTCATGCGGCATCCTCCGTGGACAAGGCGGCCTCGGCAGCGGCCTGCGCCGCTTTCTGCGCGGCCCGTTCGGCCTTGCGGCGCGCGGCCGTTTCTGCCTTCTCCCGCGCGTCGCGTTCGAGCCGGACCGCGCGCTCGGCGGCCAGCTTCCGGGTCGCTTCCATGCGCAGCGTGCTGCGTTCCTGCGCCCAGAGTTCGCTCTTTGCGTGGCTGAAGTACTGCACCAGCGGCAGGTGCGAAGGGCAGATATAGGCGCAGCAGCCACAGGCGATGCAGTCCGGGAGACCGAGCACGGCGGCATCCTTGAGACGGTCGTTGCGGATCAGCGCCGCCATCTCCAGCGGCAACAGGCCGACCGGACAAGCCTGCGAGCAACTACCGCAGCGGATGCAGGGGCTCGGCGGTGGTGTGGCGATATCGACCTCGTTGAAGGCGAGAACGCCGGCGGTTCCCTTGACGATCGGGACCTGCGCATGCGGCAGCACGTTGCCCATCATCGGGCCGCCCATGACGAGCCGCGCCGGCTCGCTCTTGAGACCGGCAAAGTCGAGCAGGTCGGACACCAGCGCGCCGACCGGCACCATGAGGTTGCCCGGCTGCCAGACGGCGCCGCCATTGACCGTGACGATACGGCGGATCAGCGGCTCGCCCAGACGCAAGGCGCGATGCACGGCGTTGGCCGTGCTGACGTTGTTAACAATGACACCGACATCGGCGGCGCGGCAATCGGACGGCACTTCCTTGCCGGTCAGCGTCTGGATCAGCTGGCGGTCTGAGCCCATCGGATAGCGCGCCGGCACCGGTCGCACTTTGACCTCGGCGAAACCGGCGGCGGCGCGGCGCATGGCGGCGATCGCTTCGGGCTTGTTGTCTTCGATGCCGACCAGCGCCTCGCGTGCACCGATCGCGTGCATCATCAGCCGGATGCCATCGACGACGTCGGCGGCGTGGTCGCGCATGATGCGGTCATCGCAGGAGAGATAGGGTTCGCACTCGCCGCCGTTGACGATCAGCGTCGTCACCTTCGAGCGCTTGCCAAGCGCCAGCTTTGCCGCCGAGGGGAAGGTAGCGCCGCCGAGCCCGACGATGCCGGCGGCGGCGACGCGCTCGGCGATCTCGTCGGGCGCCAGCGCGAAGGGGTCGACGACGATGTCGATGTCGTCGGCACTGTCGTTGCCGTCGGGGATGAGCGTGATGGCGGAGAAGGGCAGCCCCGAGGGATGCGGCGCCGTGATCTCGCCGATCGCGGCAATGGTCCCCGAGGTCGAGGCATGCACCGGCGCCGAAATACGGCCCTGCGCTTCGGCGACCAATTGTCCCTTGCGCACTTTCTGTCCGGGCAGCACGATCGGCCGCGCCGGCTGTCCGACGTGCTGCTGAAGCGGCAGGTAGAGACGTTCCGGCAGTGGCAGTTGGCGCAAGGGCGCATCGGCGGCCGGCCGCTTGTGGTCGTCGGGATGGACGCCCCAACGCGGTGTGGCAAACCGGTGCAGAAAAGTTTCGATCAGGCCCATGACAATATCCTCAGGCGGGTTCAGGCAAGTGCGGGCGCCGGCTTCGGCCAGACCCAATGCGGCAGCGTGACGGGAACGGGCTGCAGCGTCGCCGCGCCGGTCGGACAGCGCTCGATGCAGTTGCCGCAGCCGGTACAGGCTTCGCGGATGACGTTATGGATCTGTTTGGGCGCGCCGATCATCGCGTCGGTCGGGCAGACCTTCAGGCAGCGGCAGCAACCGATGCAGATTTCCTCGGCAATGACGGCGAGCTTGGGACCCTCATCAACAACATCGCCGAGATCAACGCTGATGCCGAGTTTCTCGCCGAGCATCGTTGCCAGGGCCTTGCCACCCGCCGGGCAAACGGTGACGGTGGCACTACCTTCGGCAATCGCCTGGGCGGCGGCGGCACAGCCGGCCATGCCGCATTGCCCGCAGTTGGAGCCGGGCATCAAGGCAATCAGTTCGTCGACGAGCGGATCGCCCTCGACGGCGAAGCGCGTGGCGGCGACACCGAGGCCAAGGCCGAGAAGGGCGCCGAGAAGGGTCAGGCTGATGACAGCGGCAAACATCGCGATCGATCTCCTAGCTGAGGTTGAGTCCGGAAAATCCCATGAATGCCAATGACATCAAACTGGCGAGGATGAAGGCGATCGGCGCCCCGGAAAATGCAGCCGGGATGCGGGCGAGCGCGAGTCGTTCGCGCATCCCGGCGAACATCACCATGGCGATGCTGAAACCGGTCGAGGCGCCGAAGTCGTAGATGACGGCGGTGACGAAACTCTGGCCTTCCTGCGTGTTGATCAGGGCCAGGCCAAGCACCGCGCAGTTGGTGGCGATCAAGGGCAGGTAGATACCGAGCGTCTGGTAGAGCGAGGGCGCCATCTTGTGAATCACCATCTCGGTAAATTGGACGATGGCGGCGATGACGAGGATGAAGGAAATGATGCGCAGATAGCCGAGCCCGAGCGGCGCGAGCAGCCAATGTTCAATGTTCCAGCACACCGACCCGGCCAGGACGATGACGAAGGTCGTCGCCATGCCCATGCCGAGCGCGCCGTCGATGCGCTTCGACACGCCGAGGAACGGGCAGAGCCCGAGAAACTTGACCATCACGACGTTGTTGACGAAGGCGGTCGTAATCAGCAGCGCAATGTATTCACCCATGATGGCTCGATTGAATCGCGTGAAAGTGTGGAAAGGCGCAAGGCCGGAATAGTCCTTCGCCAGTCCTGATTCACGAATCGTGCCAAGCGCGCTCGCCGCCTCCCCGAAAATGTGCGGCCGCGCCAGAAACCGCACCGTTACGGTGTTTTCGGCCGGCGTCCGAACGAACGGCGCGTCGTCGGAATTGCCTCAGGAATGTCGCAAGTCCGACAAGCTGCGACAAAGCCGACAGACGGGCGATGTCCCTGTCGGCATGAGGGACAAGCTTGAAAACCGCCAATTTTCCGACCATGCCCGGCATCGCAAGGAACGGCCAATGGCACGGAACCTGCATCGGCGTCGACACATGACACAGGAATCGATCATGAACACTCCGCAGTCGACACCCGGATCGCCGACGACCATCGTGCCGCAGATTTTCGAGCAGGCGGTCGAGCAGGCGGACATCGCGATCTCGATTTCCGACGTGAACGCGACGATCCTCTATGTCAATCCGGCCTTCGTGCGGATGACCGGCTATGCGCCGGACGAACTGATCGGCGCCAACCAGTCGATTCTCTCGAACAAATCGACGCCGGTGGCGGTGTATGAAGAATTGTGGGCGGTCATCTCGCGCGGACTGGCATGGAACGGCCGCCTCGTGAACCGGCGCAAGGACGGCAGCAAGTATCTCGCCGACCTCCTTATCACGCCGGTCGTCGATGGCGACGGCGAGATCAGCCACTATCTCGCCCTGCAGCGCGACGTCACGCCGCTGCACCGACTCGAATGCGAAGTCGCCGGCCAGAAGGCGCTGATCGAAACGGTCGTCGATTCGGCGCCGCTCGTCATCGCGCTCGTCGATCGTCATGACAAGGTCGTGCTCGACAACCACGAATACAAGAAGCTGATGGGCGACCTGCGCATGGTCGAACCGGCGCGCCTGATCCTCGACGCGGTGCGCGCCGACGGCACCGTGCTGCGCCCGTCGGCGCGCATCGGCGACCCGGCGTTCAGCGAACACGAACTGCGCCTCGAATCGCCGGCCGGACCGCGCTGGTTTTCCTGTTCGGGCCTCTGGGTGCAGCGCCAGCCCGGCGATGCCGACGGCTTTTTCCACCGGCGCGACGACTGCTATCTCCTGCTCATCGCACGCGAGACGACACGCCAGCGCGCCGAGCAGGAGAAGACCCGCATGGCCCTGCTGCAGGCGATGATGGCCGAGGAAAGCCGCATCGATACCTTGCAGGAATCGCTGTCGGCGGCGGTGTACAAGATCGAGGGGCCGGTCAATGTGATGGCTTCGGTGATGGCCACGATCGAGCGCCGCTCCGGCCTCGATCCTGCCGCCGCCGCGCTGCGCGAGGCGCTTGCCGCCTGTCGCGAGACGGTGGAAACCCTGCGCGCCGTCATCCCCGAACACCGGCCAGAATCGCAGACGACCGTCAACATCAACGAAGTGATGCGCGACGTGCTCGACCTCAGCACCGAACGCATGCTGGCGGCCGGAATCACCGTACACTGGCAGCCGCAGGCGGTCATGCCGCCCGTACTGGGCTATGCCAAGCGCTTGCGCACGATGTTCAAGGCGATCGTCGACAACGCCATCGACGCGATGAATGCCAAGGGCTGGACGTGGCGCGAACTGCGCGTGACGACGCGCGCCGCCAGCGGCAACATCAGCGTCGTCATCGAGGACAGCGGACCCGGCATCCCGATCGCCCTGCGCCTGAAGGTCTTTGAACCGTTCTACTCGACACGCAAGTCCGGCGGGCAGCATCTTGGCACCGGATTGTCATCGGCGCAGCAGGTCGCCGCCGTCCATGAAGGCGTCATCAGGATTGAAGCCGGCGATTCCGGCGGTTGCGCCATGCATGTGACATTGCCGGCCTTGCGCAAGGGAAGCCCGTCATGGTCCTGAGCCACGAATCCAACCGGCCGGGGCTGACGACGCTGCGCCGGATCGAACTCGAAACGCTCTATGGCGTCGGCGAGATCCTTTCGCGCACGCTCGATTTCCGTCATACGCTGCGCGAAGTGCTGCGTACGCTCGACGAGCACGCCGGCATGAGCCGCAGCCTGGTCACCGTCGTCGATCCGGAGAGCGGCGACCTCGTCGTCCATGCGGTCAGCATCGACGAGGAAAGCGAACGCGGCGACATCCGCTATCAGCCGGGCGAGGGACTGCTCGGGCTGATTCTCGACGAGAAACGCACGATCGCCCTGCCGCGTGTCGGCGACGAACCGCGCTTTCTCAATCGTCTCGGGGTCTTCGACCGCCGCCTGCCGTTCATCGCCGCGCCGATCAGCCTGGCCGGCAAATTGCAGGGCGTGCTCGCCGTACAGCCGAACACACCGGACGACGGCCTGCTTGAAGAACGCACGCGCTTCGTCGAAATGGTCGCCAACCTGATCGGCCACAGCGTGCGCCTCTCGCTCGACATCGAGCGGGAAAAGAAGACGCTGGTCGAAGAACGCGACAACCTGCGCCGGACGGTGCGCCATCAGTACGGCTTCGACAATATCGTCGGGCGCTCGGCAGCGATGCGCCGCGTCTTCGACCAGGTGCGCATGGTGTCGAAGTGGAACACCACCGTGTTGCTGCGCGGCGAGACCGGTACCGGCAAGGAACTGATCGCCAACGCCATCCACTATCATTCGCCGCGCTCGGGCGGTCCGTATGTGCGCCTCAACTGCGCGTCCTTGCCCGAGAACCTGCTCGAATCCGAATTGTTCGGCCACGAAAAGGGCGCCTTCACCGGCGCCGTCACGTCACGGCAAGGACGCTTCGAGATGGCGGATGGCGGTACGCTGTTCCTCGACGAAATCGGTGAAATTTCGCCGGCATTCCAGGCCAAGCTGTTACGCGTGCTGCAGGAAGGCGAACTCGAACGCGTCGGCGGCACGCGCACACTCAAGGTCGATGTGCGCGTCATCGCCGCGACGCACCGCGACCTCGAAGCCGCGGTCGATGCCGGCAACTTCCGCGAAGACCTCTACTACCGCCTCAACGTCATGCCGATTGCATTGCCAGCCCTGCGCGAACGGCTGGAAGACGTGCCCGATCTCGCCAGTTTCCTCGTCCGGCGCATCGGCGAAACGCAGGGCCGGCGGATCGCGCTGACCGACGCGGCGATCCGGCGCCTGAGCCAGTACGGCTGGCCGGGCAATGTGCGCGAACTGGAGAACTGCCTCGAACGGGCGGCGGTGATGTCCGAGTCGGGCACCGTTGACGCTGACCTGATCCGCATCGATCGGCAACGCGAGATGCCGGCCGTGTCGACAACCCCCTGGGACGCGTCCGCGACACCGGAAGCCGGCCCTCCCTTCGGCAACGACGTCGAACCCGACGAACGCGCCCGCGTCGTCGCCGCGCTTGAACAGGCCGGCTGGGTGCAGGCGCGCGCCGCGCGCCTCCTCGGCATGACGCCGCGTCAGATCGCCTACCGCATCCTGACGCTCAATATCGAAGTGAAAAAGCTGTAGACGACACGGACACGACGGTTCGTGAGCCGGATCGTCATCTCCGTGCGATCCGCGGCTGCCGGCGTCGCACCGCCGGTCACGCGCCTTCCCGTGTGGCCTTTGTGACACGCAGCCTGCCGCTTTGTTTGTCTTGCTACATAAGCCACATTGAATAAAACGCCGCAATAACAGCGGCTTGCGCCGACATCGACGTTTGGCACGTCGATTGCTCAAAGCACATGGACACAGCGTGCGGAGACTATCGTGGAGCATCCAGACATCATCATTCCGGTCGTACCGGCTTCGGGCGGCTGCAGCGCCAGCGCATGCGGCGCGTCTGCGCGGCAGATGGGCGGGTTGCCGGAGGCGGTCCGTCGCAAGGTCGAAGCGCATCCGTGCTATTCGGAGCAGGCGCATCATTATTTCGCGCGCATGCACGCGGCCGTCGCACCGGCGTGCAACATCCAGTGCAATTACTGCAACCGCAAGTACGACTGCGCCAACGAATCGCGCCCCGGCGTGGTTTCCGAACTGCTGACGCCCGAGCAGGCCGTGCAACGGACGCTGGCCGTAGCGGCAGCGATTCCGCAGATGTCGGTGCTCGGCATCGCCGGCCCGGGCGACCCGCTGGCCAATCGCGAGCGCACTTTCGCGACCTTCCGCCTGCTCGCCGAGAAGGCGCCGGACATCAAGCTGTGCGTGTCGACCAACGGTCTGGCCTTGCCCGAGTGCGTCGAGGAACTGAGCCAGCACGCCATCGAACACGTGACGATCACCATCAACTGCGTCGATCCCGACATCGGCGCGAAGATATACCCGTGGATCTTCTGGCAGCACCGCCGCGTACGCGGTCGCGCCGCGGCCGAGATCCTCATCGCGCAGCAACAGAAGGGACTGGAAATGCTGGTGGCACGCGGCATCCTGGTCAAGGTCAATTCGGTGCTGATTCCTGGCGTCAATGACGGCCACCTCGAAGAGGTCTCGCGCATCGTCAAGGCCAAGGGGGCGTTCCTGCACAACGTCATGCCGCTGATCGCCGCGCCGGAACACGGCACCTTCTACGGACTGACCGGTCAGCGCGGCCCGACGGCGGCCGAGCTGAAAGCCGTGCAGGACGCCTGCGCCGGCGACATGACGATGATGCGCCATTGCCGCCAGTGCCGCGCCGATGCGGTCGGCCTGCTCGGCGAGGATCGCGGCGCCGAGTTCACGCTGGAGAAGGTGGCAGCGATGAAAATCGACCACGAGGCCGCGCTGGCGCGTCGACTGGCATTCCGCGAACAGGTGCGCGCCGAACTGGAGGCAAAACGCGCCCTGGCCGCGACGCAGGTGATCGCCCTGCACCGGCCGCCGCGCAAGCCGCTCGGACGACCGGTGCTGATGGCCGTCGCGACCAAAGGCAACGGCATAATCAACGAGCATTTCGGCTACGCGCGTGAATTCCTGGTGTATGAAGCGAGCGAAGCCGGCGTTCGCCTGATCGGCCACCGCAAGACGGAAAAATACTGTGGCGGCAGCGACACCTGCGGCGACGGCGAGTCGAGGATCGACCGCATCGTCCGCGCGCTGGAAGGCTGCGAAGCAGTGCTCTGCGCGCGTATCGGCATCGAACCGTGGGGCCGGCTGGAAGCGGCCGGCATCCGCCCGGATACCGAACACGCCATGACGGCGATCGAGGAGGCCGTGGCGGCGGTGTGGCGCGCAATGCTGGAAAAAGGCGAGCTCGCCGGTGCCGCGCCGGAAAGGCAGCGTGCGTGATGGCGTTGCGAATTGGAGAAGCCTGCGTCAATTGCTGTGCCTGCGAGCCGCTGTGCCCGAGCGGGGCGATCCGGGCGGCGAAGCCGCATTTCCTGATCGACGCGTCGGCCTGTAGCGAGTGCCTCGGCGACTACGCCGATCCGCAATGCGCCTCGATCTGCCCGATCGAGGGCGCGATCGTCAATGCATTGAATGAGCCGCTCAATCCGCTCGGCTCGCTGACGAACCTGCCGCCCGAACTGTGGGCGGCGATGCGCCCGGCATCAGGCGCCCCCTAGGAGAACGACGATGGCCACCGTGGTGTTCTACGAAAAGCCGGGATGCGCCGGCAACGCCTGGCAGAAGCGTCTGCTGGAAGCCTCCGGCCATACCGTCGTGGCGCGCGACATCCTGCATGCCGACTGGCGGCGCCTGCAACTATTGCCGTTCCTCAAGTCGCTGCCGGTGTCGCAATGGTTCAACCGAAACGCGCCGCTGATCCAGAGTGGCGCGATCAATCCGGATGCCTTCGATGCCGCCGACGTGACGACGGTGCTCGACCTGCTGGTCGAACATCCGCTGCTGATCCGCCGTCCGCTGCTCGACGTCGATGGCATCTGCCAGGCCGGCTTCGACATCCGGACGATTCATGCGTGGATCGGTCTTTCCGCCGCCTTCGAAGGCTCGCCGGTAATCGGCAATCCCGAGGTCTGCCGGCACGATGCGAACGGAACGACCTGTCCGGTGCGCGAATGAAACCGGCCGACATGGATCTCTCGCCGGACTCGGGTCGCGGCGGCGCCGTCGAGATCGCCGAGCGGGTGCACTGGATCGGCGCCTTCGATCCGTGGCTGCGCAATTTCGACCTCGTGCTGAGGACCGAACGGGGTACTTCGTACAATGCCTATGTCGTTCGCGGCAATCGCGGCGTGGCGGTCATCGACACGGTCAAGGCCAGTTTTTCGGACGAGTTCTTCCGTCGCCTCGAATCCGTCGCGCAGTACGATGAAATCCAGGCGGTCGTGCTCAATCACCTCGAACCCGACCATACCGGCGCCTTGCCGGAACTGCTCCGCCGGGCGCCGAACGCACGACTCTACCTCTCGGCACGCGCCAAGCCCATGCTTAAGGGACTGCTGCATGCCGACAGCCTGCCGGTCACGCCGGTGATCACCGGCGACCTCGTCGATCTCGGCGGCCGCACACTGTCCTTCCTGACCACGTCCTGCCTGCACTGGCCGGACACGCAGTGCACCTGGCTTGAGGATGCCGGCGTGCTGTTCTCGGGCGACGCCTTCGGCAGCCACGTGTGCGATGCACGCCTGTTCGACGACGCGGTCGGCGATTTCCGCCGCGACTTCGACTATTACTTCGCCCACCTGATGCGTCCATTCAAGGCCCATGTGCGCGAGGCGCTCGATCTGATCGATCCGCTGCCGATCCGCACGCTGGCGCCGGCCCACGGTCCGGTACTGCGGGAAACACCGCAGTACTACCTGCGCCGCTACCGACAGTTGGCCGGTCCGGCGGGACACCCCGAAGGCAGGCTCAAGCGCCTGCACGTCTTCTACCTCTCGGCCTACGGCAGCACGCGGGCGATGGCCGGCGTGCTGGCGGCCGGCGCCGAATCGTCAGGCCTGCACGTGTCGCTGCACGACCTGGAAACCTGCACACCCGACCTGCTCATCGATCTTGTCGAGGAGGCCGACGCCATCGCCGTCGGCAGCCCGACGATCAACGGCGACGCCGTCAAACCGGTCTGGGACCTGCTGTCCTCGCTCAACGCCATCGAACTGCGCGGCAAGTTCGGCGCGGCCTTCGGCGCTTTCGGCTGGAGCGGCGAAGCGGTCCCCCTGATCGAAGAACGCCTGCGAGGCCTCAAGCTGCGCGTGCCCCTGCCGGGCGTGCGCGCGCGCCTGATTCCAACCCCCGAGGAACTGGCCAACTGCCGCCGCCTTGGCGTCGAGCTGGCAAAGCATCTGACCGGCCAAGCCGATCACCGAGTCATCGACATGGCCACGCTGGCCTGAAAGGAGAAGCATGCCCAAAGCGAATGTCACATTCCAGGACGTCGGCATCACCGTCTCGGTGCCTGCCGGAACGCGCCTCATCGAGGTATCGGAAAAAATCGGCGCCGGCATCATCTACGGCTGCCGCGAAGGCGAATGCTGCACCTGTCTGACCGAGATCGTCTCCGGCCACGACTACCTCGCCGCTCCGTCGGTAATCGAAGACCAGGTGTTGAAGGACAACCTGGCACCGCGCCATCACCGCCTGGCCTGTCAGGCCCAGGTGCTCAAAGGCGATGTCATCGTCAAACCGGCCTGAGCGCCGGCGCTTTCTTCGTCGTCCATTCACCACAGAGGAGTCAGACATGCCCACGATCACTTTCAGCAGCCGGCTGCACAAGGACAAGACCGTCTATGCCGTCACCGGCAGCCACAAGAAGACGATTCTCGACATCGCCAAGGAGAATCACGTTCCCATCGATTTCAGTTGCGGCGATGGCGAATGCGGCAACTGCCTGGTCAAGGTCTTCCCGCTCGATCGCAAGAAGCGCATGGCGCATCCGCTGACCGATCACGAAATCGCGATCCTCAAGGACATGGGCAAGGTGACGCAGGACGAGGTCGACAAGATGCTGGTCGACGATTTCATGCCGAACGAATGGCGACTGGCCTGCCAGATGGTGCTGCGCGACGAGGACATGATCGTCGAGTATCCGAGCCGCTGAGGATGACGGGGGCACGTCCTGTGGCGCGCCCCGCCCCGACGAATGACCGGCAACCCAACGGCGAACCAGGTGCCGACATGAACAGCGCGCTCGTCGCCCGCGCCGAAGCCGCCTATCTCGGACTCGCGCTTGGCGACGCGCTCGGCGCGACGGTCGAATTCATGATGCCGCGCGAGATCGCGCAACGTTACGGCGTGCACAACGAGATCCGCGGTGGCGGCTGGCTGAACATCAAACCCGGCCAGGTCACCGACGACACGACGATGGCATTGGCGCTGGGCAAGGCGATCCTCGACGACGACGGCGAAGTCAGGCCGCTGTCCTGCGCGCGCGCCTTCGACGCCTGGATGCGCGGCAAACCGGTCGACATCGGTAACACCGTGCGGCGCAATCTGGTTGCCTTCCGGCGCAGCGGCGATCCCGAGGCGAAGTCCTCGGAATTCGACGCCGGCAATGGCGCGGCGATGCGCGTACTGCCGGTGGCACTGGCGCTGTTCGGCCGCGATGAAGCGACGATCCGCGCCGGCGTCCGCGCCCAGGCACATGTGACGCACCACAACCCGGCATCCGACGCCGCCTGCGAGTGCATCGTGCTGGCCGTGCAGCAGTTCCTGCGTGGCGCCCCCTTGAGCGCGGTCTATCGCCGCTGCATCCTGCCCTACGTGAGCGCCAATCCCGAGTGCTCCTATCGCACGCGGCGGCGCGAAAATCCGAGCGGCTGGATCGTCGAGACGATGCAGGTAGTACTGCAATCGCTGATGCAGACCGACAGCTTCGAGAGCTGTCTCGTCGATGCCGTCAATCGCGGCGGCGACGCCGATACGACCGGAGCCATCGTCGGCATGCTCGCCGGCGCTTGTTACGGGATCGAGGCGATTCCGCCGCGCTGGATCAGGGCGCTCGATCCGGCGGTGAACCTCGCCTGCCGCAAGCAGGCGCGAGCCCTGATGGCGTGCGCCGACAAGGCGACCGGCGCTACGTAAGCGTCTCCGCCTGTAGCAGCGCCAACCAACTGTCCTCGATCAGCGCGATGCCGATGCGTTCGAGGAAACGCCGCTCCTTGACCGTCGGGTCGGCGATCATCGCCCAGCCGGCGGGCGACCCCGCGCCATGGATCAGATCGGAAAGCACCATGCGTTCGGTATCGCGGTTGAGACGCATGCCGAGCAGCAGATACCGTTTCTCCCGGCGCAGGGCCTTGACGAACGGCGGCACGGCAAAGCCGCCCATCAGCTCCGTAATGTAATCGACATAGTCGGCATCCGAGCCGATGTAGCTCGGGTGCGGCCGTGGGCAGCCCATCGGCTTGAACAGGACCGGGAGGCGCGGATCGGCTTCGTCGGGCAGTATCGGTGCATAGACGGTGCCGTCGTGGCGGTAAAGCTTGAAACGATAACTCGTGCCTGCGATCCGCGCGCAGCCGAGGATCAGCGTGTGCGGCGACCCGGCGTAGCTGTCCAGCAGCTGCGTGTCGCGATTGATGTCGATGACATAGGGTGGGCGGATCGATTGCAGCCAGTCGTGCAGGCTCGCCCGAGACCACTCGCGGTCGGCGTAGGTGTCGTGGAGGAAGCGGGTGACGGCCGTGCGTCCGCGCTTCAACTCGACGTTCATCGCCGCGCGCGAGAATTCATACATCAGCTTCGCCGCCATCGGCCGGCCGCCGTTCATCGCGAGGATCAGTTGCTCGCTGGTGGCGGGCATCTGCACGCCCTTCTTCTTATGCGCGACGTCCGCCAGCGCGCCGGGGCCGAGATAGGGAACGATGCTGCCGTCGTGCAGGCCGGATAGGAGTGTCGTGCGAAGTGTCGTGCGAAGCGTGTTGCCAAGCGTGGCGTCCATGGGCGATCCTCGGTGAGTCCGGGAATCGCCATGCAAGAAACGCACCGCACCTCATTCCCGCCTCATGACGAGGACCGGCGGGAGGTTCCCGCCTTTCCGCCCGGCAATGACGATGTCGTCTTGTCGCGTTTGCGACAAAGCTACAGCGTGGCGAGGGTAACGTCGTACACGCCGCCAATGACGAGGTATTCGTCCTCGCCCTTGAGCACGCCGGAAATCAGCGCGTGGCTGAAGAACACCTTTTCGACCGGGACGCGGGTGGCGAGAATGTAGTCGCCAAATTCGCCGGCACGCTCGCGCGATGAACTGAACGACGTCAGGTTGTTGAACAGCACGACCTGACGGCGCCCGCTCTTGTTCAGCACTTCATGTTCGTTGATGCGGTTGATGCCGCGGAACAGCTCGATCCATTTCGTCTCCGGCGCGCGACGCCGGTATTCATACTGACTGAAGGCGTAGAGCAGATCGAGCTGGCTTTCGAGCGCGTTGGTGCCGTACAGGCCGGCCGAGCGCATTTCCTGATAACGCAGGTAACCCCGGCCGGAAAAATCGCGCAGCGGTTCACCGTGAAAGCGCGCGAGCAGTCCGAAACGCGATTCCACCCAGCCTTTGAGCACGGCGCCTTCACGCCCGTCCGAGTCAAAGCTCCAGCCGCGCAGCACACGCATCCAGTTGGCCTTGGCACGCCCCCGCGAGCGTTCGCTCAGCCCGGCCTCTTCCAGACTCTCCAGGCAGAAGCGCACCGTCACGTAATCGCGAAAGGCCTCGGCGCGCACGGCGCCATCATCGATAGCGTCAAGACGACGGAAGAGATCGGCATGCAGTTCGGCGACGCTATCGAGCTGGAGCGGGGTCGGATGACGCTGGAACGTCAGGCTCCCCAATATGACAGGCGGGACATTGCAGCGATTGACAGGCAGGCGCGCATAACGCGGCAGCGAGGGACTGTCGTTGTCGGCAGCGCGACAAATGCCCGGCGCATTGTCGGGTTTCCGCGCATATTCCGCCGTGTTGTCTGTCTGTGATTTTTCCGTCATTACAAGCACTTAAGCGATGTTATGAGTTGTGGCACGGTCCTTGCGGAGCCTTGCACGGGACACGGGATTTTCCTAACACCCGAAGGCAACACAGACATAGGAGATTGCACCATGGCTAAACTTCGTCAAGCCGCTATTTATGGCAAAGGTGGTATCGGCAAGTCAACCACAACCCAGAACCTGGTCGCCGCGCTGGCCGAGGCCGGACAGAAGGTCATGATCGTCGGCTGCGACCCGAAGGCCGACTCGACCCGCCTGATCCTGCACAGCAAGGCCCAGACCACCGTCATGCACCTGGCGGCCGAAGCCGGGTCGGTTGAAGACCTTGAACTCGAAGACGTGCTGGCCGTCGGCTACGGCGGCGTCAAATGCGTCGAGTCGGGCGGTCCGGAGCCAGGCGTCGGTTGCGCCGGCCGCGGCGTCATCACCGCCATCAACTTCCTCGAGGAAGAAGGCGCCTATGACGAAGAACTCAACTTCGTCTTCTACGACGTGCTCGGCGACGTCGTCTGCGGCGGTTTCGCCATGCCGATCCGCGAGAACAAGGCACAGGAAATCTACATCGTCTGTTCGGGCGAAATGATGGCCATGTATGCCGCCAACAACATCGCTAAGGGCATCGTCAAGTACGCCAATTCCGGCAGCGTGCGTCTGGCTGGCCTCATCTGCAACAGCCGCAAGACCGACCGTGAAGACGAACTGATCATGGCACTGGCGGCCAAGCTTGGCACGCAGATGATCCACTTCGTCCCGCGCGACAACGTCGTCCAGCACGCCGAAATCCGCCGCATGACGGTCATCGAATACGACCCGACCTGTGGCCAGGCCGACGAATACCGCGCGCTGGCACGGAAGATCATGGACAACAAGCTGTTTGTCATTCCGACGCCGCTCGAGATGGAAGAGCTCGAAGACCTGCTGATGGAGTTCGGCATCATGGATGTGGAAGACGAAACCATCATCGGCAAGACGGCGGCGGAACTCGCGGCCGAGGCAGCCTGAGGCTCGGCAGCAGCGTCACCGGAAACCTGAGTTAACGATCACGGGCGCCGTGTCGAGCTGAAGACCGCCGCCCCGACAGGAGAAGCAAAATGAGCTTGCTCAACCGCGAAGAAGCCGAAGCCCTCATCCAGGAGGTGCTTGAGGTTTATCCCGAGAAGGCCAAGAAGGACCGGGCCAAACACCTGATGGTCAATGACAAGGCCATCACGCAGTCGAAGAAGTGCATTACCTCCAACCGCAAGTCGGTGCCGGGCGTGATGACACAGCGCGGCTGCGCCTACGCCGGTGCACGCGGCGTGGTGTGGGGACCGTTCAAGGACATCATCGCCATCTCGCACGGCCCGATCGGCTGCGGCCAGTATTCGCGCGGCGGCCGCCGCAACTATTTCGCCGGCACCTCGGGCGTCGATTCGTTCTGCGACGTGATGTTCTCGTCGGACTTCCAGGAGAAGGACGTCGTCTTCGGCGGCGACAAGAAACTCGCCAAGCTGATCGACGAGGTCGAAGGGCTGTTCCCGCTCTCCAAGGCGCTCTCGGTGCAATCCGAATGCCCGATCGGCCTGATCGGCGACGACATCGAAGCCGTCGCCAAGAAGAAAGCGGCCGAGATCGGCAAGACCATCGTCCCGGTCCGCTGCGAAGGTTTCCGCGGCGTCTCCCAGTCGCTCGGCCACCACATCTCCAACGACGCGATCCGCGACTGGATCATCTCCAACCGCGACGGCAAGCTCGAACCGGGCGGCCAATATGACGTCGCGATTCTCGGCGACTACAACATCGGCGGCGACGCCTGGGCGTCGCGCATCCTGCTCGAAGAGATGGGCCTCAACGTCGTCGCGCAGTGGTCCGGCGACGGCACCATCGCCGAGATCGAGAATACGCCGAAGGTCAAGCTCAACCTGCTGCACTGCTACCGTTCGATGAACTACATCGCTCGGCACATGGAAGAGAAGTACGGGATCCCCTGGCTCGAATACAACTTCTTCGGTCCGTCGAAGATCGCCGCGAGCCTGCGCGAGATCGCCTCGCACTTCGACGACACGATCAAGGAAGGCGCCGAGCGCGTGATCGCCAAGTACAAGCCGGCGATGGATGCGATCATCGCCAAGTTCCGCCCGCGTCTTGAGGGCAAGAAAGTCATGCTCTATGTCGGTGGCCTGCGTCCGCGCCACACGGTCGGCGCCTACGAGGACCTCGGTATGGAAGTCATCGGCGCCGGCTACGAGTTCGCGCACAACGACGATTATGACCGCACGATGCACGACCTCAAGGACACGACGCTGATCTACGACGACGCGACCGGTTACGAGCTTGAAGAATTCGTACGCCAGTTGAAGCCCGATCTGGTCGGTTCCGGCATCAAGGAGAAATACACCTTCCACAAGATGGGCGTGCCCTTCCGCCAGCTGCACTCGTGGGACTACTCCGGCCCGTACCACGGCTTCGACGGCTTCGCTGTCTTCGCCCGCGACATGGACATGGCGGTGAACAACCCGTGCTGGACACTGTTCAAGGCCCCCTGGCAGAAGCCTGCCGAAAGCACGGAGGAAGCGGAAGCCGCGTAAGGACAACCCCACGGCATACGCAGCAGGCACGACGAAATGCGAAGGCAAGACCATTTCATGGTTGCTCGCCGTGCCCGCCGCGTCGCCGGAGTGAAAGTCGTTGATCGAATCCCCTCAACTTCTGTTCGTGTCCACGGATGAGTGGCCGGGCAAAGGAGATGCAAATGCAAGTCGCTGACAAAATCAAACCCTGTTTTCCGCTCTTCGCCGAGCCGGAGTATCAGAACATCTTCGAGAGCAAGCGCGCTTACGAAGAGCGCCATCCGAAGGAAAAGGTACAGGAAGTGTTCGAGTGGACGACCACTCAGGAGTACCAGGATCTCAACTTCAAACGCGAAGCGCTGACGGTCAATGCGGCCAAGGCCTGCCAGCCGCTCGGCGCGGCGCTGTGCGGCCTCGGCTTCGAAAAGACGATGGTCTACATCCACGGTTCGCAAGGCTGCGTGGCGTACTTCCGCACCTACTTCAACCGCCATTTCAAGGAACCGATCGCCTTCATCGCCGACTCGATGACCGAAGACGCGGCGGTGTTCGGCGGCCAGAAGAACGTGCATGAAGGCCTGCAGAACGCGACCAAGCTTTATGACGCCAAGATGATCGCAGTGTGCACCACCTGCATCGCCGAAGTCATCGGCGACGACCTTGGCGCCTTCATCGGCAACGCGCGTAAGGAAGGCTACGTCGACAAGGACTTCCCGATCCCCTACGCCAACACACCGTCCTTCGTCGGCTCGCACATCACCGGCTGGGATAACATGTTTGAAGGCGTCGCCAAGTATTTCACCCTCAAGGAAATGGAAGGCAAGG
The DNA here is from genome assembly GCF_963666255.1 of uncultured Propionivibrio sp. Classification (NCBI taxonomy): domain Bacteria; kingdom Pseudomonadati; phylum Pseudomonadota; class Betaproteobacteria; order Rhodocyclales; family Rhodocyclaceae; genus Propionivibrio; species uncultured Propionivibrio sp. Next base: position 1,235,024 of record NZ_OY762656.1, on the reverse strand, counting down.
CGCCGGGCACGAACGGCAAGATCAACATCGTGCCGGGCTTCGAGACCTACCTCGGCAACTACCGCGTGATCAAGCGCTACCTGACCGAGATGGGCGTCGATTACAGTTATCTCTGCGACCCCGAAGAAGTCCTCGACACGCCGGCAACCGGCGAATACGCGATGTACGCCGGCGGCACGACGATCGACGAGGTCAAGGACGCGCCCAACGCGATCACCACCTTCCTGCTGCAATCGACGACGCTGGAAAAGTCGAAGAAGTACATCGAGAGCACCTGGAACCACGAGGTCCCGAAACTCAGCATCCCGATGGGCGTCGAATGGACCGACGCGTTCCTGATGAAGGTTTCCGAAGTCACCGGCAAGGCAGTTCCGGCGTCGATCACCAAGGAACGCGGCCGCCTCATCGATATGATGACCGACTCGCACCAGTGGCTGCACGGCAAGAAAATGGCGGTATTCGGCGATCCGGATTTCGTCATGGGCCTCGTCAAGTTCATGCTCGAACTAGGCATCGAACCGACGCACATCGTCTGCAACAACAGCAACAAGCGTTGGGAAAAGGCGATGAAGAAAATGCTCGAGGAATCGCCCTACGGCATTCACGCCAAACTCTATCCGGGATGCGACCTGTGGCACCTGCGCAGCCTCTGCTTCACCGACAAGCCGGATTTCGTCATCGGCAGCAGCCTCGGCAAGTTCATCCAGCGCGACACACTGCACAAGGGACCGGAATTCGAGGTACCGCTTATCCGCATGGGCTTCCCAATATTCGACCGGCATCACCTGCACCGCATGACCACCCTCGGCTATGAAGGCGGCATGTACATCCTGACGACGCTGACCAACGCCGTACTCGACCGTCTCGACGAGCAGACCAAGCTGCTCGGCAAGACCGACTACAACTTCGACCTGGTGCGCTAGTGACCTCGGAACGAAGCGCCGATACGTCCGTCATTGCGGCCTGCGCCGCAATGACGGCGTCTTGCCAGCCAAAGGGGAACTGAGATGGCCAACATCATGATCCGCAAGGGCGACCGCGGCTACGTGTTCTACATGCCCAAGCGCGACATCGAGGATTCGATTGTCTCGATCGAGTTCGATTCGCCGGAGAAATGGGGCGGCGAGATCAAGCTCGGCAACGGCGGTCTCTACTACATCGAACCGCAGACCGCACCGGCACGCCTGCCGTACTCCGTGCGCGCCAGGCGTATCGACGGTGTCGAATGAATCGTTGAACTGAAAGGAGAAACATCATGGCAATGAAAATTACGCAATCCGAATGCACCTCCTGCGGCGACTGCGTGACGGTCTGCCCGACCAAGTCGATTGTCGAGAAGGGCGGCATCTTCAAGATCAACAAGGACACCTGCACCGAATGCGACGACGAGGCCGATTCGCCGAAGTGCCAGGATACCTGTCCGGGCGGCGACACCTGCATCGTTTACGCCTGACCTCATGACTGTCATTGCGGCGAACGCCGCAATGACAAGCGATTTGCTGGAGAAGTGTTATGACCGCACAAATCACCCGTGAAGCCGCGCTGCGCCTCGGCATGGCTGCCAGAGAACTCGACGGCATCGGCGCCGCAGCGTTCGCCCAGGCGGTCGGCGATCGTCTCGGCCTGCCGCTGACGGAGACGCGACTGGCAGCGATTACCGTGACCGATCTGCGCGAGATTCTCGCCGGCAATCATGCCGAAAAGGACTGCGCGGTCGGCGTCGAACCGGAGAAACTCAAGCATGTCGCGCGATTGCTGTGGGGCGAAGATCTGGCTTTCAGCGAATTGCCGCCGCTCGACAGCCACGCCGACGGCGACATGCCGGGTTCAATCCGCGCCGCCTGCGCTTCAAATACCGGCGAGGTACTCGACGGACATTTTGGCTCCTGCGAACGCTTTCTCATTTACCAACTGTCGCCGGCCGAATCGCGCCTGATCGCCATCCGCCCGACGCTCGAAGCCGATCATACCGAAGACCGCAACGCGGCGCGCGCAGCGCTGATCGCCGACTGCGACGTTGTCTTCGTCCAGTCGATCGGTGGACCGGCGGCGGCCAAGGTGGTGCGGGCCTGCGTGCATCCGGTCAAGATCCCGAGACCGGAATCGGCGCGCGCCGTCGTCGCCCGTCTGCAGAATTCCCTGCGCCATCCGCCGCCCTGGCTGGCACGGGTCATGGGGGTGCCGGCACAGTCGCTGGAGAAATTCGCCGCAACAGACAACGCATGACGATTCAGGATTGAACGATGACCGCTCTCTTGTCCACGCAAACGCTTGATTTCGACGCCGCCGTCCGCAGTCTGTGTGTCCGGCTGCCGGTATCCATCGGTGCTTCTGGCCTGGCACGCGAATTGTCGGCGATTGCGCCGGATCGCGCTTTCCGCGATGTGCTGACGCGCGGCGGCTGGTACCGGCTCGGCGGGGTGATCGACGTCACCGGTCAGCATGTCGCCGACGATCTCTCTCAATGGGGGGAATCCGAGTTGGCGAAGCACGGGGACGACCTGCGCGCGCTCTATGACGCCTATGCCGGATCCGGTTTGCGCGCGACCCGGTTGCTCGGGCGGACGCACTATCTGGTGGCCGTGACCGGCCCGCAGGCGACGGATTTCATTCAGATCGAGATCGAGGAGTTACAAGAAACGGTCAGTCATGTGCTGTTCGAAGGGCATGTGCCGGGCAGCCTCGAAGAACTCTTCGAGGCGCCGGATTCAGGAAACTCGGAAATTTTGCCGCACTCTGCAGTTGCCGAGGCCACGACGAACGAGCCGGTTTCGTTGCCGTTCTATGCGCTGCGCCGAATCACCAACGTTTCCGACCTGCTCAGGCGCATCGCCGGAAACAAGCCCGAGCCCCAATCCGTTCATCGCTTCTTCGATGCCTGGCAGGCGAGCAGCGCCGGTCAGACCACGCATTTCAGCAATCATTGGGTCCTCGCGGTGCGCGAGTACCTTGACCGTTATCGCCAGTCCATCCAGCAGGCGACACCGGTCGCCGCCCTGAACGGCCCGTCGCCGAAATTCGTCAGTGCCTACGGGGCCAAGGGCCTGGCACTTGCCGAGGCATTGCAGCAATTCGACCGACAGGCGGGCTATCCGATGGCCTGGTTCTTCCACATGCTGACAACCAAGAGCGTGCCGCAAGCCGTCGCCTACGCCGTCATCGATGACGTGCAGGACGGCTTCGCCTATTTGCCGGAGCGCGACGTCAAAGTACTCCGGAACTGGCTGCACCGGCCGTTCGGTTTCTGAAAACACCCACGTTCGGCATCGCGATCGCAATCGCCTGCCGGCGGCGTGGCGATCCGGTGTCGACCGGCGCTTTCCTTGCACAGCCGCCCGGTGGCAGTGCCGGTATGGGCCGGAATGCGGCGGACAGCGATACGGCGACAACGCCGGCCCGATGTGCAATGACCGAAAAACGACACTAAGGGACGTGCCTTAAACCTGCGCCGGCCGGAAATCTGGCCCGATTGTTCCGGTTTCGGTAAACTGTACCCTTTTCCAATATTGGATGTTTATAGGTAGTTGATTTTAATATATAATCAACTTTTTGCGTTTCTACCCACCAGTATTGGCAATGTCGGGGCTCGCAGCGATGCGGGCCTTTTTCATTTTAGTGGGGGGGTACGACACGCGCTTGCCATCCGGGCGCGTCGTTCGGCGCGCCCAACCTCTTGATCGATTTGCAGTTGCACCATGTCCGGGAGGGCGGTTGGCCGTCTTGAAAACACGAGACTGCTGATCGCCGTTTTGTTTTAACCATCACTTTGATATCAGGAATCAAACGTCATGACAAACGTAAAAACCATTGTCCTTGCGATGTCCGCAGTGGGCATGATTACCGCCACCGCGCCGGTCTTTGCCGGTGAAGTGGAAGAACTCCGCGCGGCCGTTCAGAAACTGCTTGCCCGCGTCGAACAACTCGAAGCACAGAAGGCCGCCGCGCCGGCTGCTGCGCCCGCCGCCGCGCCCGCCGCAGCACCGGCTGCCATCCCCGCCAACGTGGTGACCACCGGCGATCTGCCCAACTCGATCAAAGTGCCGGGCACCAACACCTCGCTGCGCGTCTATGGCTATGTCCAGACGGACGGCACGTATGACATGCGCGGCAAGAACAGCGACACCAAGGACAGCGGCGACTGGTCCAGCATGATCTCTTCCCAGCCGCTCAACAAGTCGGCCGACGGCCAGCGTAAGGGTCAGCTCTACATGACCGCCCGTACCTCGCGCCTGGGCATCGAAACAAGCACGGCCAGCGATATCGGCCCGATCGGCACCAAGATCGAAGCCGACTTCAATGCACCGAACGACCACGCTGGCGAACTCCTGACGAACTCGCAACTGTTCCGTCTGCGCCACGCCTACGGTACGGTCGGCCGCTTCCTCGTCGGCCAGACCTGGTCGAACTTCTCCGACATGGATTCGTTCGTCGACTCCGTCGATTACAACGGCGTCGGCACGCAGACTTTCGTTCGCCAGCCGCAAGTCCGCTACACGCAGCCGATCAACGCCTCGTCCTCTCTGGCGGTCGCCGTGGAAAACCCGGCAAGCTACTCTTCTGGCAACACGTCGACGAATTTCGATCGCACGCCAGACGTCACTGCCCGCTTCACCACCAAGGGCAACTGGGGCCATGTGTCGGCGAGCACCATCTACCAGCAATATCGTAACGAGCAGCACACCAAGAGCGCGCTGGGTCTCGGCGTCGGCGGCAGCCTGAAGCTCGGCGCCAACGATACGATCGTGGCGCAGGTGAAGGGCGGTAACGGGATCGGCCGATACATGCTCAACTCGCTCGTCCAGAGCGCCTACGAAAATGGCACCGGCATCGACCTGTGGAAGACGGTCGGCGGCCACGTCGGCCTGACCCACGTGTGGGCGCCGACGGTCCGGTCGAACGTGATCTATGCCTACACCCGCTTCTCCGGAAATGCGGCGCTGGAAGCCCAGACCGACGTCAACCAGAAGATCAACGAGGCCATGATCAACACCTTCTGGACCGTTGCCAAGAATGCCGAAGTCGGCCTCGAGTACGCCTACGGCCAGCGCACCACCTTCGCCCACGACAAGGGTACGCAGAACCGCATCAACGCAACGTTCCGCTACAACCTGTTCTGATCGGCGCATCAGCTTCGCAAAGAACAACGGCAGCGGGTTTCCCGCTGCCGTTTTTTTATCGCCCGGTCCGCAATGACGTCCGGTTGAAGCACCGGGGGCTCACCGCCACTCCGGTTGTCAGGGCGGCGGCAGGTCCCGCGACACGCTCAGATCAGCACTTTCGGATCGACATTGATGCGCAGGCCGCCCCAGTGGCGCCCTTTGACGTAGATCGGCGTGCCGATCTCGGTCAGCACACGGCCCGTGCCGGCCTGGCTGTAGGTTTGCGCACAGAAAGCATCGGTGTTCTGCGCCGACCGTATGCCAACCGGATCACTGAAGATACGCTTGTGCCGACTGAATGCGACATCGTTCTCCGGGTTGCCGGTCTGGACAGAGAACTTCCGGCAATGCGTCGGCGCGTAGCCCTTGGTGTCGACGGCAATCAGTGAAACCGCGCCGGGAATCGTCGTCAGAATTTCTTCATAGACATCCTGCAGATCCTTCTCCACCGCCTTGTCATAGTCGGTTTCATACTTGGGCGGCGTTATCCCCGGAATCTGCCGGTAGTTTTGGTCGAACACGTTGATGCCGCGATCGGCATACGACTGAAGCAAGGTCTGAATCCGGTCGCGATACGCATAACACTGTCCGAGCACCTGTTCGAACTTTCCGTAACCGAGCCGGAAGCGCGCACCGGAGGCGAGGATGCCTTCGGTCGACGCACTCAAGGCGTTTGCCGACGCCAGGGAAGCTCGCATTCTCCCGCCCATGTCGCTGGAAAGCGCGTCGATTTCCTTGGCGCGGTCGAGAATGCCGAGGTTAGCCGTCTCGAGTTCGTGCGCGGCCTCGGCCATCGAACACAGACCATCCGAGGTGGCATTGAAGTTCTCGACGATGCTGCTGAAACTCGCCGACGCCCGCTGGACCGCCTCGCGCGCATGCTGCGTATCCTGGCAGACCTGACGCGTGACCTCCATGGTGTTATCGGACAACGCCGTCATTTCGTGGGCACTGGCGGTAATCGTTCCGGCAGCGCTCTTGGCGCGCTCGGCAAGTTTTCTGACCTCGTCGGCAACCACCGCGAACCCGCGCCCCTGCTCGCCCGCCCGCGCTGCTTCGATCGCGGCGTTCAGCGCCAGCAAATTGGTCTGATCGGAGATATCCTGAATCAGCTGGATGATCTGGCTGATGTCGTGAGCATGCTTCGAAAGCGATTCGACGGTGACGCGGAAGGTCTGCTGTCGTTCATTGATCGTGTGGATATCCCCGACCAGTTCGTTCAACTCTGTTTCCGACTGCTTGGCGGCGGCAAGATGCTCTGCGGCGCGCTGGTTCAGCGTCTCGACCTGTTGTGCGACATGAACGACGGTATCGGTCACGGCGGCACACGAACTCGCGATATCCCGCGATGCCGCTTCCTGCGACTCCGCTGACGTCACCGCCGCAGTGATGTTTTGCTTGAGCTGTACCGATTCGGTTGCGATCCGTATCGTCTGGGCGCGAATCATGTCGATCAGACGCCGCAGCGCGGCCATCAGGGTGTTATAGCACGTCCCGATCCGCGCATACGAAGAGCCGTCTAGTCCGGCGGCATCCCTGGAGAGATCGCCTTCTCCGGAGGCGGCTCCTTCCAGAACATCGCCGATCACCGCGATGGGCTTGAGCACCTTGCGCAACAGGACGTAGGCGCTCCCGACACTGCCGAGCACGGCAAATGCCAGCACCGCGATACTTAGTTGATAGCCCGGCGCCCCGCTCTGCGACAGCGCGAAGAATGCCAACGGAAGCGTCGAAGCCGCAGCAACAACGCCGCCGACATAAAACGCCAGGCGAAAAGGACGCACGAAGGACTCGCGATCATTTGCGATCTGAATTTGCATGGAATCTCCCTGTAATTCCAATTCAAACAGCGAGCGACGGCGTCTCCCGAACGCTCCGCCACCCCTTTGTATTTTCTCTATTTTTTCGCTGCCAACGCACAGCGCCGGCATCGTGATTCACGATTTTCTACTATGCCATAGATCTATCACCGCAGGATAGCCGGCGAAAGAACGAAGCGTCGAGCGGGCGCCCATGTGTCGGGTAATCGACATGTGCGGGCAGCAACGGCGATGCGCCGGGGACAATCGAAACGCATGCTCCATGAAAAACGGGCTTCCAGATGGAAGCCCGTTCATGAGGGAACATCGCGATCTCTATCGGGAGTGTTTGATCACCCGGCTGCTGGCCAATCTCCTGCGTCAGGACAAACGGATTCGTCAAATTCCGCGTTATCTGCGCCGCACCGGCGATTAACCCGCCCCCTACTTCGCCGTTTTCGGCCGATACGGGCCGTCCGGAATCGCGGTCGGTCCAAGCACGATGGCCCTGAGATTTGCCTGCTGAGTGAGCGGCATGTAGTTCGGGGCTGCACGAGCCATCGCCGCCTTGACGACGGCGCCGATCAACACTGCCAGCGGATGCCCTGAACTGTCGTTCTGGGGTGCCCATTGCATCGCCTGCCTTGCCTCCCACAATACCGTGCCGTCCCTGGATACCATCTTGTATTCGAAGTCGACGGTGACCGTCGTGCTGAGAACGACGTACCGTGCATCCCATCTTTCGATGGTCACATACAAAATGGCGTCGGCATCAAAGAGCTTCGCCAGTGCCGGCGCTGGCATTTCGCGTACGCGCTCGCCCTCGTACAAGCCTTCCTGCTCCAATACGAACTTGGTCGTATTGACCGGGAATACGTAGTACCCCTTCTCCGCGATCGGGACAGGCAGCGACGAAAGCACATAATTCGGCGCATCGACGTCGAGAGTCTTATTGACGACAGGAACCACCAGAATCGAACGCGGCGATGCCGCCATGAATGCGCTCATATCCCGCTTGGCCGGCGCCGCACATGCCGTCAGCAAGACGCACACTACCAACAATAACGATCGCTTCACTTGCCTTCCTCCCTGGCTGCTTGCTGATCCGGCGCCGCCGACTCTCTTCTTTCCATGTTCGACTTCAGCGCATTCATCAGCCCCCGGCTCTCCGGCCAGGCGTCATGCTCTTTGGTGTAGTAATACTTGGCCTTATCGGTATCGCCCTTCTGGTAGTACAAGGTACCCAATTCGGCATACAAGCCGGGAGCGACCTTCTGCTGAGCAGTTTCCATTGCGGCAACATGCGCTTCGAGCTTAAGACGCAAGGCCTCGACCTGATTCGGGTCCTTATAGGCCGAATACAGGCCGCGTTCGTACTCACCCCAACTGTACAAACCGCGTTGCGCGCAACCGGTCAAGGCAGCGAGCGTCACAAGAAAAATGATTGTTAAGTTCTTCTTCATAGACCCTCACTGCACCAGGATTGCGCGATTGACTCCATCGCCCATATAGACTTTTTCTTCGATCACGATCTGATTTCCGATCACGATCCGGACGACATGCATGCCCGGCAACACCTTGAGCGACGCCTTCCCATCGCGGTAATCGCCGACCGAACCGACATCCAGGCCGTCCACCAGCACCCGCCCGCCCTCAAAACTCGGGTTCTCATACTTGAACGACAACTGCGGCCGCATATCGGTGACGCCCTGCCGTTCGGTCGGCAGATGAGTGCAGCCGGAAACGGCAGAAAAAAGCAGTGCGCAGGAAACAACCAGATAGACAGGATAGGATCTCATTTCGGTGCGCCCTCATAACGTACGACGACAGCTTCCGGCTTGTAGTTCGCGATCGATCCGGAAACGACACTTGCAACAGAGCCTTCGTTCAAGTCCCCTTCGCCAAACAGCGCGTCCACGCGGACCTGGGCCACCTGTTGTCCCGGAAGCGTGATTTCAGCGCCCGTCTGGGGCGACTTGATCCGTTCTCCCTTGGTGAAGACCGAGAACGTCATCCCAGGCTTCACCCCTTGGCTTTTCCCACCGCCCAGGAACACGCGCGCGCCCTCGGCCTTGAGAATGAACGTTTCCCACGGCCGGCTGGCAAGCTCTGCGGTCATCCTGTTGATGGCATCACCAACTGCCTGTCGGATTGCGGCGTCATTCAGCGTTCCGTCATAGCCGGCTCTCGACCCGAAACCGAAGGTGGATGCCGCCTCGGTGGACGCTTCACCGGCACCGGAGGTCGCGAAGAAAACGTGCCCGGTTGTCGTATCCACCAGGCGGATGTCTACTTTTGCGAAGGCGACCTGGCGCTTGCTTGCCGAGACGAAGCCGGACTCGCCGACCGTCTTGCGCCCAAATTCGGTCAGGGAACCGACAATCAATGCATCCACGCCAATCAGGTTGAGCTTCGATTCAACGAACTTGCTTTCGGCCACGACACGATTGATATCCGGGCGCTCAAAAACCAGGTAGGCGCCCGTTTCGGTCAGCGCCTTGCTCATCAAATCGGTCACTTGCTTGCCCAGGGGATCATCGAATCGATCACGCAATAACGAGCGACCATAGACAGTTTCGTTGGTAATTCGCCCGAGCGCGATCTTCCTTTTCAGCGTCGGAGCGCTGGGTTCCTGCTTGACCACCGCCTGTTGCGCCTTCTGCTGGGCGGCGATGGATTGCGGCGCTTCTTTCTGTGCTATTTGTGGCGACTGGATGGCACATCCCGCCAGAAAACCGCTCAGAAGAAAAGCGTGGAGAAGCCGAGATCGCGGGCACTCAGGCCATATTTTGCGGTTTGGCATACGTTCATCCCTCAGACAGGTGGAAAACACAAGAAGCCGACATCCTACATCCGAATCCGCGCCGAACCAATCATTAGGCAATATGCATAGAACCGTTTTCCGCGTTTGTTGCTTACGCGCACCACAACGGAAAGCCAAACGTCTGCCTCGTCCGTAGACAAGACAGCTTATCCAGAAAAAACGGGCTTCCATCTGGAAGCCCGTTCATAAGGGAACGCTCTATTATCCTGCCGGGTGTGCCTAGATTCCGAGCCGCTTGCAGATCTCTGTCGTCAGCCCTGCCTGGTTCATCGAATAGAAATGCAGGCCCGGCGCCCCGCCGGCGAGCAGTCGCTCGCAGAGCGAGGTCACGAGATCGAGCCCGAATGCACGAATCGTTTCGGTATCGTCGCCAAGTCCCTCGAACTTCCGCCGCATCCAGCGCGGCAGTTCCGCGCCGCAAACATCCGAGAAGCGCGCCAGTTTCGAGAAGCTGACGATCGGCATGATGCCCGGAACGATCGGAATATCGACGCCCTGCCGACGTACTTCGTCGACAAAGTGAAAGTAGGCATCGGCATTGTAGAAATACTGCGTAATCGCCGAATCGGCGCCAGCCTTGACCTTGCGAACGAAATTCGCGAGGTCGTCACGCGGAAAGCGGGCCTGCGGATGCCATTCAGGATAAGCGGCAACTTCGATCTCAAAATGCTTGCCGGTTTCACTCCGAATGAATTCTACGAGTTCGTTGGCATAACGAAATTCGCCGGCCTCGGCGGTGCCGGAAGGCAAATCGCCGCGCAGCGCAACGATTCGACGAATACCGGCACTCCGGAACTCATCCAGTATTTCGCGAATGCTGGCGCGCGTGGAACCGATACAGGAAAGGTGCGGCGCGGCCTCGTACCCCTCGGCCGCGATCTCCTTGACGACGGCAAACGTACGCTCGCGCGTCGAACCGCCGGCACCGTAGGTAACCGAGAAGAACTCGGGCTTCAGCAGCGCCAGCTTCGCACGCTCGCCACGCAACTTCTCCAGCCCTTCCGGAGTTTGCGGAGGAAAAAACTCGATTGAAATTTTGGTGGTCATTTTGGCCTTCAGCTCAGACGAAACACAGGCTGGCGGCGTCGCCGAACGATGCCCGACGACGCCGCACAACCCCGATCAGTAACGGTAATGATCGGCCTTGTACGGACCATCCACCGACACGCCGATGTACTGCGCCTGCTTCTCGGTCAGCACGGTCAGCTGCGCGTTGAGCTTCTTCAACTGAAGACGGGCGACCTTCTCATCGAGATGCTTCGGCAGCGTATAGACACCGACCGGATAATTCGCCGTCTGCGTAAACAGCTCGATCTGAGCGATCGTCTGGTTGGCGAATGACGAAGACATCACATAGCTCGGATGTCCGGTAGCGCAACCGAGGTTGACCAGGCGGCCCTTGGCCAACAGGATGATGCGGTTACCCGACGGCATGACAACGTGATCGACCTGGGGCTTGATCTCTTCCCACTGGTACTTCTCGATCGAGGCGACGTCGATTTCGCTGTCGAAGTGGCCGATATTGCAGACGATCGCCTGGTCCTTCATCTTGACCATATGCTCATGCGCGATGACATGGTAATTACCCGTGCAGGTGACAAAAATGTCGGCCTTGTCACAGGCATAGTCCATGGTGACGACCCGGTAGCCTTCCATCGCGGCCTGCAGTGCGCAGATCGGATCGACCTCGGTGACCCAGACTTGCGCCGAGAGTGCGCGCAGTGCCTGCGCCGAGCCCTTGCCGACGTCGCCGTAACCACACACGACGGCGACCTTGCCGGCGACCATGACGTCAGTGGCGCGCTTGATGCCATCGACCAGCGATTCACGGCAACCGTAGAGGTTGTCGAACTTCGACTTCGTCACGGAATCGTTAACGTTGATGGCCGGGAATTTCAGTTCGCCGCGCTCGTGCATCTGGTACAGGCGATGCACCCCGGTCGTCGTTTCCTCGGTGACGCCCTTGATCTGGGCGAGGCGCGTCGAATACCACGCCGGCGACTGGACCAGCTTGGCCTTGATCGAAGCGAAAAGCACCGTTTCCTCTTCGCAGGTCGGCTTGTTCAGAATCGAGAGATCCTTCTCGGCACGGGCGCCGAGGTGGAGCAACAGCGTTGCGTCGCCGCCGTCGTCGAGGATCATGTTCGAATAGCCGCCATCGGCCCATTCGAAAATGCGATGGGTGTAATCCCAGTAATCGGGCAGGGACTCACCCTTGACTGCGAAAACAGGGATATTCTGCGCAGCGATAGCGGCCGCGGCATGATCCTGCGTCGAGAAAATGTTGCACGACGCCCAGCGCACTTCGGCGCCCAGAGCGATCAGCGTCTCGATCAACACGGCCGTCTGGATGGTCATGTGCAGGGAACCGGTGATGCGCGCGCCCTTGAGCGGCTGGCGCGTCGCGAATTCTTCGCGAATGGCCATGAGGCCCGGCATTTCGGTTTCGGCGATACGGATTTCCTTGCGTCCCCAATCGGCAAGGGCGAGGTCGGCGACCACGTAGTCGGTGAATTGAGCCACAGTTGTTCTCCTTAAGAACTGTGGCCGACGCGGATGCGGGATTTTTTTGCTCACCCACAATCCCGTGTCGGCACGGGTTGGTCAGGTGAGCGCCGTTAGAAAGTCCGAGCCTGAAACCATTCGCTTCGTCGAAACAAGGTTTTGCAGCGCTCCTCGGATAAGTTACGGATTATACGCAATTTTAGCCGTTTGTACAGACACCGCCGGGCATCCGCCAGACGGGCATCACATGGAAATCGAAGGAAAAATCCGCAATGGCACGTAGAATTCGGACAGGCCCGACACGCGCATCGCATGGGGACGAGTGACTCAAGTGAAGGACGTGAATGGGAAATTTGCGCATTATTTTTGACGAATCGAGATCGGGTCGTTATAATGCGCGGCTCTTGGCCAGTTAGCTCAGTTGGTAGAGCAGCGGATTGAAAATCCGCGTGTCCGTGGTTCGATTCCGCGACTGGCCACCAGATACCTAAAACGGCTGACCTTCGGGTTGGCCGTTTTGCTTTGCGGACCATCCCCATGACGACCCTGCCCAAGTGCCCCCAGTGCAACTCCGAATTCACCTATGAAGACGGAGCGATGTACATCTGCCCCGAATGCGCACACGAATGGAGCAAGGAAGGTTCTGCCGAACCCACCGAGACCGGGTCGGTCGTTCGTGATGCCGTGGGTAACGTTCTCCAGGATGGCGATACCATCACCGTCATCAAGGATCTGAAGGTCAAGGGATCCTCGCTCGTCGTCAAGGTCGGCACCAAGGTCAAGAACATCCACCTCGTCGACGGCGATCACGACATCGACTGCAAAATCGATGGCATCGGCGCGATGAGCCTGAAGTCGGAGTTCGTAAAGAAGGCGTAACCATGCCGGCCGACGTCGCGCCTTCTGAATCAACCCGACCGCCTCTCGCCACCTGTCGGCAGGCCAGTCCACGCTGACGCCAGCGATCTACGCGCAGGTCGGTTTCAGCCGACCTCACCAAGCCGTGTCAGCATGACCTCGGCAGTGAAATTGGCCTGGAAACACCGCCCCCGGTCCTTTCCCCTCTTCGGGCCTGCGCCCCTGCCATTCCCTCAATCCGCCGAACAGCGACGCATCCCCATGATCGGCAAGCCAGGTCGATAACGGCCTCCTTATTTCCTGTTGACCCGGACGCGATGCAAATGCCATTATTGCCAGCCGATTCCGGGCGCATACGCGCATTGCGTAGCCAATCGTGAAGCGGCCGCCAGACATTTCGCCCGCACCAGAAAGCGGATGTCCGGCACAGGCGCTAATGCATCGATGAGGCCGCTGATTCGTTGCAGCGGATGTATTAAATGTCGCGAAGACCGGATCGCCCGACAGCAGACACGACTCGCTCGATGGAATATGCAGCACGGAACCCCCTCGTCGAAACAACAGGAATCACGATGAATCAACCGATTCGCCCACGCTTGATGATGAGATTGTGGTTGTCAGCCTGCCTGATGATGTTTGGTTTTCAGGTCTTTGCCCAGGAAGCCATTCGCGTTGGAGGAACGGGGGCCGGCACAATTCTGATGCAGCACCTGATCGATGTTTACCTGAATCATTATCCAAACAGACAGGTTTCCGCCGTCATGCCACCGATGGGCAGCGGCGGCGGCCTGCGGGCATTGTCCGCAGGCGCCATTCAGGTTGCCGTTATTTCGCTGCCGCCGGCGCCCGAGGAGAGCGCATCGCTCCAGATCACGCCCTGGCTCACAACGCCGCTTGTATTTACCGGAAAGAACGTGGCTTCGGGAACTCAACTGACCGTGACTGGGGTGTCGGACATATTTTCAGGGCAAACCACTCGATGGGCAGACGGCACTGCAATCCGGATCATCCTGCGCAGCGAGCGCGAGACCGACACCAAACGGCTACGTGCCTACGCTTCGTCACTCGACACCGCCATAACCAATGCACACAAACGTCTTGGCATCATTGTGGCCGACAATGATGTCGAGAACCTGACCCGCCTTGAACAAACACCCGGTTCATTTGGCACGGTCGCCCTGGGCCAATTGCTGCTGACAAAAAGCCCCTTGAAGGCGGCCATATTCGAAGGAGCGGCCCCTTCGACGGATACCTTGAGCAAAGGAACGTATCAACTGGAGAAACCGTTCTATCTGGTATCAGCCCGGTCCGCGAATCCGGCAACGCAGGAATTCATGAAATTCCTGCAATCGCAGGAGGTCCTTCGGTTCGCCATGCACAATGGCTTCATCCCTTTCAAGCCATAGCGGCTACCTCCATGCAACAACCCACCGAAACCCTGGTCCGGCGTCTTGCCCAAGCGGCGATTATCGGAGCGTCCCTGGCCCCCGCACTGGTGTATTTGGCCACTGGGTATTCCGGCGCCCGCCAGCTTGTCCTTGATGACGCAAACACCCAGAGGATTCGTGCCACTTCGGTTATTTCACAGGGACCTGATACCTGGATGTACGTCAGCGAACGACTCGCAGATCAGATCGAACAGGTTCGTCACAAGAGCAGCCACACCGAAATTATCGATGCGCAGGGAGTAATGGTGCTGGAACTCGGCCAGGAATGCGATACCAGCGCCTGCATTTCCGAATCCGCGCCATTACTCGACTTTGGCAAACGCGTCGGAACCCTGACGGTCAAATTCGACCTGACGCCAATGCTCTCGCTAGCCCTGGCCATTGGCCTCGGCGGTCTTGCCATCGGCATCCTCCTGCTTTCGCTGCTGGACAGACACGTCATCCGTCGACTGGAGAAGATCAGGGAAGCCAACCTCGAACTTGCGTTCTACGACCCGCTGACCGGACTGCCCAATCGGCGCCTATTGCTCGATCGTCTTGACCACGCCGTCGTAGCGAGCAAGCGCAGCGGGGAATATGGCGCAGTCATGATTCTCGATCTGGATAATTTCAAGGTACTCAACGATAGCCAGGGGCATGATGCGGGAGATCGTCTTCTGATAGCGGTAGGACAGCGTATCAGGCTA
This sequence comes from uncultured Propionivibrio sp., assembly GCF_963666255.1. Lineage (NCBI taxonomy): Bacteria > Pseudomonadati > Pseudomonadota > Betaproteobacteria > Rhodocyclales > Rhodocyclaceae > Propionivibrio > uncultured Propionivibrio sp. Next base: position 1,219,745 of record NZ_OY762656.1, on the reverse strand, counting down.
TTCCTGCGTCAGGAAGATACCGTCTCGCGTCTCGGGGGAGACGAGTTCGTCATCATTGTCGAGTCCTTGGGTGGAAGCGAAACATATGCTGCAGCGAGGGCTGAAGCGGTCGCTGAAAAAATCCGCCGGAGCTTCGTCCAACCGTTTGCCGTGTCGAGCGCGGCCGATGCCTATCACACGACGCCGAGCATTGGCGTCACGCTGTTTCGCGGCACCGATGTAAGCATTGATGCCTTGCTGAAACAGGCGGATGTAGCGCTCTATCAGGCGAAGGACGCCGGACGAGACAGCATCCGCTTTTTCAACCCGGAAATGCAGGCTGCCATCGATTATCGAGCCAACCTTGAAATGGCCTTGCGCAAGGGCCTTGAGCAGGGAGAGTTTCAGCTTTACTACCAGCCCAAGGTCGATGTAGACGGCGCCATAACTGGCGCAGAGGCTTTGTTACGCTGGCGGCCAAGGGGGCGCCCGCAGGTGTCACCGGCCCATTTCATACCGCTTGCAGAGGAATCCGGCCTCATCGTGCAGATTGGCAACTGGGTCCTCGATACTGCCTGCGCCCAGTTGAAGTCCTGGGAGTCCGGTCCGTTTGGTCATCTGACGATTTCCATCAACGTGAGCACCCGTCAATTCATGCAGGATGATTTCGTCGACCAAATTTGCCGGAGCATCCTGAAACACAATATCAACCCGGCACGATTGCAACTTGAACTCACCGAGAGCGTCGTCGCCGACAAGATCGACCTTATCATCGATCGCATGCAGCGGATCCGGCGCCTGGGGATCGGCTTCTCCCTGGACGACTTTGGCACGGGATACTCTTCCCTGACGTATCTGAAGAAACTCCCCCTGGACCTGATCAAGATCGACCAGTCCTTTGTCCGCGACCTGATGACGGATCCAAACGATGCCGCCATCGTCACCGCGATCATCGCCATGTCCCGATCGTTGGGCTTTGATGTCATCGCCGAAGGGGTCGAAACCGAATCGCAGCGCGATTTCCTGAAAGAAAGCGGTTGCCTCAACTATCAAGGCTACCTGTTTGGCAAACCCATGCCGATCGGCGAGTTCGTCCAGCAAGCCTTGCAGCGACAGACACCATCAGCACCATTGAGCACTACCGGGAAGCGTGTTCAAGAGCGCCGCCCTTGCACGGTCAATGACAAAGGACTTTGACGCGGGGAGAGGCAGCCGGGAGTCGGTTGCGCGGGAACGACATGCGGCTAACCCGGACAGCATCAGGCCGGCCTGAGATGCCATGTGTGTGCCGCAGACTAGAAAAGAAAAAGCCCCACATTGCTGTGGGGCTTGATAATACTGGTGGGCCCGCAGGGACTTGAACCCTGGACCAAAGGATTATGAGTCCTCTGCTCTGACCAACTGAGCTACAGGCCCGAAAGCAGTTAGCTGTTGCTGTCGAGGAAGCTGCGCAGTTTATCCGAACGGGAAGGATGACGCAGTTTCCGCAGGGCCTTGGCTTCGATCTGGCGGATACGTTCGCGGGTCACATCGAACTGTTTGCCGACTTCTTCGAGCGTATGGTCGGTATTCATTTCGATACCGAAGCGCATGCGCAGCACCTTGGCTTCGCGCGGCGTCAGCGTGTCGAGCACGTCCTTGGTGATCAGGCGCAGGCTCGAGAACAGCGCCGCATCGGTCGGCGCCAGCGTGGCCGCGTCTTCGATGAAATCGCCCAGATGCGAATCGTCGTCGTCGCCGATCGGCGTCTCCATCGAGATCGGCTCCTTGCTGATCTTGAGGATCTTGCGGATCTTCTCTTCCGGCATGTCCATCTTCTTGGCCAGAGTCGCCGGGTCAGCCTCGACACCGGTTTCCTGCAGGATTTGCCGCGAGATGCGGTTCATCTTGTTGATCGTTTCGATCATGTGCACCGGAATCCGGATCGTGCGCGCCTGGTCGGCGATCGACCGCGTGATGGCCTGACGGATCCACCATGTCGCATAGGTCGAGAACTTGTAGCCGCGACGGTATTCGAACTTGTCCACCGCCTTCATCAGGCCGATGTTGCCCTCCTGGATCAGATCGAGGAACTGCAAACCACGGTTCGTGTATTTCTTCGCGATCGAAATGACCAGACGGAGGTTCGCTTCGGTCATCTCCCGCTTGGCCCGCCGCGCCTTGGCTTCGCCCGTCGACATCTGCTTGTTGATGTCCTTGAGCTCCTTGAGCGGAATGCCGATGCGCTCCTGCAGCGCCAGCAGCTTGCGCTGTTCTTCAACGATGTTCGGCGCGTTGCGCAGCAGGATCTGCGCATACGGCTTGCCCGATGCCGCCGCGATTTCCTGCTCGACCCAGCTCAGGTTGAGCTCGTTTCCGGGGAACACCTTGATGAAATGCGGACGCGGCATGCGCACGGTGTCAACGCAGATGCGCTGGATCTTGCGCTCGCAGGCACGCGCTTCCTCGACCATTCCCCGAACGGAATCGCACAGCCGCTCGATCATCTTGGACGTGAAGCGGATGGCCATCATTTCTTCGGAAATCTTCTGCTGGAGCTTCAGATAGGCCTTGTCCTGCGAGCCTTTCTTGATCAGCGTGGCGTGCGCCTTGCCGTAAAGCGCCTTGATTTCCCCCAGACGCTGCAAGCCTTCTTCCTTCAGCTTCAGCAGCGAAGCCGACGCAGCGGCACCTTCGCCGCCGTCACCGTCATCGCCCTCTTCTTCGTCGAGTTCGGCGGCGGTTTCCTCGTCGTCAGGCAGCGCCTCGATATCTGCGTCGGTCGCATTCGGGTCGATCAAGCCATCGATGAGTTCATCGATGCGCATCTCATCCTTGGAAATCCGGTCGGCGCAATCGAGAATCTCGGCGATCGTCGTCGGGCAGGCGGAAATCGCCTGGATCATGTGCTTGAGGCCGTCCTCGATGCGCTTGGCGATTTCGATTTCGCCTTCGCGCGTCAGCAACTCGACGGAGCCCATTTCCCGCATGTACATACGGACCGGATCGGTCGTACGGCCGAACTCGGAGTCAACGGTCGACAGCGCCTGCTCGGCCTGCTCTTCGACATCGGCATCGTCAGTCACCGCCGGCGGCGCCGAGTCCGACATCAGCAGCGTTTCAGCATCCGGTGCCTCGTCATAGACCTGAATGCCCATGTCGCTGAACGTGCTGATGATGCTCTCGATCTGCTCGGCATCCACCACATCGTCCGGAAGGTGGTCGTTCACCTCGGCATACGTCAGGAAGCCGCGATCCTTTCCCAGCTTGATCAGTGTCTTGAGGCGCGTCTTGCGCATCTCCTCGTCATCTGGTGAGGGCTGACCGCCCATTTGCGCAAGTAACTCGGCGGCCTTCGCTTTTGCCGACTTGTTGTTCGCTGCCTTTTCCCGTGCCATGGTCATACCCCGGAAAGCGTAAGTATCAAAAAACCCTTGATTTTATCACAACTTGTCACTCCTTATGCCTCGGAGCGACGGCCATTGAGCGCCTGCAAATACTGCTGTTTCTCTTCTGTCGACAAACCGGAAACGCCTAGTTTCGTCACTTTGGCCTGAAGCGCCGCAAAATCGCGCTTCCGTCCGGCTTCCAGCAAGCGTTCGACGGCGCCCTCAAATTCCTCGTCGATCACGGCCTCATCAAACGGTTGCTGCATCAACTCGCCGGCCGCATCACGCAACATCTCTTCGTCCTCGCTACCGCGCAGACGTTCCAACAACACGGGATATCCCGGCACAACCTCGCCCGCCGCCCGCACCACCTGGCAATAGGTCAGCACCGCCCGACCTTCTTCCGTATTCAATGGCAATGCTTCGAGCGGAAGATTCTTCGCCAACTCCGGTTTGTGCATCAATATCCGCAAAAGCGGACGCAGCACCGATAGCGCTTTTCGCGGCGCTTTTGCCGGTGCCGACCGTGCTACGGGACGCAAATCGCACAAACGCTCCACTTCCTGTTGAGAGAATCCGCTTGCTTCCGCAAGACGCTTCACCAACTGTAGTCGCAAAAGCGGCGTTTGCAAGCGTCCAAGCAGCGGCTTCGCCTCAGCGACAAGCCGCGCCCGCCCCTCGGCACTGGTCATGTCGCAATGCGACGCCAGTTCGCGCAACAGGAACTCCGACAACGGCAGCGCATCCGTGATCAGGCGCTCGAACGCTTCCTTGCCGTGACTGCGGACAAAACTGTCCGGATCCTCGCTTTCCGGCAGGAAAACGAAGCCGATGCTCTTTTGCTCCGGCAGCGCTTCCAGGCTGTTCTCGAGCGCCCGCCACGCGGCCTTGCGCCCGGCATTGTCGCCGTCGAAACAATAGACGATGCGATCGACCTGTCGCAGCAACTTCTGAACATGCGTCGCGGTGGTGGCCGTGCCGAGCGTCGCGACCGCGTTGCCGACGCCGTGCTGCGCCAGCGCCACCACGTCCATGTAGCCTTCGACGACGATCACCGTGTTCTTTTCGCGCAAGGCGGTGCGCGCCTGCGGCAAACCAAAGACCTCGCGCCCCTTCTCGAACAGCGGCGTTTCCGGAGAATTCAGGTACTTCGGCTCGCCACTGCCCAGCACCCGACCGCCAAAGGCGATCACTTCGCCCTTCTGATTGACGATCGGAAACATCACCCGGTCGCGGAAGCGGTCGTAGAGACGCCCTTGCTCGTTCTTGATGACCAGGCCCGCCGTCTGCAATTCACTCTGGGTGTAGTCCTCAAACGCGGCGCCAAGATTCTGCCAACCATCCGGCGCGTAACCGATCCCGAATTTCTGCGCGACTTCGCCGGACACGCCGCGTCCCTTCAGGTATTCGATCGCTTTGGGCGAGTGCTTGAGTTGTTCGTAATAGTATTTCGCCGCACGCGCCATCAGGTCCGTGAGCGAAGAAAGCTTCGGCCCTTCATGCGCACGCCGTCCCGCGTCTTCGGGAACCTGGAGCCCCACCCGTGCGGCGAGATCCTTGACGGCATCGATAAAGCCCAGTCCGGAGAACTCCATCAGGAAGCTGATGGCGCTTCCGTGCGCCCCACACCCGAAGCAATGGTAGAACTGCTTGGTCGGGCTGACCGTGAAGGAAGGCGATTTCTCGTTGTGGAACGGACAGCAGGCGGCGTAATTCGCCCCAGCCTTCTTCAGCGGGACATGCGTATCGATCAGGTCGACAATGTCGACCCGGTGCAATAGTTCCTGAATGAAGGAATCGGGGATCATGACAACTGGCCAATCAACATGCGTAAACGAAAAGAACGGACCGGATTTCCGGCGTGACGATCTCGTCGTATTACTTCGCCAGCGCCGCCTTCACCCGCTTCGACACTTCCGTCATGTCGGCGCGCCCGGCCAGCTGCGGCTTGAGCACGCCCATCACCTTGCCCATGTCACCCGGCCCGGCAGCACCGACGGCCGCAATCGCCGCCTCGATGGCCGCAACAACTTCCTCGTCCGACAAACCCGCCGGCATGTACGCCGAGAGCACGTCGGCCTCGAACTTTTCCGCCGCCGCCAGATCCATCCGACCGGCGCTCTCATACTGCGTGATCGAGTCGCGACGCTGCTTGAGCAGTTTGTCGATGACGGCAACGACAGCGGCATCGTCGAGGACGATGCGCTCGTCGACTTCCTTTTGCTTGATCGCCGCCAGCAGCAGGCGGATCGCGTCGCGCTTTGCCGTTTCCCCCGCCCGCATGGCGGCCTTCATGTCTTCACTGATGCGTTCTTTAAGACTCATCCCGAGACTCCAGCTTTGACAGCACAATGACCGGGCTGAGCGCCCGACCGCAAACATGCGTTACCCATAAACGCCAATAGCCGCCCGTCATTCAACAGGCGGCTATCCGAGGGTCGAAACCTTTGAACTAGAAAAGCTTCGGCGGCAGCGTTTGGCTGCGCATGCGCTTGTGGTGGCGCTTGACGGCAGCCGCAAGCTTGCGCTTACGCTCGGCGGTGGGCTTCTCATAAAACTCGCGGGCACGCAACTCGGTCAGCAGACCGGTTTTTTCAACAGTGCGCTTGAACCGGCGAATGGCCACCTCGAACGGCTCGTTTTCCTTCACACGAATGGCAGGCATTAACTCTTCCTAAATTCAAAGACAAAGTCGGATTACGACAGAGCCGGGCATTATAAAGAAAGACTGCAAAAACGCCAAGCTTTTTTATTCATACCGACACAAACCCACGCCGGACTCAGCCCAAAGCCGCCAGCAGCTTGCCGTGGACGCCACCAAATCCGCCGTTGCTCATGACCAGGATGTGGTCGCCGGCGCGCGCCTCGGCAACGACGGCATCCACCAGCGTTGCGAGATCGTCGGCCACCACCGCCGTGTCGCCCATCGGCGCCAGCGCCTCGCGCGCATCCCACCCCAGCTGCGCCGCGTAGCAATAAACCCGGTCGGCGTCGACAAGACTGCCCGGCAACTGCGCCTTCATCACGCCAAGCTTCATGGTGTTCGAACGCGGCTCCAGCACCGCCAGGATGCGCCCGCTGGTACCGATGCGACGACGCAAGCCGGCCACCGTCGTGGCGATCGCGGTCGGATGGTGCGCGAAATCGTCATAGACGCTGACGCCGCGAACCGTGCCGCGCAATTCCATGCGCCGTTTGACGCTTTCGAAACGCGACAACGCGGCCAGACCATGTTCGAAGGTCACGCCGACATGCCTTGCCGCCAGCAACGCTGCGCCGGCATTGGCGCGGTTATGCTCGCCGGTGAGCGACCACCGGGCCGAACCGACCAGCACATCGCCCTTCATCCAGCGCAAGGCACCGCTCGCGTCGTCACCCTCCATATGCCAGCCGTCGCGATCGGCGAAGCGTTCGACCGGCGTCCAGCAACCGCGTGCCAGCACCCGCTCAAGACTCGCCTCGCCACCATTGACGACGACCAGACCGTTGCGAGGCAAGGTGCGGACAAGATGGTGGAATTGCGTCTCGATGGCGGCCAGATCGGCAAAGATATCGGCGTGATCGAATTCCAGGTTGTTCAACACTGCGGTGCGCGGACGATAGTGAACAAACTTCGAGCGCTTGTCGCAAAACGCGGTGTCATATTCATCGGCTTCGATGACGAAAAAGGGCGAATCGGCCAGATGCCCGGCCAGACGCGCCGACACGCCAAAATTCATGGGCACGCCGCCAATCAGGAAGCCCGGACTCAAGCCGGCATCTTCGAGAATCCAGGCGAGCATCGATGCCGTCGTCGTTTTTCCGTGCGTCCCGGCGACGGCGAGGACCCAACGTCCATTCAGGACATTGTCGGCCAGCCACTGCGGCCCGGAAACATACGGCAGGCCGCGGTCGAGAATCTCTTCAAGCAGCGGATTGCCACGCGAAACGGCATTGCCGATGACAAAAACATCGGGCGCCAGCGCGATCTGATCGCTGCCGAAACCCTCGATCAACTCGATACCGGCTGCCTCGAGCTGCGTGCTCATCGGCGGATAGACGTTGGCATCGCAACCGGTAACGCGATGGCCGGCAGCGCGGGCAAGTTGGGCGACCCCGCCCATGAAGGTCCCGCAGATGCCGAGGATATGAATATGCATGAAACAATTCCACGATAAAATGGTGTGAGCATCGCGATTGCGACCGGGCGAATTGTACCGCCTCCGCAGCACCACCCCGCATTTCTTGCCGTTGAAGAATCTCATGCCGCATTCAAACGCCACCGCACGACAGCGCCAATTGATCGCCGCCGCAGCGGCACGCCTGATGACGGAAGAAGGCATCGGCGACGCCAGCCAGGCCAAGCGCAAGGCCGCCCACCAGTTGGGCTTGGCGGAAAACGTCAAGCTGCCTGAAAATGCCGAAGTCGAGGCTGAACTGCGCCTGTATCAGCGTCTTTTCCAGCATGACGAGCAAAGCGCCCGCCTCCTGCGCCTGCGCCGCACAGCCCGGGAAGCCATGGTCGAACTCCAGCGCTTCTCTCCCTACCTCTCGGGCGCAGTGGCCGACGGCACTGCCGGGCGCCACGCGGAAATCGACATTCAACTCTTCACTGACAGCGCCAAGGATGTCGAAATATTCCTGCTCAACAAGGGCATCGCATTCACTCACCAGACGCCGCGCAACGATCGCGCCGAAGCGGTGCTGACGATCGAGGACGAAGAAGCCCCGATCAACCTCGTCATTTACCCGCGCAATGACGAACGCATCGCCCCGCGGACACGCGACGGCCGTCCTCGCCCGCGCTTGCAACTCGCCGCGCTTGATCGCCTGCTGGAGGAAGCCCCCAATGATCTGCCTGAACCGCTGCCGTAAACAGACGCTTGCTTTCGTCATCGGCGCCCTCATCACCGCTGCCGGCATCTATATTGCCGTGCAAGCCACCCTCCCCAAGGAGGATGCCGGGAAACTCGATGCAAAAGACATTCCGCGCCAGGCGATCGAGACGCTGTTCGCCACGCCGCTCACGGACGGCCAGGGCAACGCGATCAGGATCGGCGACTGGCGCGACAGGACTCTGGTCGTCAACTTCTGGGCCGCATGGTGCAAGCCCTGCCGCGACGAGATGCCAGCCTTTTCGCGCCTGCACGCCCAATACCGCGATCGTGGCGTTCAGTTCATCGGCATTGCTGTCGATAACGCGAAGAATGTCGCCGATTTCTCGGCGAAGCTTCCGGTCAGCTACCCGCTGCTGATCGCCGAAGCGGAGGGCAGCCAGCTGATGCGTGATCTCGGCAACATCTCGATGGGACTGCCCTATACCTTGGTCATACGCCCCGGCGGAGACGCCGCACTGACCCAACTCGGACGGCTCTCCGAGCAACGGCTGGACAGCTTCCTTGCAATGGAAACAAAGGCCAATCCCGCCCGCGTTTCTGGACAAGCGCCGAGCAATTGACGCAAACTTCGGCTATTCTTCGCCCCTTTTTTCAGCGCCGCGGCGTCATTCCAGACCACCGCCAAGTCGAATAACTCAGGATTTCCCCATGGATTTGCGCAAGCTCAAGAAACTCATCGACCTCGTCGAGGAATCCGGAATCGCCGAACTCGAAGTCACCGAAGGCGAGGAAAAGGTGCGCATCGTCAAGCACGCCTCGGCCATCGTTCCGCGCCAGAAGCGCAGCGAATCGGCCGTGCAACTACCGCCGGCGACCGGTGCCGACGACGACCTGGGTGACGGCGAAACGGTCAAGGCACCGATGGTCGGCACCTTCTACCGCACCGCCAGCCCCGAGGCCGCCCCGCTCGTCGAGATCGGCAGCATCGTCAAGGAAGGCGACCTGCTTGGCGTCATCGAGTCGATGAAGCAGATCCACGAAATCGAATCGGACTGCGACGGCGTCGTCCGCGCCATCCTCGTCGAGAGCGGTCAGGCCGTCGAGTACGGCACGCCGCTGTTCGTCATCGAATAGGCAGGGCATGTTCGGAAAGATCCTGATCGCCAACCGCGGTGAAGTCGCCCTGCGCATCCTGCGGGCGTGCCGCGACCTCGGTATCAAGACCGTCGTCGCGCACTCCGAGGCGGACCGCGGCGCCCGTTTCCTCGCGCTCGCCGACCAGGCTGTCTGCATCGGCCCCGCCCCGGCCAGCCTGAGCTACCTGAATGCCGCGGCAATCCTGTCGGCGGCCATCGTCAGCGATGCCGAAGCCATCCATCCGGGATACGGATTCCTCGCCGGCAGCGCCGACTTCGCCGCCCGCGTCGGCGCCGCCGGACTGAGCTTCATCGGCGCACAGGCGGAAACACTGCGCCTGCTGAACGACAAGACACGCCTGCGCAGCGCCATGAAAGCCGCCGGCATACCGTGCATTCCCGGCCCCGACACGCCGCTTGCCGACGATCCAAAAGAAGCGCAACGACTCGCCAAGAAACTCGGCTATCCGGTCGTAATTAAGGCCTCCGTTCACCGCGGCGACCGCGGCATGCGTGTCGTCCACACCGACGCCGCGCTGCTCAATGCGATCACGCAGACCCGTGCCGAGGCGCTTGAGCTCTGCGGCTCCGCCGATGTCTATCTCGAAAAGCATCTCGAATACCCTCGGCATATCGAGATCCAGATGCTTGCCGACCAGCATGGCAACGTCGTATTCCTCGGCGAGCGTGACTGCTCGCTGCAGCGAAAAGGCCACCGTCTGATTGAGGAGGCGCCGGCTTTCGGCATCCCCAATCGCCTGGTCGCACGCATCGGCGAGCGCTGTGCCGATGCCTGCCGCCAGATCGGCTTTCATGGCGTCGGCGGTTTCCGTTTTCTCGTCGAAAAAGGCGAGTTCCACTTTGCCGGAATCACCCCGGGGCTGCAGTTCGAACACCCCCTGTGCGAAATGGTCACGGGCATCGACCTCGTTCAGGAACAGATCCGTGCCGCCGCCGGCGAGAAATTGCGTTTCCGCCAGCGCGAACTGGTTTTCCGCGGTCACGCGATCGAATGCCGGATCAATGCCGAGGACCCGCAGAGCTTTCTGCCCGCCCCTGGAAAAATATCTGCCCTTCATTTCCCCGGCGGCCCCGGCCTGCGTTGCGACAGCGCCCTGCAGGCTGGCGAAGCCGTCACGCCGCACTACGATCCTTTGGTGGCGAAAATCATTGCTTTCGGCGAAAATCGCGAACATGCCATTCGTCGTCTGCGCAACGCGCTGGACGAGGCGAGAATCGAAGGTCTGCGGACCAACCTCGCCCTGCACCGGACCCTGCTCGACGACGCCAATATTCAAAAGGGCGTGACCAACCTTCACTACCTTGAAAAAGTGCTCGCCATCAAACGCGACGCCCAACGAAAGTCTTAAGCATCATGTCATGGACAGCCATCAGCATCGAAACCGACTGCGAACACGCCGAAGCGCTGGCCGACGCGCTGATCGACAATGGCGCGCTCTCAGCCAGTATTGAAGATGCCGATGCCGGCACCCCGGCCGAAACGCCGCAATTCGGCGAACCCGGTTCGGTAACGACACCGGGATGGTCGCGTTCGCGCGTCGTCGCCCTGCTCGACGACAGCACCGATCCCGACATCCTGCTCGCCGTCTGTGCGCCCCTGGCCGAACTGAACACGGTGCCGAGCTACACGCGCGAAACCGTTGCCGAGCAAAACTGGGTGCAACTCACGCAATCGCAATTCGACCCGATCCGGGTATCCGAGCGCCTGTGGATCGTGCCGTCCTGGCACGAAGCGCCTGATCCCAAGGCGATCGTTCTCGTGCTCGACCCGGGCATGGCCTTCGGCACCGGCTCGCACCCGACCACGCGGCTGTGTCTCGAATGGCTTGAACGCGCCGTCACGCCGGGGGAGTCGCTGCTTGATTACGGCTGCGGTTCCGGCATCCTGGCCATCGCTGCAGCAAAACTCGGCGCCAACCCGATTCTGGGCGTCGATATCGACCCGCAGGCGGTCAGCGCGGCCATCGACAACGCCGAACGCAACGGCGTCACCGCCCGCTTTGCCGATTCCGCCCAGTCCATTGCCGGACAGTTCGACGTCGTCGTCGCCAATATTCTCTCGAACCCGCTCAAGGCCCTGGCCCCCGCCATCTGCAGCCACGTTCGGCCCGGCGGAAAGCTTGCGCTGTCGGGCATTCTCGCCGAACAAGCCGACGACCTGATCGGCGTCTACGCGCCCTACGCCGCCCTCGCCGTTGAAGACACGCGCGATGGCTGGGTCTGCCTCGCCGGCACCAGGAAGTCGGCATGAAAACCCGCTGCCCCGAGTGCCAGACCACCTTCCGCGTCACGCCGGATCAGTTGCGCGCACGCGCCGGCAAGGTCCGTTGCGGCCAATGCCAGACGGTATTCAACGCACTCGACAGCCTGATCGAAGAACACCTGCCAACGGGCAGCGATCTGCCGGCAATGCCCCCCGAGACATCCGCCGCCGCCCAGGTCGAACTGGTGGCGCCGATCGACTTCAGCCCGCCGCCCCCGGCGTCCGGGCTGGAAGCAGCGGATCAGCTGGAACCGATGACACCGGCGTCGACGCCGGAAGAGGACGACCCCGTCGATCCGGCCAACGCCCCGACGGACGCCGACGAAAATGCGGATGACGACACCGGCGAAGACGCGGACGCAGACAACGAACCCGGCGTCCCCGCGACCGACCCGGCACTGAGCGTTCTGCTCGAACCCACCTTCAGCGCGACGGGTACCGCCGACTCACGCAGGGAACCGTCCGAACAGGGCGCCGAGCCGGCCGTCGATGACGATCCCGTCACGCCGCTCAGCGAAGCCGAAGCGCACGAACTCGGCAAGGCCACCGGACTGATTCTGCCCCGCGAAATGACCGAAGTGCCCGGCTACAGCAAGTGGTCGGCCGGCGTCATGGCGGCCCCCGTGCACCCCGAGGCGCCGCTGCCGATGCGCTGGCCGTACATCGTCGTCGCCACGTTGCTGGCCTTTGCGCTGCTCGGACAGGTGTCGTACCGCTTCCGCACGGAACTGGCCATCAACGTGCCGCTCCTGCGCCCTGCGCTCGAAAAGATGAGCGCCAGCCTGGGCACCACGATCCCCCTGGCGCGCCGGGTTGATCTGATCAGCATCGAATCGTCCGACCTTCAAAGCGACGCCGCCCGCGGCAACATGCTCGTGCTCAGCGCCACCGTGCGCAATCGCGCAGCCTTTCCGCAGGCTTATCCCGCACTCGAACTGGCATTGACCGATACGCGCGACACGCCGATTGCCCGCCGCGTCTTCCTGCCGGAAGAATATCTGCCGGCCACCCAGCCCGCCGACCAGCCGATCGGCCCGCACGCCGACGTCGGGGTCCGCATCTGGATCGAGGCCAAGGACATCAACGCCGCCGGCTATCGCCTCTACGTCTTCTATCCCTAGAGGGCGTCCGCAGTCCCGCTGGATTGTGCTGCACCCCACGCGGGGGCGGCCACAAGGCGCGCGTCGCAGCAAAAGGGGGCCGCCAGCGCCGATGCTATAATCCGCGCTCTTCGACCCACACGATACCGACGCTCATGTCCACGCTTATCTGCGGCTCCATTGCCTACGACAACATCATGGTTTTCCATGATCGGTTCAAGAATCACATCCTGCCAGAGCAGATCCACATCCTGAACGTCGCCTTCCTGGTGCCGGAGATGCGTCGGGAATTCGGCGGTTGTGCCGGCAACATTGCCTACAACCTCAAGCTCCTCGACGGCAAGCCGCTGATCATGGCCACGGTCGGTGAAGATGCCGAACCGTATCTGCGTCGGCTCGATGCCCTCGACATCCCTCGGACCTATGTGCGGCAGGTGGAGGGCAGCTTCACCGCCCAGGCATTCATCACCACCGACCTCGACGATAACCAGATCACCGCGTTCCACCCGGGAGCGATGACCCATTCGCACGCCAACCGCACCACCGATGCGCGCGAAGCGACGCTCGCGATCGTCGCACCCGACGGCCGCGACGGCATGCTCCAGCACGCCCGCGACCTCGCCGCCAGCAAGGTGCCCTTCTTCTTCGACCCGGGCCAGGGCATGCCGATGTTCTCGGGCGAGGAATTGCTGCAGTTCCTCGATCTGTGCGACTACGCCTGCTTCAACGACTACGAGGCAAAAATGGCCTGCGATCGCACCGGCCTGCCGCTGGAAGCGCTGGCGGCACGCGTCAAGGCGCTGATCGTGACCCTCGGCCCGGCCGGCTCGCACATTTACGCCGATGGGAAACGCCTGGAAATTCCGTGTGTCCAAGCTGACGATGTCGTTGATCCGACTGGTTGCGGCGATGCCTACCGCTCCGGACTGCTCTACGGCATCGCCGAAGGATGGGATTGGGAAAAAACCGGACGGCTGGCCGCCGTCATGGGTGCGATCAAGATCGCTCACCGAGGCGGACAGAACCACCGTCCGACGCGCGACGAAATCGCTGCCCGATTCACCAAGGCCTTCGGCCAGTCCCCATGGTAATAAAGGAGTCCCTCATGAAATTCACTCGTATCCTCAGTCTGATTGTGCTGACATTTTTTCTGGGCGCCTGCGCCAGCAATCTCTCCGGTGACGTGTACACACGCGACCAGGCACGCCGCGAAATGACCGTCCGCACGGGGGTCGTCGAGAGCGTGCGCGAAGTGCGCATGGAGGGCACGCGCAGCGGCGCCGGCACACTCGCCGGCGGTGCCATTGGCGGGGTCGCCGGCAGCAACATCGGCGGCGGCAAGGGACAGATTGTCGGCGCCATCCTCGGCGCCGTCGCCGGCGGAATGGCCGGCTCAGCCGCCGAAGAAAAGCTGACGCAGAAGAATGCGCTCGAAATCATGGTCAAGCTCGATAACGGCCATACCATCGCAATCGTTCAGGAAATGGGCGAAGTCTTTCACCCTGGCGAACGCGTCCGGGTCCTGAGCAACTACAACTCGTCGCGCGTCTCGCACTGAGCGTCTCGGCGTCGATGCACCGGTCCGATCCCACGCCGTACGTGATACGGGGCTGGCGCTGCCTGCGCCTGGCCCTGCACTTCGTCTGGATCGGATTCGGCGCAGCACTGATCTATCCCTGCGTCAGCGAACCGCGGCGACTCCGGCTGAAGCAAATCTGGTCGCACCGCATCCTGACACTGCTCGCCGTGGAGGTCGACGCCCCCACCATCGAAGCGCCGCCAGGCTGCCTGATCGTCGCCAACCACATCTCCTGGCTCGATATTTTTGCGATCAATGCCGTTCGCCCTGCCGCCTTCATCGCCAAGTCTGAGGTGCGCCGCTGGCCATTTATCGGCTGGCTGTCGGCCCGCAACGGGACGATTTTTCTCGTGCGCGGCAGCCGCGCGCATGCCCAGGAAATCAACCGCGAGATCGACGCGCTGCTCGACCGCGAACAGGACGTCGCCATTTTCCCGGAAGGCATGACCACCGACGGCACCCATGTGCGCACGTTCCACGGCGCTTTGCTGCAGCCGGCAATCGAAACCGGCCGCCCGATCCTGCCGCTCGCACTCAGCTACACCGATGCCAGCGGTTGCTTCAGCCTGGCCCCATCCTATGCCGGCGAGATCACCTTGATGCAGTGTTTTTCGACCATTCTGGCCAGCCGCAAACTGATCGCCCGCGTTCGCCCGGGCACAGTCATCGACACAGTCGGAAAGTCACGGCGAGAACTGGCCGGCGAAGCGCACGCGGAGATTTCGCGCCAGCTTGGCTACACCGCAGCCCCGGCAACCTCTTCCGGCAGGCACGGCACCTGAAATACCGCCCGGTCTGCGAGGCGAACCGCCGTCAGCATGCCGCCCCACAGACAGCCCGAATCGATGGCCAGTAAATTCGGCGTCATCTTGAGCCCCAGGGCAGACCAATGGCCGGTCACCAGCACCGTGTCGGCGCTTAGCCTCCCAGGCACCTCGAACCAGGGCACATAGCCCGGCGGCGCATCGACAAGCTCACCCTTCGCATGAAAATCCATGATGCCGTCAGGCGTGCAAAAACGCATGCGCGTCATCGCGTTCACGATCGCGCGCAAGCGCGGCCAACCGACCAACGCGTCATCCCACGCCGCGGGCTCGCTGCCCCACATGTTGGCGAGAAAATCGCGCCAATCGTCGGCGACCAACGCCGCTTCGACCTCGCCGGCCAGCGCCCGCGCCTGATTCACCGACCACGCCGGCAACAAACCGGCATGCACCATGCACAGGTCATGCTCGACATGACACAACGGCTGATGCCGAAGCCAATCGAGCAGCACATCGCGATCCGGCGCGTTCAGCACATCCTCGACCGTATCGTCCTTGCCACGCTTGCCGAAACCTTCGGCCGCCATCAACAGGGCAAGGTCGTGATTGCCGAGCACGACGACCGCAGCGTTGCCAAGACCGCGGACAAAGCGTAGCGTCTCGAGCGAGCGCGGCCCGCGATTCACGAGGTCGCCAACGAACCACAGGCGGTCCTTCGCCGGGTCGAATGCGATTTTTTCAAGCAAGCAGCACAGGGTGCCAAAACAACCCTGAATATCACCAATGGCATAGGTCGCCAAACCCGTCTCCCTCAGCTGACCGAATGATTCCGCCGCCAGCGCCAGGCATCGCGACACATCTCGTTGATACCCCGCTTCGCTCGCCAGCCGAGTCGCTCGGCAGAAGTTTGCGGGCCGATATATCCGCCGCCAGTAACCCGAATATGCATGGTGTTTCCTGTTTCAGCCTGCCGTCGGTCCGCCGAAGACGAACGCGCGTTTCAGACATTCCGCGACAAGATGCCGGGCTCCGCTGGTTTCCATCACATCAGAGATGCAATATTGCTTCGCCATTTTTCTCATTCCGCCCCGGCTTGCCGCAGCGCCGAAAAATTGGCGCCGAGGGCATCCTTTGCCGAAACAAGTGGCGCGCCGTCCAGCGGCCAGTCGATCGCCAGATCGGGGTCGTCCCAGCGGATGCACCGCTCGAACTCGGGGGCCCAGTAATCGGTTGTCTTGTACAGGAACTCGGCCGTCTCGCTGACGACGACGAAGCCGTGCGCAAGCCCCGCCGGAATCCAGAGCTGGCGCTTGTTCTCCGCCGACAGGTGCTGACCTACCCAACGGCCAAAGGTCGGCGATTCCGGACGAATATCGACGGCGACATCGAACACCTCGCCGGCGACGACGCGCACCAGCTTGCCCTGCGCCCGTGGCGCCAGTTGATAGTGCAGGCCTCGCAACACGTTGCGGGCGCTGCGCGAATGGTTATCCTGCACGAACGTCACATCCGCCCCGGTCGCCTCGACAAATGCGCGCTGGTTGAAACTCTCGAAAAAGAAGCCGCGCGCATCGCCGAACACTTTCGGTTCGATCAGCAAGACGTCGGGAATCGCCAGCGATGTCGCCTTCATACGAATACCTTGTCCTTGAGCAGCCCGAACAGATACTGGCCGTAGCCCGATTTCGCCAGCGCCTGCGCCATCCGTTCGAGTTGCGCGTCGTCTATCCAGCGGCTATGCCAGGCGATTTCTTCGGGACAGGCTACCTTGAGCCCTTGCCGGTTCTCGATGGTGTGGATGAACTGGCTGGCTTCGAGCATAGACTCGTGCGTGCCCGTATCGAGCCAGGCATAGCCGCGGCCCATCGTCTTGACACTGAGTTGTCCGCGTTCGAGATAGAGCCGGTTGAGGTCGGTGATCTCGAGTTCACCGCGTGCTGAGGGCTTGATTGTCTTCGCCAGTTCGACGACTTGCTCGTCATAAAAGTACAGGCCGGTCACGGCATAGCGCGATTTCGGTGCCTTGGGCTTCTCCTCAAGGCTGACCGCCCGCCATTGCGGGTCGAACTCGACGACGCCGTAGCGCTCCGGATCGGTCACCGGATAGGCGAAAACGGTCGCGCCATCGCGATTCCGGTCGGCTTCCCCGAGCAGCGCGGCGAAGTCGTGGCCATAGAAAATGTTGTCGCCGAGCACCAGCGTCGACGGCGCGCCGTCGATGAAGCGCTCGCCAATCAGGAAGGCCTGCGCCAGGCCATCCGGCGAAGGTTGAACGGCATACGACAATTGGATTCCCCACTGGCTGCCGTCACCCAGCAGTTGCTCGAAGCGCGGCGTGTCCTGCGGCGTCGAAATGATGAGGATGTCGCGAATCCCGGCCAGCATCAGCGTGCTGAGCGGGTAATAGATCATCGGCTTGTCGAAAATCGGCAGCAGTTGCTTCGAGACAACCTGTGTCGCCGGATACAGGCGCGTGCCCGATCCACCCGCGAGAATGATGCCTTTGCGCTTGAGTGTCATGTGCGTCAACTCCCTGAATGTTCAATCACTGGTTATTTATTCAGCATTTCATCGAGCGCCCGCCGCACGCCGTCGCGCCAGTCCGGCAGCACCAGACCAAAAACACGTTGGAGCTTCGTCGTGTCGAGGCGCGAATTGGACGGACGTCGCGCAGGCAGGGGATAGTCCTGCGTCGTAATTGGCGCGATGGCCTCTGCGGCCACCCGGATCGGAACACCGCGGCCGCGTGCATGGTCGATGAGCATGCTGGCATAGCCATGCCAGCTCGTTTCGCCCGACGCCGTCAGGTGATACACGCCGGCCACGTCGGGTCGACCGCCATGCGAACGCAGGATCTGCGCCGTCACATCGGCCAGAAGTTCGGCGCCAGTCGGCGCGCCGAACTGATCGTCAATGACGCGCAGAGCATCGCGCTCCTGCGCCAGTCGCAGCATGGTCCTGGCGAAATTGTTACCGCGCGCCGCATAGACCCAACTGGTGCGGAAGATCAGATGTTTGGGGCAGCGCGCCACAGCTTGCTCGCCTTCGAGCTTGGTCCGGCCATAGACGCTCAGCGGCCCGGTCGCGTCGTCCTCGCACCAAGGCGATGTTCCACTGCCATCGAAGACGTAATCGGTCGAGTAGTGCAGCAACCAGGCGCCGATTTTTGCCGCTTCTTCGGCGAGCACGCCCGGCGCGTCGGCATTGATCGTACGGGCCGGTATCGGTTCCGCTTCGGCGCGATCGACCGCCGTATAGGCCGCCGCGTTGACGATGACATCCGGCTTCACCTGGCGCACGGTGGCCGCCAGCCCTGCAAGATCGAGGAGATTCCCGCACAACGCACCATCGCCGCGCGAATCAAGCGCGATCAGTTCTCCGAGCGGCGCCAGGCTACGCTGCAATTCCCAACCGACTTGCCCATTCTTGCCGAGGAGCAGGATTTTCATTGGTGATGCGCGCCGTATTGCCGCTCCACCCACTCGCGATAGGCACCGGACTGCACATTGGCAACCCATTGGGCATGATCGAGATACCACTGCACCGTCTTGCGGATGCCGGTTTCGAAGGTCTCCGCCGGACGCCATCCGAGTTCGCGCTCGATCTTCGTCGCGTCGATCGCATAGCGACGGTCGTGACCGGGCCGATCGGTGACATAGGTGATCTGTTCGCGGTAGCTCTTGCCGTCGGCGCGGGGACGCAGTTCATCGAGCAAGTTGCAGATGGCATGGACGATATCGATGTTGGGCTTCTCGTTCCAGCCGCCGACATTGTAGGTTTCGCCGAGACGACCGCCTTCGAGAACGCACCGGATCGCGGAGCAATGGTCGGTCACGTAGAGCCAGTCGCGGATCTGCTGGCCGTCGCCATAGATCGGAAGTGATTTTCCAGCCAACGCATTGACCACCATCAGCGGAATCAGCTTCTCGGGAAACTGGAACGGTCCGTAGTTGTTCGAGCAATTGGTCGTCAGAACCGGCAGACCGTACGTATGGTGATAAGCACGCACGAGATGGTCCGATGCCGCTTTCGACGCCGAATAGGGACTGTTCGGCTCGACGCGGTTCGTTTCGCTGAAAGCCGGATCGCCCTTGGCGAGCGAACCGTAGACCTCGTCGGTCGACACATGCAGGAAGCGGAAGGCGCTGCGCTCGCCCTCGTGGATCATGCCGAAATAGGCACGCACACTTTCAAGCAGGCTGAACGTGCCGATGATGTTGGTCTGGATGAAGTCGCCAGGACCGTGGATCGAGCGGTCGACATGGCTCTCGGCGGCAAAATGCACGATCGCGTGCGGACGATGCTTGAGCAGGAGACGATCGATCAGCGCCTTGTCGCAGATATCGCCCTGGACAAACGCGTAACGCGGATCGCCTTCCAGGCTGGAAAGGGTCTCCAGATTACCGGCGTACGTCAGCTTGTCGAGGTTGAGCACCGGTTCGTCGGCATTGCGCAACCATTCAAGAATGAAGTTCGCGCCGATGAAACCGGCGCCTCCGGTCACAAGTATCACAGCCCATCCTTTCGCTTATCTTATAATGCGGCCTTTCCCGCCGTCCTCATTTTACCCGCTGATGCGCCTGCTGTTGGTCAAAACTTCCTCGCTCGGCGACGTCGTGCATAACCTGCCCGTCGTCAGCGATCTGCGCCGCGCCTTCCCGGACGCGACGATCGACTGGTGCGTCGAAGAAGCCTTCGCCGACATCCCGCGACTTCATCCCGAAGTTGCAGACGTCATTCCGGTTGCGATCCGCCGCTGGCGTCGGAAGCTTCTGCACACGGCAACCTGGCACGAGATCTGTGATTTCCGCAACCAGCTGCGCACGCGTCATTATGACGCCATTCTGGACACGCAGGGCCTCGTCAAAAGCGCGTTGATCACCTGGCAGGCGCGCGGCGAACACTTCGGATACGCCGCCGAAGTCGCCCGCGAACCGCTGGCGGCTCGCGCCTACGACCGGACCTTCGTCATCCCGCCCAACGCACATGCGGTTGAACGCAATCGCTGGCTGGCTGCCGCCGCCTTCGACCTGCCCGTCGACAGCCCCCTGTCCTACGGCATCGTGGCGCCCGAACTTGAACTGCCCTGGCTCGGCACCGGACGTTATGCCGTCATGCTGACGGCCACCAGCCGTGCCGACAAGCTGTGGCCGGAAGCCGACTGGATCGTCGTCGGCAAGGCTTTCACCGAACGCGGCATCGTTCCGGTTTTCCCGTCGGGCAATCCGGTCGAACGCGAACGCGCCGAACGCCTTGCCGCAGCCATTCCGGGCGCAATCGCCGCACCGCGGCTGTCGCTGAATGAACTCGCGGCGCTGCTCGGCCACGCACAACTGACGCTCGGCGTCGACACCGGCCTTGTGCATCTTTCGGCAGCGCTCGGTACGCCGACGATCGCGATCTACACCGCCACCGACCCGGCGCTGACCGGCGCCTTTGGGCCGGGTTTCGTCCGCAACCTCGGTAATCGACTCGCCCCGCCGTCCGCGACGCAGGTACTCGCGGTCGCCGAACAGGAACTTCGCTGATGGCACGTATCGTCTATACGCTTCTTTTCTTTCTCGCCCAGCCGCTCGTCTGGCTGCGCCTGGCCTGGCGCGCGCGCCGGCAACCCGAATATCTCGACAAGGTCGGCGAACGTTACGGTCATTACCCCCAGACGGCGCCCGAACGCCTCCTCTGGCTGCATGTCGTCTCGGTCGGCGAAACCCGTGCGGCCGAACCGCTGATCAAGGCCTTGCTCGCCGCCTATCCCGACCACCACCTGCTGATGACGCACATGACACCGACCGGACGCGCGACCGGCGGCGAATTGATCTCCAAATATGGCGAGCGCCTGATCCAGGCGTATCTGCCCTACGATCTGCCCGGTGCCTGCCAACGCTTTTTCCGGCATTTCCGGCCTTCGGTCGGCCTCCTCATGGAAACCGAACTGTGGCCGAACCTGATCGCCGCAGCGGCCTCACATGGCACGCCGCTGTTGCTCGTCAATGCGCGCCTGTCCGCACGCTCGCAACGTGGCTACCAGCGTTTCCTGCCGCTGATCCGGCCGGCACTGCGACAACTTGCCGGCGTCGCAGCGCAGACTGCGGCCGATGCTGAACGACTGACCGCCATCGGCGCCGACAATGTCCGCGTGTTCGGCAATATCAAATTCGATGTCACGCCCTCTCCGGAAAAACTTGCGCTCGGCGGCGAATGGCGCGCCGCATTCGGGTCTCGTCCGATCTGGCTCGCCGCCAGCACACGCGAAGATGAAGAAGCGCCAATCATTGATGCCTTCATCCGCCGCGCAACGCCGGATGCACTGCTGTTACTGGTTCCACGCCATCCGCAACGCTTTGACATGGTGGCGGCACAGGTTGCTGCCCGCCAGTTGACGTTTCAGCGTCGAAGCAGCGGCATATTTCCCGACGCTCAGACCCGGGTCTGGCTCGGCGACAGCATGGGAGAAATGCCCGCGTACTTTGCCGCGGCCGATATCGTGCTGATGGGCGGCACCTTCCTGCCGTTCGGCGGACAGAACCTGATCGAGGCCGCCGCCTGCGGCTGCCCGGTACTTGTCGGCCCGCACACCTTCAATTTCGCGCAGGCGACCGAAGACGCCATCGCCTGCGGCGCAGCGCGACGCCTCGCCGACACTGACGCGGCCGCTGCCGAAGCCGCCCGGCTGCTGCAGGATCGCGACGCGCTCGCCACCATGCGTCAGGCGGCCGGCGAATTCAGCCAGGCGCACCGCGGCGCGACGGCGCGGACCGTCACGCTGGTAAAGGAAATCAGGGCGTCTCGAAAAGCGGATTGATCGCTTCGAGATCGTTCTCGCTCAGGGCGCCGACCGCCGCTTTCAGTTTCAGCTGCGCCATCAGCGTGTCAAAGCGGGCCTTGGAAAGATCACGCTTGGTCACATAGACCTGGTTCTCGGCGTTCAGCACATCAATGTTGATGCGCACGCCGACTTCATAACCGAGCTTGTTCGACTCGAGCGCGCTGGTGCTCGAAACCAGCGCCGCTTCAAGCGCCTTGACCTGCGCCAGACCGTTGACGACGCCGAGATACGATTGCCGCGCGCTCAGCGCCGCCGTCCGCCGCGCGTTGTCGAGGTTCGCCCGCGCGGCGTCCCGATTGGCAACCGCCTCGCGCGTACGCGAATTGACCGCACCGCCCTGAAACAGCGGCAGGTTCACCTGAAGAGCGATGTTGCGTGGCGTGGTCTCCAGCATCGCGCCGGGAACACCGACCGAGTAGATCGAATTGGTCCGCCCATAGTTGGCCACCAGGTCGAGCGTCGGATAGTGCCCGGCCCGGTTACGTTCGATTTCCTTGTCCGCCACCTCGGCCGCAGCTTCCTGCGCCTGCACGACAAAACTGTCCTTTTCGGCCGCATCGACCCACGGATCCATGGTCGCCGGTTGCGGCGGAATCAAGGTCGCCTGCGCCCGCAAACGACTCAGCGCCCCCGGGTCCTTGCCGACGATGACGCGCAAGGCATAGCGCTTGACCTCAAGATCGTTGTTTGCGGCAATTTCCTGCGCCGTCGCGAGGTCGTAGCGCGACTGTGCTTCCTGCGAATCGGTGATGGTCGCGGTACCGACCTCGAAATTCTTCTTGGCCTGTTCGAGCTGCTGCGCGATGGCTTGCTTGCTGGCACGCACCGCAGTCAGGTTTTCCTGCGCGTAGAGCACGTCGAAATAGGCCTGCCCGACCCGCAGGATCAGGTCCTGCGACGCCTGGGCAAAATTAGCCTCGGCCTGTGCGACCTGCAGCTGCGCCTGCCCGTACTGGACGAAATTCTGCCAGCGGAAGAGCGGCTGCGTCAGATTGAGGTTCCAGCCGTTGGAATTGAAATTGCGGTCCGGCGCCGCCAGAGGCGTGGTCCCGGTAACGTTATAGGTATTGCGGTTTCCCGTCGTATTGCCGGTCGCCGAGAGCGTCGGCAACAGGCCGGACAAGCCTTGCGGCAGTTTTTCCCGCCCCGCCGCAACGGTCGCCCGCGCGGCGACATATTGCGGATCGTTAGCCAGCGCCTCGCGATACACCTGAAGAATGTCGGCCGAAAAAGCCGGGGAAGAAGAAAGCAGCGCCCCGAGGATGAGAGGCAGGCCTCGTGCCGGAAAGCTCATGCGCATGGGGAGTTCCTTTGATCCCTTCAGAAAACGAATTTTTTCCGCGTCGGCGCATTGACGAGCGGCGCCAACACCGTTTCAAGCACGCCAACGGTTGCGAACGACGACTCATTGACGCGCGTCACGCACTGCAACTGCATCGCCGGCGCCTCGCCGACGACGGCGATCAGACGTCCGCCAACCTTCAATTGCTGCAGCAAGGCGTCGGGCAACACCGGCGTCGACGCCGAAAGTACGATCAGGTCATAGGGCGCATGGGCCGGCCAACCTTGCGCACCGTCCCCGGTCTCGACCTGAACATTGACGACGCCGGCAGCGGCCAGATTGGCGCGCGCCTGATCGGCCAGATCGGGATCGATCTCGACGCTGTAAACGAACTCAGCCTTGGCCGCCAGCAAGGCCGCCATGAAGCCGCTACCCGTCCCGACTTCGAGTACCGTATCGGTATTGCGGATATTGAGCTCCTGCAGAATGCGGGCTTCAAGGCGCGGCGCCAGCATCGACTGTCCCGGCAGTACCTGGTTTTCGCCCGGTCGCAGGGGGATTTCGACGTCGGCGAAGGCCAGATCGCGGTAGGCATCCGGCACGAAGTCTTCGCGTCGCACCACCGACAGGAGCTTGATGACGACAGGATCAAGCACTTCCCAGGGACGGATCTGCTGCTGAATCATGTTGAACCGGGCGGTTTCGTTGGATACTGGCGTGACGGACATGGCGCTCCCCGATAGGACGATATTCTGGTATGAATCCTGTGGATTATACCTTTACGCGATACCAGACCGCATAGAGCGCGGGCAGAAAGAACACGGTCAGCAGCGTCGCCACGACCAGCCCGCCCATGATCGCCACCGCCATCGGCCCCCAGAAAACGCTGCGCGACAACGGAATCATCGCCAGGATCGCCGCCGCCGCGGTCAGCATGATCGGCCGGAAACGACGTACGGTCGACTCGACGATCGCCTCCCAGGTCGAGCGTCCGGCCTTCTCGTCCTGCTCGATCTGATCCACGAGAATGACCGAATTGCGCATGATCATCCCCGATAACGCGATCACGCCGAGATTGGCGACGAAACCATACGGCATGTTGAACACATAGAGCGCGAGCGCCACGCCGATCAGACCCAAGGGCGCCGTCAGCAACACCAGCACCACCCGACGGGCATTCTGCAGTTGCAGGACCAGCAGCGTAATGACGAGCAACACCATCACCGGCATCACCGCCTTGATCGAATCCTCGGCCTTGACCGATTCCTCGGTCGCACCGCCCGTCTCGATGCGAAAGCCGGGCGGCAAGGCAGCGCGGATGGCGTCGAGTTGCGGACTGATCTGCGCGGCAACGACCGGCGCCTGCATCGCACCGCGAATATCGGCGCGTACCGTCACCGTCGGCAAGCGGTTCCGGCGCACGATTAGGCCATCCTCGAGTTCGTAGCGAATCTTGACCAACTGCGCCAGCGGCACGCTGCGTCCGGACGCCGTGCGCACCGACATGTCGGGCAGCGCCGACAACCGCACGCGCTCGTCACCGGTCGCCCGCACCACGACATCCACCAGCACGTCGCGGTCGCGCACCTGCGTCACACTCAAGCCGTTGAGCAGAAGACTCAGCGCATTCGACAGATCGAGCGTACTGACACCCAGCGCCCGCGCCCGATCCTGATCGATGTCGAGACGCACCGTCTTGCTCATTTCGTTCCAGTCGAAATTGACATCCTGCACATGCGGATTGGCGCGCATGACACCGGCAACGGCTTCGGCCGTCTTCCGCAACATCGGCAGATCCTCGCCGGAAACACGGAACTGGACGGGGAAACCGACTGGCGGCCCGTTTTCGAGACGAAGCACGCGAATCCGCGCATTGGCAAGTCCCTCGCGCCAATCGGCGTTGTCGCTGACGAAATGGGCCTCCAGACGCTGCTTGAGATCTTCGCGCGCCGCGACATCGCGCGTCAGCACGACGAACTGGGCAAAATTGTCGTTGAAGAGCTGCTGGTCGAGCGGCAGGTAGAAACGCGGACTGCCGTTGCCGACGTAGCTGACAAAATCGCTTACCGACTTCTTCATATCTTCGTCATGGAGCAGAAGATTCTCGATACGCCTTGTCTGTGCCTCGGTCGCCTTCAAGGAACTGCCTTGCGGCAACCACACATCGATCAGCAGTTCGAGCCGTTCGGACGCCGGGAAAAACTGCTTTTGCACGCCGCTGTTGAAGATCAGCAGCGACAACGCAAAGGCTGCGACGGTCGCCGCAATCACCCAGCCGCGACGGCGCAGACACAACTCGACAGCTCGACGCACGGCACGGTAAAAGCGCGTGTCATAGATGTCGTCGCCATGCTTCTCGGCTTTCGCCCGCAATTTTTCCGGATCGAGCAGCTTGTAGCCGATGTACGGGGTAAATACAACGGCGACAATCCAGGAAACGATCAATGCAATGCTGACGACCGCAAAAATTGAAAACGTATACTCGCCCGCCGTCGACTTGGCGAAGCCGACCGGCGTAAACGCCGCCGCCGTGATCAACGTCCCGGTCAGCATCGGAAAGGCGGTCGAGGTATAGGCGAAGGTGGCCGCGCGGAAGCGGTTCCAGCCCTGTTCCATTTTCACGACCATCATTTCGACGGCGATGATTGCGTCATCGACCAGCAAGCCGAGCGCGATCACAAGCGCACCGAGGGAAACACGCTGCAGGTCGATGCCGCAAATTTCCATCAAGAGGAAAGTAATCGCCAGCACGAGCGGAATCGACAGGGCCACGACCGTGCCCGTACGCAGCCCCAGGCTGAGAAAGGACACCGCGAGCACGATGACCAGCGCCTCACCCAGCGATGACACAAAAAGATCGATCGAACGCCGGACGATCTCCGGCTGGTCGGCGATGACATGTACATCGATCCCCGCGGGCAGGTCGCGCTGCATCCGATCCACCTCGCTGCGCAACTGCCGGCCCAGCGTAATCACATCGCCGCCCTTGGCCATCGCCACGGCGATGCCGATCGCCGGCTGTCCCTGCACGCGCATGGCCGGCGCCGGCGGTTCGACGAACCCGCGCGACACCGAGGCAATATCGCCGAGACGGAACGATCTTCCTGCCGCCTGTATCGGTGTCGCACGCACGCTCTCGAGTGAGCCGAGGGCGCCGCTGACGCGCAGACGGACGCGATCCGACTCGGTTTCGAAAAAGCCCGAGGACGCCATCGCGTTCTGGCGCTGGAGCGCATCGAAGATCAGTTGCGCGTCGATGCCCAGTGTCGCCAGCTTGCGATGCGAAATCTCGACGTTGATGCGTTCGTCCTGAACGCCGATCAATTCGATCTTCTTGACATCGGGAACGTGCCGCAAGGCCCGGGCGATGCGCTCGGCCTCCCAGCGCAGCCGGCCGACGTCGAAACCATCGCCGGTCAGGGCGAAGATATTGACGAAAGTATCGCCGAATTCATCATTGAAAAACGGCCCCTGA
This sequence comes from uncultured Propionivibrio sp., assembly GCF_963666255.1. Lineage (NCBI taxonomy): Bacteria > Pseudomonadati > Pseudomonadota > Betaproteobacteria > Rhodocyclales > Rhodocyclaceae > Propionivibrio > uncultured Propionivibrio sp. Next base: position 1,193,135 of record NZ_OY762656.1, on the reverse strand, counting down.
ATGCCCGCCGGAAAAGTCTGGCGCACATCGCCGATCTTCTTGCGCACCTGGTACCAGGCGTCGGGCACATCCGCCTTTGGCGCCCGATCCTTGAGGACGATGAACACCAGCGATTCGCCGGCCTTCGAGTTGGACCGCACGACGTCGACCCAGGGAACGTCCTGCAGCTTCTTCTCGATCCGCTCGGTCACCTGCTGCTCGACCTCGCGCGCGGTTGCGCCCGGCCATAACGTACGCACGACCATGACCTTGAAGGTGAAGTCCGGGTCCTCGGCACGACCGAGCTTCAGGTACGACATCGCGCCGCCAATCATCAGCACGAACATCAGATAGGCGACGATGGTCCGGTGGTTCAATGCCCATTCGGACAGGTTGAGCTGTTTCATGGTGACGCCTGCGCGTCGATCGCCCGGATCTTCTCGCCGGAAGTCAGCTTATGCACCCCGGCGATGACGATGCGATCTTCGGGTTTTACGCCATCGGCGACCAGGACCTCGCTCTCGCCATAGGATTGAACGACCACCGGACGCAGCGACACGGTCTGGTCGGCACCGACGACCCAGACGGCAGGTTTGCCTTCGTGCTGGAACAGTGCGCCCAGCGGAATGAGTTGCGGTGCTGACGCATTGCGCGCCGGTGTGTTCGCGAACTCAACCCGTGCCGTCATACCCAGGCGGAATCTGCCATCCGGGTTGTCGATCGTCACTCGTGCGGCATACGTACGCGTCGACACGTCCGCCACCGCCGCCAGTTCACGTACATGACCACGATAGCCAGCCTGCCCGTCAGCCCACAGGCGGATAGTCGCCAGCTGTCCGACGCGGAGTTCGGCAACGCGGGATTCGGGAACGGCAATGGCAACCTCCGGCGTATCCAGACGCGAATGTCGCATCACTGCCTGACCGGCTGCAACGACCTGCCCGACCTCGCCGCTGACCTGATCGATGACGCCGGCCTTATCGGCGCGCAATACCGTATATGCCGACTGATTCTTTGCGATATCGGCCTGCGCGATGGCCGTTGCATAAGCAGTCTCCTTGGCATCGAGGGCGGACTGACTGACGAAGTTCTTCGCGCGAAGATCGCGATAACGCCGCAGTTCTGCCGCCGCAAGATCCGCCTGCGATTGTGCCGACGCCAAGGCCAGGCGGGCGTCGACAGGATCGAGCCGGGCGAGGACATCGCCGGCCTTGACCGTATCGCCAACATTGACGAGGCGCTCCGTGATCTTTCCCGGCACACGAAATGCCAAGGGCGTCTCGTAGCGCGACCTGACCTCGCCGGTGTACCCGATGCCTGCAACATCGCCGCCAAGGCCGACCTTGCGCGTCAGGACCGGACGCTGCGGTTCGGGTGGCACATCGCTTCTGCCGCATCCTGTCAGGAAAGCGGCCATGCACGCCGCCACCAGCATTACCGTGCGTTCGCTCCTCATCGCCCGACCTCTTCCGTGAGCAGACCGCGCAGCACGAGATCGATATGCTTTTCCAGAAATGCCTTGGGATCGTCACTTCCGCTACAAAACGCAAGCGAGAAGCGCGACAGCACCAACATCAGCAGGGGAGAAAAAATCACGTCGATGGCCGACTCGATATCGACATCCCTGAATTCGCCATTGGCGATACCCCGCTCAAGCACGGAACGCATGAGCGCACGCCCGCGGACAATCACTTTGTCATGGTAGTAGCGGGTCACCTCGGGAAAATTACGCGATTCCGAAATCATCAGTTTGGCGACACCCGCGAGCGGCGTGTTCCCGATCTGATCCCACCACGCCAGTAACAAATGCTTCAGCAAATCCGTCGCCGAACCATCGTAAACCGCGGCCTGCTGTCCGGCAGCAACGAAGCGCGCAACGATGCCCTCTTCGATCACTGCCTTGAACAAGGCTTCCTTGCTATCGAAATAGAGATACAGGGTTCCCTTGGAGACACCGGCGCGCGCCGCGACGTCCTCGAGTCGCGTCGCTGCAAAGCCTTTCTCGACGAAAAGCGCCAACGCGGCGGCTGTCAGTTCTGAGGGCCGAGCTTCCTTGCGCCGCCTGCGCGGCGAACCCATTGATACAGAGGGGTTGCTCATGGGATATTCCCACCAACCATTAATGACTATCGGGTCATTAATATAGCATTCCGCCGGAATGCGTCAAGCAACTGTCTCCGAAACGAACCACCGCACGGGCACCCCGGACCCGCACAATCGCTTCGCATAACCTATTCGGGCAACCACCGCAACAGGCACTCTTTCAACTGATCCAGCGACAGCGGCTTGCTCAAGTAATCATCCATGCCCGCTTCAAGGCATTTGTCGCGCTCACCGCTCAGCGCATGCGCCGTCATCGCGACGATCGGCGTCGCCACCGCCCGTTCCCTCAACTGACGGGTAGCCTCATAGCCATCCATATGCGGCATCTGGCAGTCCATTAGAATCAGATCGTAGACACCGTCCTGAGCAGCCTCGACAGCTTCGACGCCATCGCGGGCCTTGTCAATGTTGGAGAAGCCGAGCTTGCCCAACAACCCTCTGACCACCACCATGTTAATGGCATTATCTTCGACGACCAGGAGTCGACGCGCCCGCTGTAACGAAGCGCTGAAGTCCGCAGACTGCGATTGCGTTGGTGTCTCCATATCGGAAGAGTGCGCAAAATGCTTCAGGCATTCCTGCAACACCGCCTTCCGCGCCGGCTTGTGCACATAGGCAGCGAATCCGGCATCACGGATGCGCTGCGCATCGCCACGGAATCCCGCGGCGACGCACAACACAAGTATGACATCGCTATATTCTCCGCTAGTGGCGACCTGGCGTCCGAGCTGCTCGCCCTCATTTCCCGGCAGGCTCTGATCGACGATCAATGCGCGATACGGACGGGTCGAATCACGCGCCCTGCGCAGTGCGACCAATGCCTCCTCGGCATTGCTGACCGCATCGGCCACATAGCCACAGCGCCACAGACGCTCGACCAAACCCTGGCGACTCACGTCGAAGTCATCAACCACCAACACGCGTGCCAACGACGGCTCGTCCTCACTCGCCGGTGAAATGCTCTCCGCGGTCGCCGGTCGGTCTGCTGCCCGACGCAGCGCCAGGCTGAAGACAAACGAAGTGCCGTCGCCAAGACGGCTGGTAACACTGATATCGCCGCCCATCAACCCAATCAATTGACGCGTGATCGTCAGCCCAAGCCCGGTTCCGCCGTATCGACGCGTGGTCGACGAATCGGCCTGCTCGAACGGCGCAAAAATCTTCGGCAGGTCTTCTTCGGCAATGCCGATGCCCGAATCGCTGACTTCGATCTGCAACACGATCTGCTCATCCCGATCGGCCTGGCGCGAGACACGCACCGAGATCGTTCCGACCTCGGTGAACTTGATGGCATTGCCGACCAGGTTGGTCAGGATCTGGCGTACCCGACCGGGATCGCCGCAGACGCGGTCGGGTACGGCCCGATCCATCACCCAGGCATATTCGATACCCTTCTCCGCCGCGCGCAATGCCATCAGATCTGAAAAATCCTCGAGCAACGATGGCAGACTGAAGTCGATCGATTCGAGCGTCAGCTTGTGAGCTTCGATTTTCGAGAAATCCAGCACGTCGTTGATCACCGTCAGCAACGATTCCGAACTCGACCGGATGATGTCGAGGTAACGGCGCTGTTCGTCGCTGAGCGGCGTATCGAACATCAGGGTCGTCATGCCCATGACGCCGTTCATCGGGGTCCGGATTTCATGCGACATCATCGCCAGAAACGCCGCCTTGGCCTGATTGGCCATCTCCGCACGCCGGCGGGCCGCGATCAGATCGTCCTCGATGCGGATCCGTTCGGTCAGATCGTTGAACGCGAACACCCGCCCGATGATGCGTTCGTCAAGATACTGGGGCAAGGACTTGCACTCGAAAACGCTGCCGTTCTTCAGATGTAACAGATCCTTCGTTTCGTTTTCATCGACAACAATGCGCATGCGCTGTTGCCACACATCAGCATCGACCAGCTGGTCGGCAACGAATTCGAGAATCGACTGGTCGTCCTGGCGCAGCAACAATCCTTCCGGAATCGCCCACATGCCACTGAACTGGCGGTTCATGCTCGCGACCTTGCCCTGCCAATCAAGCACCAGAATGCCATTCCCCGTTGATTCGAGCGTCGCACGAAGTTGCGACATCGTGTAAGCGAGATTCTCGGCGGCAGTTCCGATCCCGCTGGTGGGAAAGGCCTGCACCAGCAGACGGCACTGTCCTTCGGTTTCGATCACCTGCACCGTTTTTGTCGCCGGTCGCATCGAACCGTCGCCGCACAGATACATGCCTTCCTGCGTCTCGATTCCCGATAGTTGCCCGTTTCGGATCTCTTCCCAGTAGAAGACATCCTGCAACGAGCATTCGACATCAAGGATCGTCATCGCCCGCAACTGCTCGCCGGAATAGCCGAGCGTGCGCTCGGCAATGCGATTGACGTAAACGATGTGCAAGGTTTCCGGTTCGACCAGGAAAATCATCTGACCGAGATGATCAAGGAGCTGCGCTTCCCCCATTGTCATTTCGCCACCGACTCCTTATTGGGAGAACCGGCATCGAAATAGTAACTGACCTGCTTGCGCGGACTCAGATAGGCGTAGATCTCCCGCGGCAGCTGGGCTGGCCGAATGGCCTTGACGATATTGACGTCGACCGTACCATCCATGTCGATGAGAATGGCCTCTTCCTTTGGAATATCTGCGTCATAGGCAACGATCATCGGCTTCATCGGCTTGGCGGTATTGATCGTCGCGACCATGCCGATCACACCATTCGACAGTTGAACGATCGTCCCGGGCGGAAAGACGCCGAGACATCGTACGAACAGTTGCAGCAACTTGGGATCGAATTTCCCCCGCAGACGTGCAAACATCGTCGACAGCGCCTCGTGCGGCGTCAGCGCGTTGGCGATGTTCAGCGGGTTGCAAAGCTCGTCGTAATAATTGGCGATCGCAACGATGCGCGCCGACAGGCTGATGGCATCCCCCTTCAACCGTGCGGGATAGCCGCTGCCATCCACCATTTCGTGGTGTTGTTGGATGACATCGAGTACCAGCTGCGCAAATCCAAGCTTGCGGCCAATCTCCGCGCCATAGGCGCAGTGCAGTTCGTAGTAGTTGCGCTCGGCCAGAGTCCAGGGCTCGCTTTTCTTGAGAATCTTGTCCGGAATCTCACGACAGCCGAGGTCGTGGAACAACGCGCCCATCCCCAGGCACTGCATTACCTCCGCCGGCAGCTTGAGATCGCGGGCCATCATCAGCGACAGCATGGTCACGTTGAGCGAGTGGAAATAGAGCTCTTCGCTGCCGATCTTGTCTCCCATCACATGAATGGCGAGTTCCGGCGCATCAAGAAACGAGTCGGCAATCTGGCTGATCAACTGGTTGGCTTCGCGCAAGGTCTCGGCCGGATTGGTCAGAAGATTCTTCTCGACGTTATGAATGGTTCGGGCGGTGTCGACGAAGGCCGATTCGATCCGTGCGGCAGCTTCACGCTGCACCCGGATCTTCTCGATCAGCGCCCGCTTCGCCGCCAGCGCCGGATGTTCCTTGACCACCGGAGCGACCGTTTCAGCAGGCGCCACGACCAGCTCGCTGCCAGACGGCGTCGCCTTGTCGCTACGCGCCGGATCATAGCGAATCCGCGCCAACCCCAGGCTGCGCAGCGAACGGATCTGCTCTTCGTCCTTGATCTTGAAACTGTTGAACGCAAACGGGTGCTCGAACCATCTCAGGTCGATGTAAACGTACAAACCGACCCGCAACTGGTCCATCGTCACGTATGCGCTGTCCTGCATCTGCATGGCAGTCATTCCCAACCTGGCTGAATAATCGACGGAGCCGACCGAGGGGCAAAAACTGTCGCCGCGGGACCATCGCCGCCTATCCTAGGGCTTTTTTCCATGCTAATCCACTATTGAACGCCGCCGCCCGCCGGGTCCATTCTCTGGATCGAACGGCGACCGATCGCGCCGCCCCGACGTGCGTCAATGAAACTACCCGTCCGGGTAGTTACACCGGCGCGGCGTTGGACTATGATTCGACTATAAAAATAGCAATACACCCGTTTCATCGGCAATCCGCTGACCTTCGCTTTCAACAAAAAACCAGCATCCGACGAAACATAACGACAAAACTACACTTCGATTTGGGATCGGTCCATGGAAACAAGCATCATTCTTGAGTTTGGCATCATCCTGCTCTGCTTGCTGGCGGGCGCCCGTTACGGCGGTTACGGCCTGGGGCTTATCAGCGGTTTTGGCCTGCTGGTCTTCGCCTTTGTCTTCCATCTGGCGCCAGGCAAACCACCGATCGACGTATTGCTCACCATCATGGCTGTGCTGGCATGCGCCTCGACGCTGCAAACCGCCGGCGGCCTCAACGTCATGATGCGCTTCGCCGAACGACTGTTACGCCGCCACCCGAAGCACATCACGCTGCTCGCCCCGATCACCACCTGGTCACTGACGGTCATGTGCGGTACCGGGCACGTCGTCTATACGATGTTCCCGATCATCTACGACATTGCCATCAAAACCGGCATCCGCCCGGAACGCCCGATGGCCGTCGCATCGATTTCCTCGCAAATCGGTATTTGCGCTTCGCCCGTGTCGGTCGCTGTCGTCTCGATGGTTGCCATCATGGCCAAGGCGAAAGGGCTCGATCATCCGCCCAGCATCATCGAACTCCTCGCCGTCGGCATGCCGGCGACGTTCTGCGGCATGATCGTCGCCGCACTCTGGAGCATGCGACGCGGCCTCGATCTCGACAAGGACCCGGAGTTCCAAGCCAAGCTGCAGGATCCGGTGCAGCGCGAGTACATCTACGGCGAATCGGCCACGCTTCTCGACAAGGTCTTCCCGAAAGAAGCGTACTGGGCCACCTGGATCTTTTTCGCGGCCATCGGCATCGTCGTGCTGCTCGGTGCCTTCCAGGATTTGCGCCCACTCGTCGGACCAGTCGGCAAGCTCAAGCCGCTGTCGATGAATCTCCTGATCCAGGTGATGATGCTGAGCGCTGGCGCCCTGATTCTCGTGCTTTGCAAGGTCAAGCCCCAGGAAATTCCGAACGGCACCGTTTTCAAGGCCGGGATGGTCGCGGTCGTTTCGATCTTCGGCGTCGCCTGGATGGCGGACACCGTGTTCGAGGCCCACTTCACGCTGCTCAAGGAAGGTCTCGCCGGCATCGTCGCCGCACAGCCCTGGACTTATGCCCTCGTGTTGTTCATCGTCTCCAAGCTGGTCAACAGCCAGGCCGCTGCGATCGCCGCAATCGCACCGCTCGGCGTCAGTCTGGGCGTCGATCCGAAGGTCATGATCGCGTTCCTGCCGGCGTGCTATGGCTACTTCATCCTGCCAACCTATGCGAGCGACCTCGCCTGTATCGGCTTCGACCGGTCCGGCACAACCCGCATCGGCAAGTTCGTCATCAACCACAGCTTCATCATCCCCGGCCTGATCGGTGTCGGTGTCGGCTGCTGCGTCGGTTGGTTGATGGTCAAGGTCCTCTACTGATAACGTATCGACATACAAGGATACGATTCAGAAAAACGCCCCGGTCATCCGGGGCGTTTTTCATTTTGTCCTCAGTCTTTTGGCGCTCGCTTCCTGACATGGGTGGCCACCGCCTGAGTCCGGTTGTAAGACCCCATGATGCGGAGGATATTTTTCATGTGATATTTCACATTTTCCTCCGAACAACCGATGATTTTGGCAATTTCCCAGTTCGTCTTGCCTTCGCGCACCCAGCGGAAAATCTCCCGCTGACGCTCGGTCATGTTCTCCTGGCGGCTGTCCTCCTCGACGGCGTCATCACGCGACGCCGCCTGGACCACCCGGCGAAATTTCAGATGATTGCGAATCCTGGCCTTGACGATTTCCTCATTGATCGGCTTGGTGATGTAATCGACCGCCCCAAGATTGAGCCCCTTGATCTCTTGCGCTGTCGATCCCAACGCAGTGACATAAACAACTGGAATACTCGCCGTTTTCGGGTTTTCCTGCAGGCGGGCACACACCGCGTAACCATCCATGTCCGGCATCATGATGTCGAGCAGAATGATATCGGGCATGGATTCGATTGCACGACGGACCCCCTCCTCGCCGCCCGAAGCGAAGATTACGACATAGTCATCCTTGAGCACATCGGACAGGATCTTGATGTTTACCAACTCATCGTCGATCAGCAAAACTGTCGCCTTGGTGCTATTCGACATCCCTCTCTCCTTCAAGCATCCGTCCCTGTCACATGCATCTCCGGCGCGACAATCAACGTTGCCAGGATTTTCCGGGCCACCGGATAATCCAGGCGATCGATCGCGCGCTCAAGCGCAGCAAATTCAGACGCTTTTCCATTCGTCACAAAGCCCTGGCGCAAGTCCTGAAGACAGGCTTCGGCCGCAATATTGTTGGTCGCGAGCAGTACGTCAAGCCAGGCCAATGACGCGCCGACAGCCGCTGACTCCGGCATGGCGGCCGACTCCTGACCGTGCCCAGCATCTCCATCCACAGGCTGCCCGCCAAAGACCGTCGCCAGCGTTTCCAGCAAGAGCACCGGTTCGATCGGCTTGAACATTTCCGCATCAACCGCGGCGTCGGGAACGTTCAGCGCCGCGTCGTCGTCACTGCGACGCTTGAGCAAGACAATTTTCGCCAGCGGATTGCCTGCCGGCACCGAACGCAACGCGCGAATGATACCGAGGCAGTCGTATGCAGGCGTCGTGACATCAATCAGGAACAGATCGAATTCGCCGACACGTCCCGCTTCCGAGCACCATCCCAAGGCTTCGCCCGCTGAAGCAAACGCCTCCACCTGCATCCCCCAGGAACGAAGCAGAAACGCCAGTGCATCGCGGGAACAGGCGTTGTCATCTGCCACGATGACCTTGAGCCCGGCAAAATCAGAGCCATTCTGGCGCAAGGAATGTGCGTCGGCGGGGCAGCCAAAACGGGCCGTGAAAGCGAAGCGACTTCCCTGTCCAAGCTGACTGTCGACACCAATCTGCCCGCCCATCGCTTCGGTCAGCATCTTGCAGATTGCCAATCCGAGGCCGGTCCCGCCGTAACGACGCGTCGTCGACTGATCTGCCTGACTGAACGCCTGGAACAGGCTCTGCCGCTGCTCGGATGAAATACCGATCCCGGTATCGCTGACACAGAACCGCAGGCAGATACTGGAAGAATCACGCTCGACACTGTCGACCGAAATGCAGATTTCGCCGCATTCCGTGAATTTGATGGCATTGCTGACCAGATTCATCAGCACCTGGCCCAGGCGAAGCGGATCGCCCTCGAGACTGAGCGGAAGATCCGGATCGAAGCGAAAAATAAGCTCCAGCCCCTTGCTCTCGGCGCTCAGCGCCTGAATCGATGCGACGTTGTGAAAGACTTCGCTGAGATCAAAGGCAATTTGTTCGATCTGGAGTTTTCCGGCCTCAATCTTCGAGAAATCCAGAACGTTATTCAAGACGCCGAGCAAGCTCGTTGCAGCAGAATCGACGTTGGCGAGATAGTTGCGCTGTTTGGAATCGAGATCGGTCTTGAGCGCAAGATGCGTCAGCCCGAGAATGGCGTTCATCGGCGTCCGGATTTCATGGCTCATGTTGGCGAGAAATTCGGACTTGGCGCGGTTGGCACGATCCGCTTCGGCAATCGCACGCGCCAGTTCGACAACGGTTCTTTCAAGCTCCTGATGGTTTGCTTCGAGTTCCTGATGCGCCTTCTGCAAGGCCCTTTGCGACTCTTCCTTTTCCACCCGCCGGCGCTGAATCAGTTGCCAGTACATCGCCATCAGGATCAGGATGATTGCCCCGGCGCTTACCGCCAGCGCAACCAGACGTGCCCGGGACTCGGTTTCCTCCAACGGCGTATAGATGCCCACTTCCCATTTTGCCCCTTGCAAGGCGGCGCTCCGTACCAGAAAACGGTGCTCCGTCGGCACGCCCTCCACCTCGGTTACCGTCACGCGCACGATGCGATCACCGTGATCGAGCTGGCGCTCCACACGCTGGAGAACAGGCGGCTTGAGGCGAGTCCCGTATTGCTGCGTCCGCTCGAGTTCCGCCAGCAGGTGCGGGTCCAGCGCCCGTAGCGCCCGATACTTCCAATCCTTGCGCGAACTCAGGAAAGCGATCCCGTTCTCATCGGTGACCACCATCGTGTCTTGTCCATCGTCCCAACGCGCATCGAGATCCCCCAGATCGACCTTGACAACGACAACCCCAAGTAAATCGCCGGGCGTTCTCACCCGATGCGAAAGATAGTATCCCGGCAACTGGCTGACCGTGCCGACACCGAAAAAGCGCCCTTTCCCTTGCAGGATCGCATCGTGATAGTAGGGACGGAAATAGTAGTTGTTGCCGAGAAAAGTCACTGCATCGCGCCAGTTGCTCGACGCAATCGTCAGACCGTTTTCGTCGAGAACATAAATGGCCTCGGTACGCGCGATACGGTTCAGACCTTCAAGATAAACATTGAGCCGGCGTATCCGTGCCGCATCGTCGGCCTTTTCGAGGGCGGCCGCCACCAACGGATGCTCCGCCGTGATTTCGGGCAGATAGTCGTATTTATCCATCGGCGAGAACAACGCCGCCGAAAACGTTTCCAAGCGATGGGCGGCGATCTCCTGACGCTCGCGAATCCCCGTCTTGAGGCTGTAATGGTAGGCAAGGAAACCCGCCACAACGAGCAAGGCCAGCATCGCCAGCACATCAAGGAAACGTCTTGGCATAAGGATCGAATCGAACGCAGCCCGGGATCGGAACAGGTGAACAATACCGCAAGCCGGAGCGATTTGAGTCTCCGGCAAACAGCCAGACGACTAGCGCGATTCCTTGATGATACGGTTGGAGCCGGGCTGAACCGGACGAGCATTGGGCGGATACAAACGCTGGAAGATCGCGAGTTGTTCCGACGAAATCGACTGTGTCTGCTTGAGCACCAGCCACAGCACATCCTCCGTGCACGGCGGCATGGTCAGCGACCCCATGAACGCGTAATAGCGCCGCTCGGCGGGCAACAAGCGCTCCAGATCAAGCAGTTGCGCCACCGGCGCCACCTCCCCGCCGCGCTCCAGTGGCAGATTGTTCAGAATCGACTGGATGACAGGATTCTCCGCCCCACGTTCAAGCAGGATCGAAACGATCGCCTGCTGCCCATCCTCGGCACGATGCATCAACTGGACTTCCATGTCGAAGGAACGTCCGCCCACAGTCGTTTCGCCGGGACGATGGAAAAGCATCTGCGTCAATGCATAGTTCTTTCCAAGCAACCCGAAAGCACCACCGTAACTCATGACGAGCAGACTCCTGCCGGCATCGACGACCTTGAATTTCACCGGACTATAGGAAAACTGGATCGGCTCAAGATCGACGGCAATCCCGTCGCGGATATCGATCGGCGACTGGCGATTGCCGAAAGCGCAGACGGCATACTCCGAGCGCATCGCCGCCCAGCGCTCCGGCGCTCCTGCGCCCTCGTACGCCCACGCAACCGTCGGTGCCGGAAGAGACTTCTTCGCGTTCCGGGCCGCCCCCCCCGCCAGCCCGTCGGGCGAATGAGCAATTCTGCCCCGCGAACGCGAGGCTTCCTTCTTGACCTCCTTGTCGATCATCATCTGATTGACCTGACGCAACTCCGACGCCGCTTCGTTCACGCGATCGACCGTCTGGCCCAGATTCACCGGCCGTGCGCCGGCAGACGACCCGGGGCGACAAGCCTCGCGGAACAGGCGATCGTCCGGCGTCCCGGATCGTACCGGCATGTTGTCCGGCATGCGCACTTCTTCCTGGCGCAGCAACTCGCCGTTTTCCTTGATGTAAGAGCGTTTCAGCGTTGCATACGTCCGCTCGCTGCAATCAAAGCGGTTGTAAATCTCGATGACGCGATACAGGGACGAAGTCCTGGGGTCGATGATTGACCGGTCGAGCACGATCCGGCCGCGCACCCGAATTTCGCCACCATCGCCAGTTGCGATGCTGTCCCGCTCGATTTCGACCCGCTTGCCCTGCTCGGTCGCCACCAGCTGCCACGCCGCCAGCGCGCACGGCGGCACGGCCAGCGCAGGCAAGACGGCCAAGACCGCTGCAGTTATGATTTTTCGTCCCATCTACATATTCACGGACCCACGCGGCAATTCTTTAGCGCTATTCGAATCGGCGGGAACCGAATCGCCCCGATTTGCGTCAAAGAACAGCGAATCTTGCCATCGGTCGCCAATTCCAGTACCGTGATCGGTCTCGCTTGGGGTGCTCTGTCACAGCAGACAGGGCTGAGATAATACCCTCTGAACCTGTACGGGTAATGCCGTCGTAGGGAAACGTAATGAACGCAACATTTTCGCAATTCTCCGCTTTCTCCGGGCAGTCTGTCGCCTCGACGCAAGGGACCATACCCAATGTCGTCTCGATCGCCGGGATCGATCCGTCCGGCGGTGCCGGACTCCTGGCCGACCTGAAGACATTCTCCGCACTCGGCGCTTACGGCTGCGGCATCGTTGCCGCACTGACCGCCCAGAACACTCGCGCCGTCACGGCAGTCCATCTGCCGCCGGAAGCTTTCATCCGCCAGCAGATCGACACCCTTTTCGACGACGTCCCCATCGCCAGTGTCAAGATCGGCATGCTTGGCAATGCCGGCGTCGTCCGTACCGTCGCGGAAGGCCTGGAAAACCGAAACTCGCCCTATCTGGTGCTGGACCCGGTCATGATCGCCAAGAGCGGTGACGCCTTGCTCGCCGATTCGGCCATCACCATGTTGCGCGAAGCGCTGTTCCCGCTCGCCACCATGATCACGCCCAACCTGCCGGAAGCCGGCGTGCTGCTACGGCAAACGGCACCGGAATCGGTCCGTGACATGCGGCGCGCCGCCGAGAAACTGCGCGAAATCCTGCCGCACGCGGGCCAGCGCTGGGTTTTGCTCAAGGGCGGTCATCTGCCCGGCGGCGAACTTGTGGATCTGCTCTTTGACGGTGATGCAATGATTGAATTGCCCGGTCGCCGCATCGACACGAAGAACACGCATGGCACCGGCTGCACCTATTCGTCCGCCATTGCCGCCCTGTTGCCGCAACGTCCCGACGTCCCCGCGGCGGTACGCGACGCGCATGCCTGGCTGGCGCGCGCCATTGCACGCTCCGGGCAGCTGAACGTAGCCTCCTCTTCTCAAGGCCACGGCCCGGTCCACCACTTTCATGCGCTTTGGCCCTCGGCCTAAAGCCTTGTTGCCCACGGTTATCGCCGTCCATTTCACAGGAAGCTCGCATCATGAACGCCAACGAGAAATTCATTGCCGCCACCGCACACGTCGACGAAGCGGCCATTCAGCCGCTGCCGAATTCACGGAAAATCTACGTCGAGGGCAGCCGGCCTGACATCCGGGTGCCAATGCGCGAAATTTCTCAGGACGACACCCCGACGGCCTTCGGCGGCGAAAAAAATCCGCCGATTTTCGTCTATGACTGCTCCGGCCCCTACGGCGATCCGCAACAGAAAGTCGACATCCGCCAGGGCCTGCCGGCGCTGCGTGCCGGCTGGATTGCCGAACGCGGCGATACCGAAAGGCTCGACGACCTGAGTTCGGAATTCGGACGCCAGCGCGCCGCCGATACCTCGCTCGACGAACTCCGTTTCCCCGGCCTGCACAGGAAGCCGCTGCGCGCCAAGCCGGGACGCAACGTTACCCAGATGTACTACGCGCGGCAAGGCATCATCACACCAGAGATGGAATTCATCGCCATCCGAGAAAACAACAACCGCCGCGCCTATATCGAATCACTCCAGAGTGCCGGGCCCCAAGGCAAGAAACTCGCCGCCCTGATGACCCGGCAGCATGCCGGCCAGCACTTCGGCGCAAGCATTCCCGACGAGATCACACCCGAATTCGTGCGCAGCGAAGTGGCGCGCGGCCGCGCCGTCATTCCGGCAAACATCAACCATCCGGAAGCCGAGCCGATGATCATCGGCCGCAACTTCCTGACCAAGATCAACGCCAACATCGGCAATTCGGCGCTCGGCTCCAGCATCCAGGAAGAAGTCGAGAAAATGACCTGGTCGATCCGCTGGGGCGGCGACACGGTCATGGACTTGTCCACCGGCAAGAACATCCATGAAACGCGCGAATGGATCATCCGCAATTCACCGGTGCCAATCGGCACCGTGCCGATTTACCAGGCGCTGGAAAAGGTAAACGGCAAGGCCGAGGAACTCAGTTGGGAGATTTTCCGCGACACATTGATCGAACAGGCCGAACAGGGCGTCGACTATTTCACCATTCATGCCGGCGTCCTCTTGCGCTACGTGCCGATGACGGCGAGCCGAATGACCGGCATCGTCTCGCGCGGCGGCTCGATCATGGCCAAATGGTGCCTGGCGCATCACAAGGAGAGCTTCCTGTACACGCACTTCGAAGAGATGTGCGACATCATGAAGGCCTATGACGTCGGCTTTTCTCTCGGCGACGGCCTGCGCCCGGGCTCAATCTACGACGCCAACGACGAAGCGCAGATCAGCGAACTCAAGACGCTGGGCGAACTCACGGATATCGCCTGGAAGCACGACTGCCAGGTCTTCATCGAAGGCCCGGGTCATGTGCCGATGCATATGATCAAGGAAAACATGGACCTTCAACTCGAGTACTGCAAGGAAGCGCCGTTCTACACCCTGGGTCCGCTGACGACCGACATTGCGCCGGGATACGATCACATCACCAGCGGCATCGGCGCTGCGATGATCGGCTGGTACGGTACCGCCATGCTCTGCTACGTCACGCCGAAGGAGCATCTCGGCCTGCCAAACAAGGACGACGTCAAGGAAGGCATCATTACCTACAAGCTCGCGGCCCACGCAGCCGATCTTGCCAAGGGCCATCCCGGCGCGCAAATCCGCGACAATGCGATGAGCAAGGCACGCTTCGAATTCCGTTGGGATGATCAGTTCAACATCGGTCTCGATCCCGACCGGGCGAGAAGCTTCCACGACGAAACGCTACCGAAGGAGTCGGCCAAGGTCGCGCATTTCTGTTCAATGTGCGGTCCGCACTTCTGCTCGATGAAGATCACGCAAGACGTCCGCGACTTCGCAGCACAACAGGGAATCGACGAGCAAGTCGCACTGGAAAAGGGAATGGAAACGAAAGCGGTGGAATTCGTGAAAGCCGGCGCCGAGGTTTATCGCAAGGTCTGACGACAGCCGTCTCGAAGACGCACAAAGAGCTGCCGGCATTCTGCTCGCAGCTCTTTCTATTTTTGGCGGCGCCGAAGAAACGACAGCGCCCGGCACCAGTCCGTACTCACACTTGAAAACGGGCTGCGGAACTTCTCAGCTCATTGGCCAATTGCTCCAGCATCCGAACGTTTGCATTGGCTTGCTCGACTGACTTCGCTGACGCTTCGATCATGCTCGATATCTGCTCGACATTGCGCGCAACCGTCGCGCTCGCCTGACTCTGCTCGCTGGTTGCGGCGGCGACTTCGCTGACGTTGTCTTTAGCCACCTGCGTCGCATCACTGATCTTGCGAAGCGCCGACCCGGTCTTGCCCACGATTTCAACACCCAGCAACACCTGAGGACCTACCGCCCGCATACCATCGACAACATTCGCTGTGTCTTTGTGGATTCCTTCGATCATGCCGGTAATTTGATCCGTCGCCAGGCTGGTTCGTTCTGCCAACTTGCGGACCTCGTCGGCAACGACGGCAAACCCTCTCCCCTGTTCTCCGGCTCGCGCCGCCTCGATGGCGGCATTGAGCGCCAGTAGATTCGTCTGGTCCGCAATCTCCTTGATGACCCGGGCAATACCTCCGATCTCATGGGAGCGCTCGACCAAACCGCCAATCATCGCCGACGCATCGTCGACCTGTTTCGCCGCGCGCTGGAATTCCTCACTGGCGTTATTGACAAGCGATTCCCCATCCAATGCCAATTGGGTCGCGTTGACGGCATTGACCTCCGTTTCCTTGGCACTTTGCGAGATATGGTTCACGCTGACTGCGATCTCCTCGATCGCGGCGGCGGTTGCCGTGATCGCATCCAAGGATTGGAGGGAAGCGGAATTGACCTGCCCCATCTGGCATGTCAGGCTGACGGAGGCCTCGCCAACCCGATCCGCATTTTTCTTGATTGCCTGAATAATGCCGTGGAGGCTTTTCTGCATCATTCCTATGGATGACATCAGACTTCCGGAAGCCCCTGTGCATTCGATCCGTTGCGACAGATCACCCTCCGCAATTGCCCTGGCCATCTCGGCCGCATATTCAGGCTCCCCCCCCAGAGCGCCGTAGATGCGTCTCGCCATGATCAATGCGACCACGACCACGGTAACAAAGACCGCACACCCGATCAGACCAAAGTAGATCGCATTCTTGCGATACGCTGCGTCAATATCGTCTATGAAAAGGCCATATCCGATCATCCAGTCCCACGCCGGAACTTTCGCAACACCATTGAGTTTCGGCACAGGCTCACTGGTACCGGGCTTCGCTGTCAGGATTTCAACCAAAGCGGGATTTTGATTCTTCAGTCCGTCCAAATAGACTTGCAAAGTTGTGCGCCCGTCCGGCACCTTGCTGCCCATGTCGACTTTCCCGACTCTCTTCGGATCCGGATGAACAAGCAGAGTACCGACAAAGTCCCGAACGAACACATAATCATTTCCGTCTCGCAGACCGAACGCAGCCTCCTTGGCACGCGCTTGCGCCTCTTCCCGCGACAGAGTTCCGTTCTGTTCCATCGCGATGAAGTAGTCCACCTGCTTGCTGGCAAGATTGAGTGTTTGGGTAATTTGCACGCGACGATCCTCAAGCATCGTCATGCGCAGGACTTGCAGGGCCACAAGGACAAGAATGAGGGTTCCCAGGGCGGCAAGGCCGACCACAAGACCAAGACGGGTAGATAGTTTCATAACCACCTCAGAAGGCGCTGGTTTTCGGTCATCTCCTGCAAAGCCGCAAGAGACCTTTCATTGCAAACCGTCTCAACCGGGCGGAAAGGCGGGGCGCGATGCCGGCCCAAACCAACACGTTCTGAACGGCATAAGGAATTGATTCTGGTTTCTCGTGTCAACCTCCGCCGAGGAACTTTTCCTCATTTTTCCAGGAGAATTTTCATGAGCGACGCCAAAGGCCCCAGCCCTGAATTCGATAGCCTTGTTCCTTCCGTCTCCTTTACGCGGCGTAGTTTCGTTGTTTCTGCCCTCGGCGCAGGCTTTGCACTCTCGGTGCAGCCCATCATGGCGCAAACGGTCATCCATACCGACACAACCGGATTGAGTTGCGGCGAAACGAGAATTCCCGTCGCTGACGGAGAGTTGCCGGCCTACGTCGCCCGCCCCGCAACCGGCATGAAATTCCCGACTATTCTCGTGATCCAGGAGATCTTCGGCGTTCATGAACACATCAAGGATGTGTGTCGCCGTCTGGCCAAGCAGGGTTATCTCGCCATCGCGCCGGAACTGTATGCCCGACAAGGCGATCCGCGTCAATTTTCCAACGTGCAGGAACTCATGAGTCAAGTCGTCAGCAAGGTCCCTGACACTCAGGTTCTGAGCGATCTCGACGCCTGTGCCGTCTGGGCCGAACGCAACGAGGGCGACGGCGCACGTCTTGGCATCACCGGCTTCTGCTGGGGCGGGCGCATTGCCTGGCTCTATGCGGCACACAACCCGAAAATTCGCGCCGGCGTGGCCTGGTACGGACGCATCGTCGGAGACAAGAGTGCCTTGACGCCTGAGCACCCGATTGATGTCGGCGCAGCCCTTCACGGCCCTGTACTTGGCCTTTATGGCGGACAGGATCAAGGTATCCCGCTCGATACCGTCGCAGCCATGCGCGGCGTACTCGCCAGAGGAACGGCTGCCAGCAAGGCATCGTCAATCGTCATATATGACGACGCACCGCACGCCTTTCATGCCGATTACCGCCCAAGCTACCGCAAGGAAGCGGCAGAGGACGGCTGGAGGCGTTTGTTGGCGTGGTTCAGGGCCAACGGCGTCTGAGCCTGTTTTCAGATGAGGGCGCCCAGGAGAATTGCTGTTGGCTTATACTGACGCGATGCAGAACCGACGCCACTGGATTCTACTGGCAACACTGATCGTCGCCGCGTGCGGTAGCGTCCCCCCTGTTGCCGAACGTCCGGCGGCCTCGCAGACGGCGCCCGAACGGCAGTCCACCGCGAAGAGCAACGAGGTCGTGCTCTTCGCCCTCGGCCTGATCGACACGGGCTACCGCTTCGGTGGAAAGAACCCCGAAGCGGGACTCGATTGCAGCGGCATGGTTTCCTACATTTTCAACCAGGCGACGGGACTGAAAGTAACCGGCAACGCCGCGGAAATCGCGCGCAAGGGCCTGCCCGTGGAAAAGAGCCGCTTGCGCCCGGGCGATCTCGTCTTTTTCAACACCCGCAACGCCCCGTTTTCTCACGTCGGCGTCTACATTGGCGATGACCGATTCGTTCACGCACCCTCAAGCACAGGACGGGTGCGCATCGACCGCTTGAGTGCCAGCTATTTCGCTGCGCGCTTCGAAGCGGCGCGCAGCTACTTCGACTGAAACCGGACTGCGGCTTACCGCGCGTCGTTATAGACGGTCGCCCTGGAAACTCCCAGATACTGCGCGACGGTTTCCATTGACTTCCGGATATTGAGAAAACCTGCGCTCTTCAGTTCCCGCACCAATGCCCGCCGTTGCGCCGATTTGAGCGCACGCGGCGTGGTCGAATGCAGGGCGGCGAACTGATCGATTCTTGCACAGATCGTCTCCGACCCGCCGCCTACCGGCTGTATCCGGATGGGATCGACGCGCACCTGCCCAAGAGAACTGGCTCCCGGTCGGATCGATTCATTGATATTGAGCAAGGCACCAATCATGCCGAATTGCTCAAGCACATTCTGCAATCCGCGGAACAGCGACAGATCCACATTCAGACATAGCGCCGCAATATAGCGTCCGCGCGAGTCCTTTATGCCGATCGAGGTGCTCTTGATCTGACGACCGTCCGGCAATTGGTTGGCATAATTGGAGACGATTTGCGGAAACTCCGGATCGGTGACCCGGGCCATTCCCAGTTCTGTCGCTGGGGATCCGACATCGCGCCCCGACAAATTGTTGTAAATCGCCAGAATGGCATGGTCCGGGTGCAGCAGATCATGCACGACGACTTCGCAAAATGGCGCAAACGTCTCCCCAAGACCCCGAGCAATCTCATTAACTTGCTCCAGCAGAAGCGCCTGTTCTTTATTAGCCTCTTTCGTTGTTTTTTTCATCGTGACCATCCCCGGAAAAAATCAGACACACGGTCAATATAGCACCGGCAATCGCTTTTTCTCTGCCTTCCTGAGATGCATCATAGCCAAGGATCGATCCCGTTGGAATAGCGGTACACAAAATAAAAAAGGGCGCCACAAGGGCGCCCAAGAAGAGTTGCAGCACAGAGGGAGGAATCAGAACTTGTATGCCGATTCGCCATGCGAGGTGACGTCGAGACCTTCACGCTCTTCTTCTTCGGGAACACGCAGGCCGATGAACATATCCACCAGCTTGTAGGCAATGACGGAAACCACGCCAGACCAGACGATCGCCGTGCCGACACCCCAGCACTGGCTGATCACCTGCGCCACCATGTCGTATTCGCCAACGGCATTGGCTACGTAGTCATACACACCCGTACCGCCGAGCGAAGGCGCACAGAAGACACCGGTCAGGATCGAACCCAGGATGCCACCGACGCCATGCACTCCGAATACGTCGAGCGAATCGTCGGCACCAAGCAGTCGCTTGAGACCATTGACACCCCAGAGGCAGATGACCCCGGCCAGCAGACCGATGACGATGGCACCAACGACGCCGACGAAACCGGCTGCCGGCGTGATCGCGACCAGTCCGGCCACCGCACCGGAAGCGGCACCCAGCATTGAGGGCTTGCCCTTGAGCATCCATTCAGCCAGCATCCAGGACATCGCCGCCGCAGCCGTTGCCACCCAGGTGTTAACCATCGCCAGCGCTGCGCCACCGGAGGCTTCGAGCGCCGAACCGGCGTTGAAACCGAACCAGCCGAACCACAACAGCGATGCACCAATCATGGTGAAGGTCAGGCCATGCGGCGCCATCGACTCACGTCCGTAACCAATCCGCTTGCCCATCAGGTAGGCACCGACCAGACCGGCGACCGCGGCATTGATGTGAACCACCGTGCCGCCAGCGAAATCGAGCGCGCCTTTCTGGAAGAGGAAACCGGCCGTCTTTCCTGCGGCTTCGCCAGCGGCTGCATCAATGTAGGCATCCGGACCCGCCCAGTACCAAACCATGTGCGCCATCGGCAGATACGAGAAGGTAAACCACAGCACCATGAACACCAGCACGGCGGAGAACTTGGCACGTTCAGCAAAGGCGCCGACGATCAGACCGCAGGTGATTGCCGCGAAAGCGCCCTGGAAAACCACATAGGCCAATTCGGAAATACCGACTCCTTTGGTGAAGGTCGCCGCAATCGAATCGACGGTAACGCCCTTCAGGAACAGCTTGTCCAGCGTGCCAAGGAAACTCCCGCCTTCGGTGAAGGACAGCGAGTAGCCATACACCACCCATAGCACACTGATCAGCGAGAAGGTGACGAACACCTGCATCAACACCGACAGCATGTTCTTCGAACGGACGAGACCACCGTAGAACAGGGCCAGGCCCGGAATCGACATCAGGATGACGAGCGCCGCACTAACCAGAACCCAGGCGTTGTCACCTTTATTGACGATGGGGGCGGGCGCCGCGGCAGCCGCCGCCGGCGCGGCTGCAGTGGCTGTGACGGCGGTGGCGGCAGCTGGCGCCGCCGTGTCGGCCGCAAATGCGGACGTGAAGAGTCCCAGCGCGCTGACAAACGCCAGCACGGCAAGCAGTTTTTTCATGATTTGCTCCTAGAATTTACATGGGCTTACAGCGCGGCCTCACCGGTTTCGCCGGTACGAATGCGGACAACCTGCTCAAGGTCGAAGACAAAGATCTTGCCGTCGCCGATCTTGCCGGTATTTGCCGATTTCTCGATCGCCTCGATCGCCTGGTCGAGGATCGAGTCCTCGATGGCTGCCTCGACTTTCACCTTGGGCAGAAAATCGACGACGTACTCGGCACCGCGATACAACTCGGTGTGCCCTTTCTGACGGCCAAAGCCCTTGACCTCGGTGACCGTGATTCCGTTCACACCAACCACTGAAAGCGCCTCACGGACTTCATCAAGCTTGAACGGCTTGATGATGGCTGTAATCATTTTCACGATGAAGTCTCCTATGCCGACGTTAGAAGGTCCGGCTGACGGACAACACGGCGGTCGCCTTACCAGCGTTGCGCGACGACGTTCCGTTCGAGTTGGACAGGCAATAGAACTCGCTCTTGCTGCAATCGCCCTTGGCATCAGTCGCGATATACGAAGCGCCAACCAGCCAACCCGAATAATCCTTGGTCACACCGAGTTTCCAGTCGGTGTAGTTGGCGTTGTTCATGTTCTTGAAATTCAGGTGGCCGACGTGGCCAACCAGCCCCCAGCCTTCGCCCAGATCATAGGTTCCGGTCAGGTCGAGGTAGCTGCTGTTCTTGGTATCGGGCGTCGAGAAATAGTCACCGATGGCTTGCGAGTACTTCAGGCTAACCGTCTTCCAGCTACCGGCGATATAGAGTTCCTTGTTATTGACGGCACCGGTTGCGACTTTGTTGGTGCGGTTGTTGGTCGGCGCACCAGTACGTCCGGAGGCTGAATCGCTGCCCGGGTAGTAGTAGTACAGGGCACCAACATCGACGCCAAAGTCACCGAAGCTGGTCTTGTAACCGCCATAGAAGTCCATTTCGAGATTAGCGCCCGGATACCCCGCGCCGGACTGCACGTTCGAGTTCCAGTTACCGACGTAGAAACCGCTGGAGTGCGCGTAGTCGAAACCGCCTTGAAGCGCCGGGCGAGCGTTGGTCTGGTCGATGCCGCGAAACCGGTAGGTCGAGAACAGGCCAAGATTCCCGGTCAGGGGCGAGGGCGTCGCTTCAGGGGCCGCCGCTGTTTGAGCGAGCGCAGGAACCGAGAATGCCGAAGCCAGGAGGGTTGCGAGCAGGATCTTTTTCATGAATGACTCCTTGAATGGTGTTGAACATACAAACGCGAGACAAGGACGTACTAGCACATGGCGTGCCATACAAAAAATCTTTTATGAATTATATGCTTACAACAAGCAACAAGAAACCGCCTTGATGAATTGCACAGCGCTGGCGCAATTTCATCGCGAACTCGCACCAAGGCAGTGCCGGCGAGCACCCCATTCCGCTGTGCTAGACTTGCGGAAAAACCCCGACACCGAGGCCACCATGCTCGACCCGAAAATTTTTGAGGAACTCAGCGCCAAACTGAGCGCCATCGCCGCCGCCACACCGGCCGCCGATATCGAGAAAAACGTCCGGGCATTGCTCTCCGGATTTTTTTCCCGGCTCGACCTCGTCACCCGCGAAGAATTCGACATTCAGGCCCAGGTACTGCAACGCACGCGTGAAAAGCTGAGCGCGCTTGAAGAACGCGTCGCCCGGATGGAAAACGCAACGCCCCCGGACACCAACGCGTCGCGCTAAGTTTCCCTCCCGTCGTAATCAGCGTCCCGGATCAGGCTCGGTTACGAAGCCAATGCGCGTTACACCGCGTCGCGCGGCTTCAGACATTAACTGCGCCACATTTTCGTAAGGAACCGTGCGCGCAATCCGGAGCTGAATTTCCGTCTGAGATTCGGCGGCTGCCACCGATTCCAGGCGCTGCGCCAGTTGTGTCGAATCGACAGGGACGCCGTTCCAGAAGAGGCGGCGCTCACCGTCCATCGTCAGTTGAACCGGCGTATTACGCTGTTGATTCGGTGTTGATGACGCTTTCGGCAGATCGACCTTGACCGCATGCGTGAGCAAGGGCGCGGTCACCATGAAGATGATCAGCAACACCAGCATCACGTCGATCAGCGGCACCATGTTGATCTCGGCCAACGGTTCGTCGTCACCGCCATTTTCAAGACTGCCAAATGCCATCTTGATACTCCCCTCAGTGATTCGATGAGATCAGAGATCCCGGTGCTTGCGTCCTGGCCATGGCAATAACGGTTTCGCTAGTCGCACGGGCGTCGTTTCGCATCGGTGATGTCTTGATACCGGTTGCCAGGAAAGCGAAGACGTCATAGGCGAACGCATTGAGTTGCGCGAGGATAGTGCGGTTCGCCCGGGCGAAAGTGTTGTAGGCGACCGCCGCCGGAATGGCGACGGCCAGACCGATCGCCGTCATGATCAAGGCTTCGCCCACTGGCCCCGCCACTTTGTCGAGCGTTCCCTGACCCGATGCGCCGATGGCGAGCAGCGCGTGATAGATGCCCCAGACCGTGCCGAACAAACCGACGAAAGGCGTTGCCGACGCGACCGTCGCCAGGAAGGTCTGGCCGAACTCCAGGCGTTGCCGGTCTTCATCGATCGCCCGCTTGAGCGCGCGCGTCAGCAAGTCGTCGGCCGAACCGGCATTAACCAGCGCAAGCGTTTCACCACTACCCGGCACGCCACGACGATGGCATTGCTCGATCGCGGTGAATCCGTGATGCACTAGATGTGCAAACGGCTCGTTCGCACCACGTTCCCGCACGCGCGCGGCAACCGCCTCAAGGTCGGGAGCCTCCCAGAATGCGGCGAGAAAGTCCCGGCTGCGGCGAGTCATCCGGTACGTCATGAATCCCTTCACGACGATCAGATACCAGGTTCCAATCGATGCAAACAACATCATGCAGAGCACTGTTCTCGCAATGCCATCCGACTGCGAGAGAAAGTGGATAAAGCCGAGAGACCCCTCGTTCATGCAAACCTCTATTGTTTCAAGTTAAAAATGATCGGAACCAGCACCCAGGCTTCGACGGCCGTATCGCCGCGACGTGCGGCGACGAAGCGCCAGCGCCACACCGCGTCCACCGCCGCCCGGTCGAGCCGCGGCGAGCCGCTGCCCGTTCTGACGTCGATCTGAACCGGACGACCGCCGGTGTCGACGCGGACATGGAGCATGACCTTGCCTTCTTCGCCGAGACGGCGGGCCGCCGCCGGATAGCCTGGCGCGGGATTCTGCAGATAGTCGGCGTCATAACGCGGCTGACTTTCGGCGACCGTCGACGCGGCCGGCGCCGCGGCCGGCGAGGAGGCGGCGACGGGAAGGTCGGTCGGCACGGCATTGGCGGACGGCGGTGCGGTGGAGGTGACGGGCACAGGCAGCGGCACCGGACGCGCAGGCTGTGGCATTTGAGCCCGTGGCACGACAACCGCCGGCTTCGCCACCGGCCGTATTGCCGGCGCTGGCGCAGTCACCTGGGCCGGCACCAGATGCACCGTCAGCGCCGTCGGCACCGGCACGGGCTGCATGCGCGGCGCGGCGAGCAAGCCGGCCAGCACCAGTGCATGGGCGAGCACGACCAAGCCCAGGCCACCGACGGAAAAGGCGTGCGACACGCCGTCGTTGTCCTCACGCCTGCTACTCACGCCTTGCTCCTCGCCAGTGACCGGCGTCGCCCGGCCCGCTTCTTCCACCACAGATAGACGCCGGTCAGCGACAACATCGCCACCACCAGCCCCATCGCCGACACGGCGATACGCCCGGGCAGGCCAAGAATGCGACCGGAGTGCAGCGGAAATTGCGCCTGCATGAACTTGTCCGCCAGCGTCCCTCGCCACGGCAGGCGCTCACCGATCAGCGCGCCGTTCGCGCCATCGAGAAAGAGCTGCGCCGGGCCAACACCGGCGCTGCCGTGCCCCTCGCCGGGACCATGAAACTGTACGCTGTAGATATCATGGCGGGACGAATAGAAGGCGCCGCCGGCCGGTTCGCGCCAACCGCGCAAACGTGCTTCGGCCTGCGCTGCGGCAATTGCCGCGACAAAGTCGATGCGCGGTTCGAACGGCCGACCGGGACTCGCCTCGACCCGAGTTTCATAGGGCGTCGGCGTAACGTCACTCACTGCAGACATGAGCGGATAGAAGACCTCGCGGTAAAGATTCAGCGAGAACGCCGTAAACGCGAGCACCAGCAGCAAGATCCAGGTCCACAGGCCAAATGCCCGATGAATATCGTAGTTGAGCCGGTATGGCGCGCTGCCGCGACGGATTCGCCAGGCCACCGACCAGCGCCGACACCAGACGCGGACACGCTGCGCCACATCCTTCGGCGGCGCCGGGAACGTCAGGAGCAAGGCCGTCAGGCAATCGACCGTCCATAACAGCGCCACCCCGCCCAGCAACCAGACTCCCCAACGATCATTGCCGGCAATTTCCGGCACGTGCAGGCTGAAGTGCAGCTTGTAGAGAAAGGAAACCGCCGTTTCCCGCGTCACCGGCCACACGGCGCCCCATTCGCGTCGGCCGAGCTCCCGGCCACTGACCGGATCGACGAAGACCTGGTTGTAGTCGACGCGGAACGGCACCCCGGTGACCGGATCGATCCTCGGCTCGACACCGAAAATCAGCGCCGCTCCCGGTTCGCGCGACAGCGGCACATAGCTCACCCGGATGCGCGTATCGCGCGCCTCGACCGCCGTTGCCAGGTCCAGCGACGGTATCTCCGGCCCGCGCGTCGTCGCCGTCAGCAGGCCGGGATTGAGCCACGCATCGAGTTCGTGGTCCCACGAAATCACGGCGCCGGTCAGCCCGGTCACTACCAGGAATGGCGCGATCGCCAGACCGGCGTAGCGATGCAGGCGAACGAGCCAGGGACGTATCAACAGGTCACGCACGGGCGTTAGGCAGGGACGATCAGCCGGCACTGCTTCACATGTCGACGGTAGCGGACAGCACGAAGGTGCGCGGCGCCCCGAGGACAAGGTAATTCGCCCCCGGATAGCCTCCGGCCGACGCCCAATAGCTTCGGTTGGTGAGGTTGTCGACGCGCAGGCGCAGGGTCAGTGCCTGGGTGCCGATGCGGGTCACATAACGCGCGCCGATGTCATAGCGGGACCAGGCGGGCAAGGTCAGCGTATTGGCGGCGTCGGCATATTGCGTCGAAGTGTGGAGGACCCGGCCGGTCAGCGTCAGCCCGCGCAGTTCCGGCACATCCCATTCACCGCCGATATTGACCTGACGACGCGGCACGCCGATGACCTCTTTTCCATCGTTCGTCCCGTTCTCCGTCTTCGTCTGTCGGGCCTCCAGCACGGTGAGGCCGCCCAGCAGGCGGGTGCCGCGCGCCGGCTCACCGAAGAGGCTGAGTTCCAGACCCCGGTTGCGCTGTTCGCCGGCCTCGGCAAAGGTATGGTTGGCGACAAAAGCGCTCGGTTTGGTTGTCTGGAACGCGTTCAGCGATCCACCGAAACCGCCGCCGTCATACTTCACACCGACTTCCTTCTGCTTCGACACGTACGGCGCCAGCGCCTGACCGGCGTTGGTGACGGCCTGCCCGCCGCTGGTCGCCGGCGCGACCTCACCCTTGGACAAGCCCTCGATGTAGTTGCCATAGACCGAGACACGCGGTGTCACCCGGAAAACCAACCCGGCCATCGGACTCACGTGACTCTTTTTGTACGCTGACTCCTGCGCACCGCTGCTGTAGTTGTAACCGTTGCTCTCGATCGTCTGATGGCGCGCGCCGAGCGTCAGCAACGCCCTGTCAGCAGCGAAGGAAAGCGTATCGGCGAGCGCCACGCTCGACAGGCGCGTTTCCTCGGTCGTCCTGGGCGAACCCAGGACCCCGCCGGAAGCGTAATCGGCTGCAGGCGCAGTGACACTCGTCGGGCTATAGAGATTGCCGGAAAATCCCGAAGTATTCGAATACGCATAGGCATTGCGGGAGTCCAGCGAATAGGCGGAGGCGACCGCGCTGAGCTTGTGCTTGACCGATCCTGATGCGAGGTTCGCACGCACGCCGATCTCGCCTGTCTTTACCGTATCTTCGCGCACATTGTCGAAACGATACGCCGTTGTATTACCGTTGGCGGTGGCGGTCGGATTGGCCAGCACGTTAGCCTCCTTGCCGACGCGCATGCCACCGGCCGCCCACACGGTCACCCGATCGTTCACATCGACTTCACCGCGCACGGTCCCGAACGTCTGCTTCTCGTCCGAGTAGGTCCAGGGCTGCGCATAGTTTTTCGATGCATTCGGCGCCGACGGGATGCCGCCGCTCGGCGTCACGCTCGGACGCGGCTGATCGAGGTGATGGTCCTGATAGCCGAGATCGGCCGAAAGACGCCAGTCGGCGCTGCGATAGTCGAGCCCGAGGGAGAACAGACTGAGTTCGCGCTTCTCACCGCTGACGGCGGTGCCGCCTTCGCGCCGTACCGCGTTGAGGCGGATACCGGTACTGCCATCAGGGCCCCCGCGACGGGCCAGGTCGGTCGCCAGATAGCGCTGCCCGCCGCTTTCGATGCCGGTCGAGAATTGCGTCAACGGGTCGTTCGGCGCCCGCTTCGGCACCAGATTGATCGCCCCCCCGATACCGCTGCCACCGGGCGCCGCGCCGTTCAGGAATGCATTGGCGCCCCGGAAGATCTCGACCCGCTCCAGCAGTTCGGCAGCCACATACTGGCGCGGCAACAGACCATACAGGCCGTTGTAGGCCATGTCGTCCGAATAGACCGGGAAGCCACGCACCACGTACAACTCCTGGAAGTTGCCGAAGCCACGTGCACTGCGCACGGCCGGGTCATTCTGGACGACGTCGGCAACGCTGCGTGCCTGCTGGTTCTGGATGAATTCCTGCGTATAGGCCGTGCTGACAAACGGCGTCTCCATGATGTCCTGATTGCCCAGAAGGCCGATGCGCGCACCGCGTGCCACCTGCCCGCCGGCGTAGTCGGGCGCCAGGCCGGCCGCCGAGGCATCGGCACTGGCATTGACCACCACAGGGGCCAACGCTGTCGTCGAATCGACGCCCTGCGCGCTCGCCGAGCACGCCCACAACACCCCGGTCAACAACGAGGCGGATCGATATTGATGCTTCAAAGACTGTTCCCTCAATTCGAAAAACACATGAACGACGCGTTTGCAAGGCCATAAAAGCCTCACAAAAATTCCTTACAAACGAGAATTGTTCTCATGTTAATCCATGCAAACCATACGCGTCAATGAGAATAATTCGCGTTTGAAAAACTGGGCGGGATCATCATCCACCCGACTACTGTGATTTTTTTATCCAAGTGTGTGAAAAAGTTCCGCCGCGAACACGCCGGCCACGACTAGGCTGAGCGCCCCTGACAGGACAAGGCATCTGCCCGGACGATACGCCCGCGCTCGCGCCGGTACGCCTAAGGAAACGCTGCTCTGTCAGGGCTCCCTCCCACTGAATGCCAATTCGGGACGCGCCACCATGTCGCTCGCCATCGTTCACAGCCGCGGACTCGACGGACTTTCTGCTCCCGAAGTCGCCGTCGAAGTTCACCTCGCCAACGGATTGCCCAGCGTCACCGTCGTCGGACTGCCAGACACCGAAGTGAAGGAAGCCCGTGACCGCGTACGCGCAGCGCTGCTGAATTCCGGATTCGATTTCCCGGCAAAGCGGATCACCATCAACCTGGCTCCCGCCGACCTGCCCAAGGAATCCGGACGCTTCGACCTGCCGATCGCATTGGGAATTCTCGGCGCCTCCGGACAGATCCCGGCAGCGGCGCTCGACGCGTACGAGTTCGCCGGCGAACTCTCGCTGTCCGGCGCACTGCATCCGATCCGGGGGGCACTCGCGATGGTTCTCGCCGCCGGCAAGACCGGCCGCCGTTTCATCCTGCCAAGCGAGAGCGCCAAGGAAGCTGCGCCGGCCGCCGACGCACCGCTGTTCGCAGCCGGCTCGCTGCTCGACATCTGCGCGCACCTGTGTGAACGGCAGACGTTGCCACAGTGCGCTGCACCACCGCCTGGCGCCGCCATGTCTGCGTCCGATACCGACCTCGCCGATGTGCGGGGCCAGACCGTGGCCAAGCGCGCGCTCGAAATTGCCGCAGCAGGCGGACATTCCATGCTGCTGTGCGGACCGCCGGGGAGTGGAAAGTCGATGCTCGCCGCCCGCCTCCCCGGATTGCTGCCACCGCTAACACCCCGGACAGCGCTCGAATCGGCCGCCATTCTCTCGCTCTGCGGCCAGTTCCGGCCGGAACGATTTTCGCAACCGACCTTCCGCTCACCGCACCATTCGGCCTCGGCCGTCGCACTGGTCGGCGGCGGCAGCGTGCCGCGACCCGGCGAAATCTCGCTCGCCCACGAAGGCGTCCTCTTCCTCGATGAGTTGCCGGAATTCCAGCGTCAAGTCCTCGAGGCCCTGCGCGAACCGCTCGAAACCGGACGCATCCATATCTCGCGAGCCGCCCGCCAATCGGTATTCCCCGCGCATTTTCAGTTGATCGCCGCAATGAATCCCTGTCCCTGCGGCCATCACGGCGACGCCGCTGGCAGGTGCCGCTGCACCGCCGAACAGGTGCTGCGCTACCGCAACCGGATCTCGGGACCGCTGCTTGACCGCATCGACCTGCATGTCGAAGTACCGGCGCTCCCCCCTGTCGCTCTTCAGCAGTTGCCGACCGGGGAATCGTCGGCAACGGTGTGCGCGCGCGTCTGCCGGGCACGGGAACACCAGTTGGCGCGCCAGGACTGCGTCAATGCAAAACTCGCTGTCGGCCAGATCGAACGTTATTGTCATCCCGATGCCGAAGGTCTTGCCCTGCTGAAGCAAGCCATCGTGCGGCTCGGCCTCTCGGCACGCGCGTATCACCGCGTGCTCAAAGTCGCGCGTACGATCGCCGACCTTGCCGACAGCCGGACGCTACGCCCCGAGCATATCGCCGAAGCCGTATACTATCGCCGCTTCGCAAAGGACTGATTGATGACTCCACCCGCCGCCGGCCAGTCGCCTGCCGGTATTGCCGTCCTGTTGGCCGCCCTGACCGCCATTGGCGCATTTTCCGTCGATGCCTACCTGCCCTCGCTGCACGACATCGGCGACACATTTCATGCGTCGCCGATCGAGGTGCAGCAGACGCTGACCGCCTATCTCTTCATGTTTTCCCTGATGTCGCTCTGGCACGGCGCCATTTCCGACGCCATCGGGCGGCGACGTGTCATTCTCGTTTCGCTCGTCGTGTTCATGCTCGCGTCGATCGGCTGCCTGTTCGCCACACGCATCGAACACCTCTGGCTGTTACGGGGCGTGCAAGGGTTTTCCGCCTGTGCTGGCGCTGTCGTCAGCCGCGCCATCGTTCGCGATATTTTCGTCGGACCGGCGGCACAGCGGCTGATGTCGCACATTGCCATGATGTTCGCCATCGCACCGGCCGTCGCACCGGTCATCGGTGGTCAATTGCAGAGCGCCTTCGGCTGGCACTCGATCTTCATTTTCCTCGCTCTCATGGGCGGGGCGCTCTGGGCCGCCTGCGCCTGGCGACTGCCGGAAACACTGCCGCCTGCCCAGCGCCGGTCACTGCACCCGATCTATCTCGCCAAGGCCTACGCAAAGACGCTGACCTCACCCGCCTTTCTGCTTGCCACCGGCTCACTCGCCTGCAACTTCGGCGGCTTTTTCATCTACATCATGTCGGCACCGACCTTCCTGATCCATCACCTGGGCTTACCCGAAACCGGCTTTCTCTGGCTCTTTGGCCCGTCGATGTGCGGGCTGGTTTCGGGCGCCTGGCTGTCCGGCCGCCTCGCCGGCCGCCTCTCGCCAAAGCGGACGATTGCGCTGGGCTACGCGGTCATGACGATTGCCGTCATCCTCAATCTCGGCGTGAGCTTCCTGCTCGCGCCGGGGCTACCCTGGAGCGTTCTGCCGATGCCGTTTTATACTTTGGGCATGTCACTGACGATGCCGAGCATGTCGCTGCTCGCCCTCGACATGTTTCCCAGGCAACGTGGACTGGCATCCTCTTGCCAGATGTTTCTGCAGTCCCTGTCAAACAGCGTGGTCGCCGGCGTCGCGGCACCCGCAGCATGGGCGTCCACCCACTCGCTGGCCGCCGCCATGGGGGCCTTCATGGCAATCGGCGCGTTATGCGCCCTCCTGCATTTCCGCTGCCCACACACACCGGAACACTGAGTCAGGCCGGTTTCTGCCGGGCTTCGTACGACGACAGGGTGACGCCGGCCCGCGCCAGGAACTCACGGATCTGCTTGATTTCGTGTTTTGGGCAGGTCGAGTTGTTGTGCGGCTGATGGACAAATAGTTCCATCCGGTTCAACAAAACGCGGAACCGCGCACCGTGCGCCGATTCGACGCTGGCACCAAGATGCAGCAGCAATGATTCGATTTCGCGCCAGTGGATGTTTGCGCTGGGCGGCTCATGATAGATGGCCTGGAGCAGGTGCAGGTGCTTGTTGCTCATCGCGATCTCCCGATTGCGGAACAGACACCTGCATGATATCCCGCAGTCGACGTTCCGGACAACCTGACAACGCCACCGGCATGCCAGATTTTTGCCACATTCCGTTCGCATCAAGAGTATGCTAGCCGCTCGGGAGCACGTGCGTTCCCTTGGGGTGGGAACGATATCCATTGACCAGGCACACGCGGAGGAACCGCCATGAAGAAGCAGCCATCCAAGTCGAGCAAGGCGTCAGCAGATGTTCAGGAAACAAAAGCGATCCGCAATTCGATGGAAGCGCACCTGACCTATTCCATCAGCAAGTATTCGGCGCTCGCAACAACGCATGACTGGTACGAAATCGCAGCGAGAACCGCGCGCGACCGGATGGCCGAACGCTGGATGGAGACGATGCAAACGTACTACCGCGATGACCCGAAACGCGTCTATTACCTGTCGCTCGAATTTCTCGTTGGCCGCACCTTCAGCAATGCGGCGCTCAATCTCGAACTGCACAACGAATTCAAGCAGGCGCTGTACGAGCTCGGTCAGAACATCGAATCCGTCAGCGAAATGGAATTCGACGCCGGCCTCGGCAATGGTGGCCTCGGGCGCCTCGCTGCCTGCTTCCTCGACTCGATGGCAACACTCGAACTTCCGTGTTATGGCTACGGCATACGATATGAATACGGCATGTTCCACCAGAAGATCGAGGACGGCCAGCAGGTCGAACATCCCGACAACTGGTTGCGCTACGGCAATCCCTGGGAATTCCCGCGTCCGGAAGTTCTGTATCCGGTCAAGTTCCACGGCCGCGTCGTCCAGTTCACCAGCGAAGACGGAACGCTCCGCCATCACTGGGTCGATACCGAAGAGATTATGGCTATGGCATACGACACGCCTGTGCCCGGATTCGGCGGCAAGACGGTCAACAACATGCGCTTATGGGCGGCCAAGTCGTCGCGCGATTTTGATCTGCGCTACTTCAACCAGGGCGATTACATTCAGGCGGTGGCCGACAAGAATGCCTCCGAGAACCTGTCGAAGGTACTCTACCCCAACGACTCGACCGAGATGGGCAAGGAGTTGCGCCTCAAGCAGCAGTATTTCTTCGTCAGCGCATCGCTCCAGGACATTCTCTACCGCTACAAGAAGCATCATGCCACCTGGGACGAACTGCCGAACAAAGTGGCGATCCAGCTCAACGACACTCACCCGGCGATCAGCATTGCCGAACTGATGCGCCTGCTCGTCGATATCCATGGCCTCGGCTGGGAGCATGCCTGGAACCTGACGACGCGGACCTTCTCCTATACAAACCACACCCTGATGCCGGAAGCGCTGGAAACATGGAAGGTCGCGCTGTTCGAGGCCATTCTGCCGCGCCACCTGGAGATCATCTACGCCATCAATTTCCAGTTTCTGCGCCAGGTCATGCACACCTTCCCCGGCGACAACGAACTGCTGCGGCGCATGTCGCTGATCGACGAAAACGGCGACCGCCGCATCCGCATGGCGCATCTGGCGATCGTCGGCAGCCACACGGTCAATGGCGTGGCGCAACTGCATACCGAGTTGATGAAGAGCACGATCTTCTCCGACTTCAACCGACTCTGGCCGGGCAAGATTCTCAACATGACCAACGGGATCACGCCGCGACGCTGGCTCAACCAGGCAAATCCGGCGCTGGCCGGACTGATCGGCGAGAACATCGGCACCGGCTGGGTCCGCAACCTCGACGAGCTGCAGAAACTGCGCCCCCTGGCCAAGGACGCGTCGTTCCGCAAGGCATTCGGCGCCGTCAAGCGTGCCAACAAGGAACGGCTCGCGGCGATGATCCAGGAAACGCTGCATATCCGCGTCAATCCGGATTCGCTGTTCGACATCCAGATCAAGCGCATCCACGAATACAAGCGGCAACTGCTCAACGTCTTGCATGTCATCACGCTCTACAACCGCATCCGGCTGGGCACGCACCCGAACACCGCGCCACGCACCGTCATCATCGGCGGCAAGGCAGCACCGGGCTATGTCATGGCCAAGCGCATCATCCGCCTGATCAACAATGTTGCCGAAATCGTCAACAACGATCCGCTGATCGGCGACCGCCTGAAGCTTCTGTTCATTCCGAACTACAACGTCTCCAATGCCGAACGCATCGTCCCGGCGGCCGATCTCTCCGAACAGATATCGACCGCCGGCACCGAAGCCTCCGGCACCGGCAACATGAAGCTCTCGCTCAACGGTGCGCTGACCATCGGAACGCTCGACGGCGCCAACATCGAGATCATGGAGGAAGTTGGCGAAGAGAACTTCTTCCTCTTCGGACTGACGGCCGACGAAGTCGCCCGCCTGCGCGCCAGCGGTTACAACCCGTGGGAGTATTACCACGGCAACGCCGAACTGCGGCAGGTGCTCGACATGATCGCTTCGGGCTATTTCTCGCCCGATGAGCCAGACCGCTTCCAGCCGATCGTCGACGCCCTGCTCACGCATGGCGACCACTATTTGCTGCTCGCCGATTATGCCTCCTACGTCGCCTGTCAGGAACGGGTCGATGCGCTTTACTGCCGCCCCGAAGAATGGCTGCAGAAGTCCATCCTCAATGTTGCCGGCATGGGCAAGTTCTCGAGCGACAGAACCATCCGGCAATATGCCGAACAGATCTGGCACGTCGGTCGGATACCGGTCTGTTAACGTAAAAAGCCCCGGGGGAGTCCCTCCGGGGCTTTATTTCTCGGCGGCGGCGCACGCCGCCTGCGTCAGAGCGCCGCGATCCGGGCACGCATCATCTCGGTGCCTTCGACAATCTTGTCAAGAATGGCATCAAGCGCCCAGAAGCGCTCGCGCACATCAAAGGTGATCGTCCGGCTCTTGATCGAGGCGAAGGTACCGATGCGCTGATGGTACATCTTGGCCAGCACCGGATAGCCGAAGGGCTCGGCCAGCGCCGCCAGCACGAGAAAGTTGGCGACTTCGGCGGCCAACGCCGGATGCTGCGCGCCTTTCGTATACAGCCATTTGTACAAGTCGGGATGGAAATTCGTGAAGACGCCGTTAAACCCGCGCGAACCGGCCTTCATCGCATCGTAGGCGATCGCGGCATTGGCATTGAGGATCGCGAACGGCGTCCCGGCCGTCATTGCCACACGCCGCTTGACTGTCTCCAGATCGCAGGACACATCCTTGAGTAGCACGAAACGCTCACTGTCGATACAGAAGCGAAGCTCTTCGTCGGTGACCAGACGACGATACGGCGCCGGGCACTCGTACAATCCGAGCGGCATATCGACAGGCAAGCGGTCGAGCAGCCATTTCAGGTTGCCGAGAAAAGGCGCAGTGCCGCGCTGCTTCGGATCGAGGTGATTGGTGACCAGTACGATGCCGTCGGCGCCGGTGTCGGCGGCAGCCTGCAACTCCTCGAGTTGTCCGAAGGGATCATCGCTGACATGCCCGGAAACGACGACCGGCACGCGACCGGCGACCTGCTTGACGACGAAACGGCCGAGTGCCCGGCGCTCGTCGACCGAGAGAAACATCATTTCGCTCGATTGGCAGACGGCAAACAGCGCGTCTGAACCCTTCTCGATATACCACTCGATCAAACGTTCGAGCCCGGCATAATCGATCTCGCCACTTTCGGTAAACGGCGTGATCATGACGGGAACAATACCCTCAATGCGTTGACGGTTCATCTGCGCTCTCCTCCCGGTCCCCCGACGCACATCGGCCGGAGTGTGTTAGCTAAAACGATATAGCTAACCATTTTAGGACGATCATGCGGAATCCGCAACGACGTCCGAGGACGCTGGCACCACCGCGCACGGCAGGCTCATCTCGACGGCAAGGCCGCCTCCGTCGGCCTCCGACAGACGCACGCTGCCACCGCACCGGACGACGATCCGGCGCACGATCGACAGGCCCAGGCCGCAACTGCCGCGCGTCGCGCGCGCCGGCTCGCCCTGCACAAAGGCCTCGAAGACGCGCGCGCGCTGTGCCGCCGGTATACCCGGACCATGATCGCGTACGCTCAGCAGTACCGAGGCTGGCAGCGCCGCCGACACCGATATCTCGACCGGTGGCGCTCCATACTGCAAGGCATTGCCAATCAGGTTATCGAGCACCCGCTGCAGATCGCCATGGTTGACGGCGACATGACAAGCGACAGCAGACGGTGACACCGTCATGGAGACCGGGCGGCCGAGTTCGCGCTGCCGCGCCACCTCGTCGCTGACTGCATCGGCCAGGCACAACGGCGGCGCCGCGCGCGTCTCGTCGGCCTCGCTGCGCAGGAAGGACAGGCACTGACCGACGATGCGTTCCATGTCCTCGCCGTCGCGTTCGAGCCCCGCGCGTTCAGCCTCGTTCTCGAGCAACGCCAGCCGCACGCGCAGGCGCGCCAACGGTGCGCGCAGGTCGTGTGTCAATCCGGCCAGCATTTCCCGCCGCTCGGCATCGGCTTGCGCCAGTTGCGACACCATCCGGTTGTGCTGCTCCGCCAGTTGCCGTACTTCCATTGGCCCCTCGGGCAACACCGGCCGCGCCCGCCCGTCTCCGGTCGCAACGACGGCCTCGCCCAGACGACGCAGCGGCCGGACGATGCCGCGCACGAACACGCCGGCGACGACGATCAGCGCCAGCAAGGCGGCGCCAAGCCAGAGCCATTGTTCTCGCGGCATGCCGCGCGGCTCGAAGCGGGGCGGCGGCAACACCAGCCACCAGCGCTCCCCATTGGCGCCAAAGCCGATCCAGAGACTGCCGCGGCGACCGAGGCCCTCATTCCGCATTACCACCGGTTCGCCGAGAATTCGCCCGAGTTCGACGCCGACCCGCGCGGCAAACCCGAAGTTGGGCGTTTGCCCCGGCACGTCACCGCCGTCCGGACGCAACTGCAGCCAGGGCCCGCCCGGATCGGCGTGCTCGAGCTTGCGCCGCGCGCTGTCGTCAAGCCCCGGCAGGATCGTCTGCAACAGGCGGATCTGGCCGGCAATATACTGGCTCGTCTGTCGCAGGTGCGATTCGCGCCCATCGTGAAAAACGACCGCGAAGGTGGTGATTTCGGCCACCGCAACGACAATGACAACGAGCACGACAGTCAGTGTCGCCAGGGAGAACGGCCAGAGCCGGGGCAGTTTCATCCCTTTGACTCCGGCTTCGTCGCGCCGTCGGGCACGAACACGTAACCGACACCCCAAACGGTCTGCAGGAAACGCGGCTGCGTCGGGTCCGCTTCGATCAGGCGACGCAGGCGGTGGATCTGCACATCGATGGCCCGGTCGAAGGATTCGGAATCGTCGCCACGCGTCATTTCCAACAGCCGCTCGCGCTTCATCGGCCGTCCGGCGTTGTTAACCAGAGCATTGAGCAGGGCAAACTCGCCGCTCGTCAGCACCACCTCCTCGCCATGACGTTCGAGTCGGCGCGTGGCGCGGTCAAAGGCCCAGTCGCCGAAACGATACACACCGCCTTGCGCCTGGGGCGCCGCAGCCGGTTGCGCACCGCGACGCAGCACGGCCTCGATGCGCGCCACCAGCTCGCGCGGATCGAAAGGCTTGCCGACGTAATCGTCCGCCCCCATCTCGAGCCCGACGACGCGATCGACCGGCTCGTCGCGCGCGGTCAGCATGATGATCGGGACCGTCTCGCCGCGCGCGCGCAAACGCCGGCACGCCGCCAGACCGTCCTCGCCGGGCATCATCAGGTCGAGGACCAGCAGGTGCGGCTGATAGCGCTCAAGATACGCATCGAGCTGACGGGTGTCAGGCAGCAGCAACACGTCGAGCCCATGACGTCCGAGATAGGTCGCCAATAGCTGCCGCAGTTCGGGATCGTCGTCGACAAGCAGGATCTTTTTCATGGATTTACACCGAGAGGCTAATTCTCTGACTAGCATTCTATGTCAGCCGGATGCGCGGAAAGGCGTGCCGAAACAATTTGAAACCGGCCATCCCGAAGGCGAAATCCTTTGCAACGGACCGGCACCGACAATGGCGACATCGCTTCGGGCCGCAAGAATTGCCGCAGGACAAGCGATTGTTCCATTCATCATCGAGGAGTACCACAATGAAAATCCAAAAGCATTCCCCCCGTTTTCTGATCGCCGCGCTGATGCTCTCGCTCGGCGTCACCGCCGGCGCATTCGCCATGCCACGCGGCGACGCCGGCCCGGGCATGCCGATGCACGGCGTCCACGCCGGCTTTGCCCATGGCGGTCGAGCCATGCAGCGCCTGCACGACGATCTCAAACTCGACGCCGCGCAGGAATCCGCCTGGCAGGACGCCGATAAATTCGCCAAGGACAGCTTCGCCAATGGCCGCGACACGTTCCGCAAGCAGCACGAGGAAATCCAGGCCGCGCTGGCACAGCCGGGCGCCGACCTGCGCGCCATCTTCCAGCGCATGGACACGCTGAAGGCTGAGGCCCAGAAACAGCATCTCGCCGTCCGCGACCGCTGGCTCGCCGTCTATGACAAACTCAACCCGGACCAGAAGGAAAAAGTGCGCCTCTTCTTCAAGGCCGGCGCCGAACGGATGACGCACGGCCGGGCTGCATCCGAATGGCATCATCGCGGACAGCGCGACGCACGCCCTGCGCCTGATACTGTTTCTCCCCGCGCCAACTAGGCGCACATTTCGGCCCGGCCAGTCCGGGCCGTTTTTTTCTCAGTGGCCTCTGCCCCATCATCACGCAGCCTGAGCGGACACGCCGCCGACCTTGATCCCTTCGTCGCACCGAGATTCGCGCAGTCGAAAAAAGGAACGCATGACGGACGAAATCGGCGTATAACCGTGGCTTCCCGTCTTAACGATTTTCAGTGTCCATGTTGGGTATTGACAGGCACCCCGGTGCCGACCGGCAGGCCTCGGCTGCCGTCATCTGGCTGATCGGTTTTTTCGGCTTCATCAACCTCTATTCGATGCAATCGATCCTGCCGCTGGTCAGCGCCGATTTCGGCGCCTCGCCGCTGCAGGCCGGCGCAACCGTCGGCGCCACGGTGCTCGCCGTTGCGCTGGTCTCACCCTTCATGGGCATGCTCTCCGACGCGCTCGGGCGCAAGATCGTCATCTGCTGGTCGCTCTTCGGTCTCGCCGTGCCGACTGCGCTGATCCCGCTCGCACACGGCCTCGACAGCATCGTCCTCCTGCGTTTTCTCCAGGGTCTCGCCATCCCCGGCATCGTCGTCACCATCACCGCCTACATCGGTGAGGAATTCAGCGGCGACCAGGCCGCACGCATTACCAGCGTCTACATGGGCGGCGCCGTCATGGGCGGATTCTCGGGACGCTTCATCACCGGCCACGCCAGCCACCTGCTCGGCTGGCGCGGTGCCTTCGTCACCCTCGTCATCCTCAACCTGATCGGCGCCGTCGTCGCCGTCTGGCGTCTGCCGGCATCGCGACGCTTCGTCGCCAACGCCGATCCGGGCCAGGCCTTCCGCACGATGGCGCTACACCTGCGCAATCCCCGACTGCTGGCCGCCTGCGCCGTCGGCTTCTGCGTGCTGTTCTCGCTGGTCGGCAGCTTCACCTATGTCAACTTCCTGCTCGCCGCCCCGCCCTTCGAACTCAGCGCTGCCGGACTCGCCAATATCTTCTGCGTCTATCTGCTCGGCGTCGTCATCACGCCGCTGGCAGGACGTTTCATCGTCCGCTTCGGTTTCCTGCACGCACTGCTGATCGCGCTCGGCATCTCCTCACTCGGCATCGCCACGACGCTCATGCCGACCCTGACCGCCGTC
This sequence comes from uncultured Propionivibrio sp., assembly GCF_963666255.1. Taxonomy (NCBI): domain Bacteria; kingdom Pseudomonadati; phylum Pseudomonadota; class Betaproteobacteria; order Rhodocyclales; family Rhodocyclaceae; genus Propionivibrio; species uncultured Propionivibrio sp. Next base: position 1,154,093 of record NZ_OY762656.1, on the reverse strand, counting down.
ATCGCAGGCCTCGCCATCTGCTCTTCCGGCGTCTTCATCTGCCAGGCGGCGACGATCAGCTTCATCGCCCGCCATGTGCCGAGCGGGCGTTCCTCGGCCTCGGGACTCTACTACCTCGCCTACTACGCCGGCGGCGCCGCCGGCACCGGCATCGGCGGACTGGCCTTCGAAGCCTGGGCGTGGCAGGGCACGGTCATGGCGATGATCCTGGTGCAAGCGCTTGCCGGCGCCATCGCCTGGTTCGGCTGGCGGGCGCCCGGCACCGCCGGCTAGCCGGCCGGCATCCGGCCGCTTGCTATAATCACAGTTTGTTCCTTCCATCCAAGAAGATTCCTTCCATGCGCACGCTCCGCTCGCTTTTCCTTTCCCTGCTGCTCACCCCTGTGCTCGCCCTGGCGCAACAAATGTCCTTGCCGACGCCGCCGACGCTGGCCGCCAAGTCGTGGTTGCTGATCGAAGTATCGTCCGGCCAGGTGCTGAGTTCCCAAGCCGCCGATGACCGCCTCGAACCGGCGTCGCTGACCAAGCTGATGACCGCCTACCTGACCTTCTCGGCGCTCAAGCAGGGCACGATCAAGCTCGACCAGGCCATCCCGGTCTCGGAAAAGGCTTGGCGCGCACAGGGTTCACGCATGTTCATCCAGGTCGGCACGCAAGTCGTCGTCGAAGACCTGATCAAGGGCATGATCGTCCAGTCCGGCAACGACGCCTGCGTCGCGCTGGCCGAGGCGATCGCCGGCAGCGAAGACAATTTCGCCCAGATGATGAACCGCGAAGCGCAGCGTCTCGGCATGAAAGGCACCAGTTTCCGCAACGCGGCCGGCTTGCCCGATCCGCAGCACTACACCACGGCCAGCGACCTCGGCCGCCTGACCACGGCGCTGATCCGCGACTTCCCGCAGGAATATGCAAAATACTATTCGCTGCGCGAATTCCGCTACAACAAGATCACCCAACCCAACCGCAACCGTCTGCTCTGGCTCGATCCCAGCGTCGACGGCGTCAAGACCGGCCACACCGACGCGGCCGGCTACTGCCTGATTTCCTCGGCCAAGCGCGGCCCGCGCCGGCTGCTCTCTGTCGTGCTCGGCACAGCCTCTGATTCCGTCCGCGCACAGGAATCGCTCAAGCTGCTCAACTACGGTTTCCAGTTCTATGACGCGGTCAGGCTTTACGCCAAAGACCAGCCAGTGACGACGATGAAAGTCTGGAAGGGCGCGCAAAGCACGCTCAAGGCTGGCTTCGCCAACGACTTCCAACTCGCCGTGCCCAAGGGTTTCGAACAAAGCCTCAAGAGCGAATTCGTCGCGCAGCCGAAGCTGATGGCGCCGATCACTGTCGGCCAGGTCGTCGGTACGCTCAAGGTCAGCCTCGACGGCAAGCCCTTCGGCGAATACCCGGTGAACGCGCTCGAGGCTGTCCCGGCGGCGGGTGCCATCGGCCGTGCCATCGACACGGTCCGCCTCTGGTTCAACTGAGCGCGCCATGACCACGACGGTCGACACGACCTGCTACCTCGACGGGCACTTCCTGCCCTTGTCGGCGGCGCGCATCTCGCCGCTCGACCGCGGTTTTCTCTTCGCCGACGGCGCTTACGAGGTCATTCCGGTCTACTCGCGCTACCCCTTCCGGAGCGAGGAACATCTCAAACGCCTGCAGGATTCGCTCGACGGCATCCGCCTCGCCAATCCGTTGACGTCGGCGCAATGGCTGGACGTCATCGGCCGCATCATCGACGCCGCGCCCTTCGCGGATCAGTCGCTCTACCTGCAGGTGACGCGCGGTGCTGACAACAAGCGCGACCAGCCTTTCCCGGCCGTGCCGCCGACCGTCTTCGCCTTCACCGCGCCGCTGACCCGTCCGAGCGACGAGATGCGCCGCACCGGCATCGCCGCCATCACGCTGCCGGACATCCGCTGGGGACGCTGCGACCTCAAGACGGTGGCATTGCTGCCCAACATCCTGGCGCGCCAGCAGGCCGTCGACGCGGGCTGCACCGAATCCATCCTGATCCGCGACGGCTTTCTCACCGAAGGCTCGGCCTCGAACATCTTCATTGTCCGGAACGGCGTCATCCTGGCGCCCCCCAAGGATCACCACATGCTGCCCGGCACGACCTATGACCTCGTCCTCGAACTGGCAGCGCGTCACGGCGCCGCGCACGAGGTGCGGCCGGTCACCGAGTCGGAACTTCGCGACGCCGACGAAGTCTGGATGACGTCGTCAGCCAAGGAAGTGCTGGCGATCACCACGCTCGATGGCCAACCGGTCGGCCACGGCGCCGACGCCGGCCGACCCGGCCCGGTCGGCCGGCAGATGCTGGCGTGGTACGTCGACTTCCGCGAACAACAGATGAGGCATGGCCGTGGCTGAACTCCCCGAAAAAGAAACGCTGCTCGAATTTCCCTGCGCTTTCCCACTCAAGATCATGGGCCTGGCCGGCGACGCGCTGGCGCAGGCAGTACTCGAAATCGTCCGGCGGCACGCCCCGGACTTCGATGGCGCAACGATGGAAATGCGCGCCTCCTCGGGCGGCAAGTACGTCAGCCTGACCTGCACCATCCGCGCTACCTCGAAGCCGCAGCTCGACGCGCTCTATCGCGAACTGACGAGCCATCCGCTCGTCAAGGTGGTGCTCTAAGGCGTGAGCACGGCCGTCCTTCCGCCGATTCGCGTGCGTCAGCTCGGCCGTGTCGACTATCGGCCGACCTGGCAGGCGATGAACGACTTCAGTGCCACCCGCCAGGCTGAGACGCCCGACGAGCTCTGGTGCTGCGAACATCCGCCGACTTACACGCTCGGCCAGGCCGGCAAGCCGGAACACCGCCTCCACGACAACGGCATCCCGCTGATCCAGATCGACCGGGGCGGACAGATCACCTACCACGGCCCCGGGCAGGTCGTCATCTACCTGCTTGTCGACCTCAACCGCCGGCACCTCAAGGTCAAGGATTTCGTCTGGCGCATCGAGCAGGCGATCATCGACCTGCTCACCGCAAACGGACTGGCGTCGCGCCGCGTCGACGGCGCCCCCGGCGTTTATGTCGATCGCAACGACGGTTCGGTGGCCAAGATCGCCGCGCTCGGCCTGCGTATCCGGCGCGGTTGCAGCACGCACGGGCTCAGCCTCAACGTCGATATGGATCTTTTGCCATTTTCGGCGATCAATCCCTGTGGTTACGCCGGCATGGCGGTCACGCAGACGCGCGACCTCGGCCTCGCGCTGCAAGCGGCGGACGCCGCCGCAGCGCTCGCCGGCGAACTCGTCAAACAACTGGAGAAGGCATGAGCGAAGAACGAAAGCCCGCCGCCAAGGTGGCCGGTGTCAAGGAACGCGGCGAACTCAAGACCGCGCGTATCCCGATCAAGGTCATCCCCGTCGACACCCCCTTGCGCAAGCCGTCGTGGATTCGCGTCAAGGCCGGCAATGACGTCGGCCGCTACGGCGAAATCAAGCGCATGCTGCGCACGCAGAAGCTTCACACCGTCTGCGAAGAGGCCGCCTGCCCGAACATCGGCGAGTGTTTCGGACGCGGTACCGCCACCTTCATGATTCTCGGCGACATCTGCACGCGCCGCTGTCCCTTCTGCGACGTCGGTCACGGCAAACCGCTGCCGCCCGACGAAAACGAGCCGCAACACCTGGCCGAAAGCGTCGCCCATCTCAAGCTGCGCTACGTCGTCATCACCAGCGTCGACCGCGACGACCTGCGTGACGGCGGCGCCACCCATTTTGCTGACGTCATCGACGCGGTGCGTGAGCAATCCCCCTCGACGACAATCGAGATCCTCGTTCCCGACTTTCGCGGCCGTCATGAACTGGCGATCGACATCCTCGGCGAATCGCTGCCCGACGTCCTCAACCACAACCTCGAAACGGTGCCCCGCCTCTACAAACAGGCGCGTCCCGGCGCCGATTACGCGCATTCGCTCGCCTTCCTCAAGGCGTTCAAGGCGCGCTATCCGGACATTCCGACAAAATCGGGCTTGATGGTCGGCCTCGGCGAAACTGACGAGGAAATCCTGGACGTCATGCGCGATCTGCGTGCCCATGACGTCGAGATGCTGACGATCGGCCAGTACCTTGCGCCGTCCAACCACCACCTGCCGGTATTGCGCTACGTCACGCCGGAAACCTTCGCGATGTTCGAGCGAGAAGCGCTGGCCATGGGATTCTCGGGCGCCGCCTGTGCGCCGATGGTACGCAGTTCGTACTGGGCCGACCAGCAGGCGGATCGCGCTGGCGTCACGGTGTAAACTCTAGCGATAAATGCTACTGAACAGGGCTCTGGGCTACTCTATATAGCTCTGGGCTACCCGAACATCCCTAAAAACCTTGCTGAACAGAACAACACCAAGTTAAAGGGAAGAAATTTGTGGGGAAAATATCGAGTAAAAATGCGGTTTTGTCGGGTGGATTTTGACTTCCGACAAAGCGATCATAGGTGCTTTCCCCTTTGACGGAGCAAATAGCCATGGATCAAGATCCCCCGCTCTTTTCGGCAATTGCTATTGGTTTTGTCATGTGCCTCTTAGTAATGATCTGGTGTGCAATCTAGTCAGCCAAGCAGCACTTTATAAACTCTAGCGACCGATACTATTGAACATCGAAACTGATTAATAAGAATCTGAGCTGCTGGGGATTCTTCTGTCAGCAGCTAGCCCGTCTTGGCTCGCCACTCCTGACCGCGTACTCCCAGGCATCACCGACATTGACAACAGCATCGGCAAGCGGCGAAGACGCGGGGCGCTTGTCGTCCCGCCGGAGCGATGACGGCGCCGTTGCCAGCTGCAGCGACATCTCTGGCTTCCTTTCCGGCGCGGCGACGACTGTCGTCGCGGAGGATTGCGGCGAAACAGCCTCGCCCGAGGCCTTGCGCGCTTCGCGTTCAGCCATCAGCAGCGCATTCTGCCGCTCGATGGCTTCCTTGAGCATGCGCTCCATCGACGCCCTCAATTCATTGCGCTCCTGAGCCGCTCGCTGCTCGATCTCGGCACGCTCCCGGGCAATACGCTCCTCGGCCTTGCGCTCCGCCTCGGCACGTTCGCGCGCGACCTGTTCATTCGCCTTTCGCAACGCCTCCGCCACCGCCTGTTCATTGACCCGCTGCTGCGTTTCCGCACGCTCCTTCGCCGACTGGTCGTTGGCCTTGCGCAAAGCCTCGGCCACTGCTTCGGCCACGGCCTTATCGACCATCTCCTTTTGCACCACCGCCGTATTGGCCTCCGGCACTGGCGCAAGAAAATAGAAATCGCCGTCGAGCGAACCGTATCGCCAAGGTTCCTGCTGACCGCGCGTATCGCGTTTCACATCCTGCTGCACCTTGCGCAGCAACTGCTCGATCTCCATTCGCTGCGTGCCCTCAAGCGCCGCTAGCAGGGCACCGGTGTAGGGGCTGTTCTTGCCGTCACCATCGAGCGCGGTGTTGCCATGCTTGGTCGAGAAGGAGATCAAGGTCCCCGTCGCCTCGCTCGGCGCCGCCAGCCCTCTTGCGCCACCGCGACTGAAACTTCGCGTCAGCGGATTGTCGCGACAAGCGTCGAAAAAAACGATCTTGACCTTGGCGCCACCCATGTCATCGATGACATCGTCAAGTCGCACCATCTCGCGCTTCAAATCCCGCTCGCTCTGCGGGTTCGCGTCGATCGGAATCAGATAATTATTGCCGCTCACCTGGATGCCGTGTCCGGCATAGAAGACGACAGCCACCGCCGACTGATCCGCCTTGCCGCTGAAACGTTTGAAGACACCGTCGAGATCCGCTTTCGTCGCATCCAGTTTGAGTTCGACGTCGAACTTCAACTTCCTGAGCGCGGAGGCGATCGCCGTCGCATCGTTGCGCGGATTGACGAGCGCACCGGAAGGATATCGGCTGTTGCCAATAACAACAGCAACACGCGCACCGTCATCGCTCGCTATCGGCGCTCCCTTCCCCGTCGTTTCGGCGCAAGCCCCCTGTCCGGCAATGGCGAGTTGCACGACGATGAGAAAAAGAAGGGAGAGAATCCGCCACATGACGCCGATGTTTTTTCCCCTGGAAGCCACCGATGCATCGTACCAAATGTCATTCACCCACCCAACATAATAATGAGAGATGCATTAGCCGGCCTCTCTGCGCCCGCCGGCATCGACAACCGACATGCCGCACAAGGCGCGGACCCAGCGCCGCAAGGCCGAAGATAATCGGCGCGATTGCGCCGGCACCAGTCGGCAACGGGCTGCCTGTCGCTTGTCGACCGACTCGACCACGGCCCTGCCACCACACGTCAGAAGAAAGCATTCGCCCGGCCGCAGGATCACGTCCTGCCCACCGTTTTCTTCGGTCAGCCAGACCGTGCCACGCTCGCAACGCAGCAGACAGCCTTCCGTCCTGAACAACGACAAGGCCTCGCCGACAGCAAGTTCGATCTCGATACATGTTGATTGATGTAACATGATTGCTCACGCTCCGATTCATCTCGAGCCGACTGGAACGCCGGCTCACAGTGGGGATATTCGAGCGTAATCGAGGATACTTCCATCGATATATTTCTTCATTTATTGTGAGCAATATTCACATGTCACGCCCCGCACCTCCGCTCAATGCGCTGCGCACGCTCGCCGCCGTCGTCAAATACGGGGGCGTGTCGCGGGCCGCCGAGAAGCTGTGCCTGACACACAGCGCCGTCAGCCACCAGATCCGCGCAATTCAGGAGGCGCTCGACACGCCGCTCTTCGAAAAACACGGTCGCATGCTGCGACCGACCGCGCCGGCCGCCGCTTATATCGCCCGGATCACCGCCGCGCTCGACGAAGTCGACCGTGCCACCGAAGCGCTGCTCGACGCACGCCATGACAAGAAACTGCGCGTCAGCACGACGCCATCATTTGCCGCACACTGGCTGCTGCCTCGCCTGGGCGACTTTATCGCCGCCAACGCTGGCATCGACGTCGAGCTGGAATCCTCATCGCGCCTCAGCCGGCTACAGGATGGCGAGGCCGACGTGGCGATCCGTTTTGGCGCAGGTCATTACCCGGGTCTCGATGCCGAGTTGCTGATGCGCGACTGGATCTTCCCGGTCTGCGCGCCGGACTTCGCCCGCCAGCATGAGCTCGCCGCCCCCCCTGTCCTGAAGGACTTGCCGCGATTGCATTCTCAGGGCGAACCCTGGTCATGGTGGCTGCAGGACGCTGGGGCCGGCGTCATCACCGACCCGGACCGCGGCATTGTTTTCAGCGATTCCTCGCTCATGCTGCAAGCGGCCATCCGGGGACAGGGCATCGGCCTGGCGCGACTGTCAGTTGCCTACGAGGCACTCGCGAGCGGGCAGTTGATTCGACCCTACGCCCACCAGACACTCACCCCGCATGCCTACTACTTCGTTTGCCGCAAGGACAAAAGGAATTCTCCGATCGTCATGAATTTCCGCCACTGGCTCGGCGAACAGATCGACGAATTTTCCCAACGCTACGGCACAGGTGCGCCTTCCTCCGCCGAAGTTCCGCCGACGAAAAATGCCGGATGGAATGAAACACACCCTTGAAGGCAGAGAGCGCCAAAACTCAGGGCCAAGAAGAAATCATCCGGCACGCCGTCGACTGACAGCCGGGAGACCGGTCGAAAGCCGAAACGGGTGATGTCATGGATTGAGCAACCGGAAACCCTGCAGACCTGCCTCGAAACGCCGCACCGCCGTGCAGTTCACGAGTTCGACCACGATCACTTCCATCACATGCCAGACCTTGACACCGGCACGCGCGCAGCCGACCACCAGCGAATCCTGCCGGCCGCAGGCCAGATGCACATGCGAAACGAGATTGCCCTGTTCGTCAGGGAAAATCGTCCCGACACCGGCGACCTCGTGCGCGTCATCGAGGCAACGCTCGACGAAGACCAGCGGGTCGGCCCGCCCGGCCTCGGTGCCGGCGATCAGACGACTGCCGGCATCCGCATCCCCGAGAATGATCAGTCCGGCCGCCGCGATGGACTGATCGTTCGCCAGGCGCTCAAGGCACTCGTGAACAATGTCGCCATCCTCAAGCCGAACCACAAAGACGCGTCCCAGCGACGCCTGCGAATACTTCATGAAGCCTCCGTCATGGCATAACCACCCGCATCCGATCTGCGGCAGCAAAGATTTTCATCGTACCGGCACACCGGAAGAAACACCACCAGCCAACCGCCGCCGGCGTCCGATAACTGCAATACAATGGCTTATTCGACAACAGGAGGACAGTCCATGGCACAGAACATCGAAGGCAAGATCGTCGTCATCACCGGCGCCAGCAGCGGACTCGGCAAAGCCGCCGCGCGCGGGCTTTCCGCAGACGGTGCAACCGTCGTCCTCGGCGCGCGCAGGCTGGCGCTGATCCAGTCGCTGGCCGACGAACTCAAGGCCAAAGGCGGCAAAGCGCTCGCCATCGAAACCGACGTGACGCAGCGCGAAGACGTCAGCAGGCTTGTCGATACCGCCGTCCAGACCTTCGGCCGCGTTGATGTGATCATCAATAACGCCGGGCTGATGCCAAACGCTCCGCTCGAACGGCTCAAGGTCGACGAATGGGAGCGAATGATCGACGTCAACCTGAAGGGCGTGCTCTACGGCATTGCCGCCGTGCTGCCGGTGATGCAACGGCAGAAGTCCGGCCACATCATCAATGTCTCGTCGGTCGCCGGCCACAAGATCCGCCCCGGCGCCGCCGTCTATGCGGCGACAAAACATGCCGTAAGGGCGCTCACGGAAGGGCTGCGCCAGGAGGTGAAAGCCTACAACATCCGCACCACGATCATTTCGCCGGGCGCCGTCGACACCGAACTTCCCAACAGCATCAGCGAACCTGACGTTGCCGAAGCCGTGCGCAGGATTTATGAGCACGCCATTCCGGCCGACGCGTTCGCGCGCGCCGTCAGCTTCGCGGTCAGCCAACCCGACGACGTCGACATCAACGAGATTCTCTTCCGCCCGACGCGCCAGGAATTCTAGGAGCACTCGGGGGGAAGGCCGGAAATCCCGTGACCGCAGCCACAACACTGGCATGGCTGATCGCGCTCTTCATTGCGATCAGCCTGCTCTGGCGCCTGTTTTCGCAGCGGCAGGCACTGCCCTGTCCGTCATGGCTGGGATGGATGGTCGAACTCGACAACCCGTTCGCCCGCACGCACCGGGCCGATTTCATCGTGCGCCAGATGCTCCTTGCACCCGGCATGACCGTCCTCGACGCCGGCTGCGGCCCCGGCCGCCTGAGCGTGCCGCTGGCAAAGGCGGTGGGGCCGGCTGGCAGCGTCGTCGCCGCCGACCTTCAGGCCGGCATGCTGACACGCGTCCGTGCCAAGGCGCAGCACGCCGGCATCGACAACATCGACACCCGGATCGTTGCCCTCGGACAGGGGGCGCTCGAAACGAACCGCTATGATCGCGTTGTCATGGCGGCGGTACTCGGCGAAATTCCCGACGCGCGCGCCGCGCTCACCGAGTTGTTCGGCTGCTTGAAGCCCGGCGGACTGCTGGCCATCGCCGAGTTGATCTTCGACCCGCATTTCCAGCGCTGCGGCAAGGTGCGCGCGCTCGCCGAAGCGGCCGGTTTTCGCGAGCATGCGCATTTCGGCAATGCGGTCGCTTACCTGATGCTGCTTGAACGTCCGGATTAGGCGATCACGCTCTCAGGACGGCGATGTGCGAGAAATCAGGCATCAGTTCGCCGCACCGGTAATCTGAAACGCCGCCCAAAAGAACGGATGGGGGAAACGCTCGCGTGTTGCGAGTTGCGCCAGACGCAGCGCTTCCCGCAGATCGGTGTTCCGGGCGAGATATCCGTAGAAGTTCGTCATCAATACTCTGGTGGCATCGTCGTCCACCTTCCAGAGCGACGAAATGATCGAGCGCGCGCCGGCATACAGGAAGCCGCGTGTCAGACCGACGACATCATCGCCGCTCGCCAGCTTTCCGAGACCGGTTTCGCACGCCGAAAGCGTCACCAGTTCGGCATCGAGATGCAGCGCATACAGATCGCTGACGGTCAGGCGCCCGGCATCCTCATTCTTGCCGGCAAGTAGCAGCCCGGAATTAAGCGGCGCCCCCGAATCAAAAACGCCATGCGAAGCAATATGAAGAATGGAGAAACCGGCGCCGAATTCCGTCACCGCCTGCTTGGTCGCTTCCTTCCGGACAAGCGCTTTGGACGCCGGAAAGATGCCTGCGACCTGGATGGCTTCTTTCTGAGCGCCCGGGAGATCGAAGCGTGCGTCGCCAAGATCAGGATTGCCCAACGCCAGCAGGCGACCGGCTTTTTTCGGCTTGTCCGTTCGGATATAGACGAGCGTACTGGCACTCGGCATGACGCGAATGCCATATAGATCGACGAGAAACCGGCTACCGTCGGAAAGCGCGCCAAACGGCAGATAATGCAGAACGCCATGCGGTGAAATGGTCAGCCGTTTCCCCCGCAACTCATGGCGGATCGGCGCAATCAAACGGGCATGGAGTTTTTGGCCTAACACACCGGCTTTGGCATCGGCGGACTCGAGCGCGGCCCGGAACGCCCGCACATCGCCATCGACGCCATTGGCATCGAGACGAAAGCCCGTGACACTGGCGCCATTGACAACGAGAGCATAAAGCTCACTGCCGGTATTGAAAAAATCGACGAGCGTCTCCTGCGGATCGAGATGGCGCACCACCTCGGCCAGCGGAATACTCGGCACCGACACCAGAGAAGCCGCTTCCGGCGCCAGCTTCCCCAACTCTTCGCGCGCCACCGCTGTTGCCGAACTCCGGTTGGCGCCAGCCCCCATGGCAAGCACGGTCGCCTCAGGCGCCTCGGCCTGCGCCAACAGCCCTCGTACTTTCTCGTCCGCCGACGGCGGCGTGGCGATGCTGACCTGCTGCGACAACATGTCGACAAGGGCTCGCGCCTTGGCGCGTTCGGCATACTCGAAAGCGCCGGCCCAGTCGCCCCGATCAGCCATGGCCTTGACCAGTTGCTGATACACCACCTGCTTGTCGCCGGCGAACCCAAGCTTTCCGGCCTCCAGCGAAATAGTCGAGCGCATCGTCTCGATCGTATCGACCGCCCGCCGCAACAGGACAAGCTCATTGCCCGCATCTTTCTGCAACCGATACAGACGGGCACGTTCGAAAAACACACTCCATCGCAGGCCGGCGAAGGCATCCAGCCCCTCCCATGCCATCAGCTTGTCCAGCGCTGCGGCTGCCTTCTCCAGGCGACCGGCTTCGATCAGGCTTTTGCCATAAATATACTGTTCGAGCGCGACGTTGTAGTTTTCCCAGAATTCGTAGGTCGGCCGTCCCGGCGAAAAGAGGACCACCAACACGGAACTCTTCGCCTGTCGAATCTCCTCGTCCTTCGCCTCCTTCATCCGGACGACTTCATCGAACTTGTTGCGCACAAAGGCGAAGTAAATCCGCTCGCGGTAACCCGCGTCGTCAAAGAGGGCAAGTTCGATATTCAGATAATCGGCGCGCCGCGACTCGCCGTTGAGATAATGACAACGTGCCAGCAAGCCGATGTTTTTTGCGACCACCTCCGGCAACGCCGGCACCAGAGGCAACGAGACGTCGCCAGCCCAGTCATCTTTGAGTTGCTCGAGAAAACTCTCGAAAGCGACCGACTCGTCTGATCTGCCGGAAATTTCCGCCCATTTTCTCGCTTTTGCCGGAATTGCGTCGAAGGCCTTTTTGGCGTAGCCGAGCGCATCCTTCGGGAGACCGATCTCCAGCAACAATTCGGCACGCATCGACTGAAAAATGGCGGGCGAATAGCGAGCGATACCGTTTCCATCACCCGACAGGCGCTCCAGTCGATCGGCACAATCGAAAAACGGCGCGTAATTGCGCGAAAAATAGTACCGTGCGCAGTGTCGCAGCAACTCTTTTGGCGAAACTTGCGCCCCGGCGGTCGTGACACCCGGGGACAATGCCTGCCCGTTGGCCGGCAAAGAGAACACAAGAATGCCCGCAAGGATGATGAGAAGTAAGTGGATGCGGCCGGTCTTCATGCTGACGTCCATCCTCAGTCGGTAAAAGCTTGAAGAACCCTCTCCGAGAACACTTTATAAATGTAATTCATCCGATTCTCGGCGCTGAAACGGTAAAGACTGAAACTGAACTCATTGATTCGGTTGATTTCGATCGAAACGCTCGAAACCGCTTGTCCATTGACTCTGTTCAGCAGTCGTATGTCTGCCTTGACCTTGTCTGAACCGGCAACGATGCCGTAGCTGATGGTATTCGAGGCGTCCTTGATATCCAGTTCCTTGATGACGATTTCCGCAGAGAACCTGCCGTTTGCGTTGTCGAACTCGAATACGCCACCGTCCTCGAGCTTTTGCAGGGTCACCGCCAACAGCTTGTCGGCGTCGAAGCCTCTCAAACGCGCTTCGCTGTCATAAACCCTCTGTACTTCCGGCGTCATCGAAATCTTCAGATCGAAAATCGGCGCTTGCCGGCTGACCAGGGTCTTGAACGACGGATTTCTTTCACTGACGTAGAGCGACGAAGTCGAACAGCCGGAAAGCATCGCACACACCGCGACGCCTATCGCCAAAAGTACATTGCCATACATGGTCACACGCACCTCGCTAAATTGAACAACAAGGTCCACCTCCCTTGACCCGCAACTGCCATCCCGACGACAGTTCCCCCGTTGCGTTCACGATAGTCTGACACGGCAAAAATACAATGCACTACGGCGGACATACCCGACCATGCCAAACGCCAATGACAAAGCCATTGACCCGGGTTATCGGACAGAAGCTGCCACTCTCGGGCACAATCGCGGTTTCGTCACTCGTCGGATCATCATGCTCTCCATCGGCTGCCATCTATCGACCGCGCGCGGCTTTCTCGCCATGGGCGAGGACGCCCTTTCCATCGGCGCCAATACCTTCCAGTTCTTTACGCGCAATCCGCGTGGCGGCGCCGCAAAGGCCCTCGACCCGCTGGACATCGCCGATTTCCGGGCGCTCGCGGCAGCCAACGGTTTCGCCAAGCTGCTGGCGCACGCCCCTTACACGCTCAACCCCTGCTCGGCCGAGGAGAAGACACGGAACTTCGCGCTGGAGGCGATGCGCGACGATCTGCAACGTATGGAATACCTGCCCGGCAATCTCTACAACTTCCACCCCGGCAGCCACGTCGGCCAGGGCGAGGACATCGGCATCGAGATGATCGTCACCCAGCTGAATGCCGTTCTCTCGTCGTCGCAAACGACGACGGTATTGCTCGAAACCATGGCCGGCAAAGGCAGCGAAGTCGGCCGCAGCTTCGAAGAACTCCGGCGCATCATCGATGGCGTACAACTTCAGGACAAGCTGGGCGTCTGCCTCGACACCTGCCATCTCAACGACGCCGGCTATGATCTCGTCAACGACCTCGACGGCGTGCTGACCAAGTTCGACGCGGTCATCGGCCTCGACCGCCTGCACGCTATCCACCTGAACGACAGCCAGAACCCGCTTGGCAGCCGCAAGGACCGGCACGCGTGCATCGGCGAGGGCAGCCTGGGCCTTGCCGCGATTGTGCGCATCATCAACCATCCCGCCTTACGGCATCTGCCGTTTCTGCTCGAGACACCGAACGAGCTGCCAGGCTATGCCAAGGAGATCGCCATGCTGCGTGCGGCGTTCACTCCGGACTAGGAAAGCGGCATATCAATTGGCGCTCATCAGCGCATCATCCACCGCGAACAACTGGCAGCCTCCCGGCATCCGGCTGCGGCACAAATCGAGCGCCCGCCGGCCAGGATTCTCTCCGCCGACTGCAACGCTGCAGACGCCGGCGGACCACGCAAACGCACGCGGATAATCGGCGTCGATAAAATCCTGGAAGGCTCGCTGGCAACGCACACCCCAACGCATGGTCGCCGCTGCTTCCTCGAGGCGCACCTGAGCCGGATCGGTACTTGGGGGCCGCGGCAACAGCGAAGTCGGCATCCCGAGTTCGGCGAGAAACCTTTCAACTTCCGGCCACCAGATCGGCCAGCCGTCGCGATGGCCGAACAGCCCATGAGCATCGCTGCCGAACTTGCCGAACGCCACCATGCGTACATTTCCGCCGGCGCCGACATAAGCGTTCAGCATTGCGTTTCGCGTTTCCGGCGACCAGTACGAGTCGTTATCGCCGTAAAACCACAAGGTCGGAAAGCGGTTCGCTTGCCCGTAGGTGCGAAACGCGCTGACCAGCGCCTGCTCCCAGCCGATGCACTCGGTCTTTCTCAACCCGCCGGCGAAGTTGATCAGTCCGCGAACGCCGGCGTACGGTGCCGTACCTAACGCCAAGGTCGTCAGTCCGCCGTGCGACTGCCCCATCACCACGATGCGTGACGGGTCGACGTAAGGAAGCGCCTTGGCATAATCAAGCGCCACCCGGACATCCCTGGCCTGGACCAGGCCGTTGGACTCGATATTGCAGCCTCCGGAAACGTAATTGCCGGTCGAACGCGAGAATCCAGAACGCATCGGTATCATGACAACATATCCCCGACGCACGAACTCCCGACTCGCAACGATATAGCGCGCCCGCGACTGAAAGCGCGGATTGCCCGCCGCCTTGCCGTGGTTAATGACGACCAAGGGAAACGGTCCCTCACCGTCCGGGCGGAAAAATGTCGTCTCAAGCACCGGGGCCAGCGGTCCGTCTCCATTCCGGATGAATACCACCGTCTCATTCAACGACTTGTTGAGCACCTGTTCGACGGCGAATGCGAAGATCGGCGAAATGCCGAGCAACGCCAGCCAGACGTAACGGTGAATCAAGCGCACAACCAGACACGGACGGTCGTCGGCCGCCGGGCGTTCGTCATGGCGCCACGATTTCAACGCAGATCGGCTCTTTACCGGTACGTTGGCGGCCCTTCGCGGCCAGTCGTCCGCTGACCGGATCGATCGCATAAACCGTCAGTGCGCCCGATTGTTGTCCAGCGGCGACCAGCCAGCGCCCCGAAGGATCGACATCCATGCCGCGTGGAGTCTCCTCCGTCGGCGTATGCCCGACCAAGGCCAGCTTTCCCGTCTTCTTAGCCACACGCAGGGTTGCAATGGTGCTGCTGCGCCGGTCGGTGGCATAGAGGAAACGGCCATCGCCGGTCAGTCGCAATTCCGCGGCCCAGGGCGCGCCAGCGAAATTGGGCGGCATCATGGAGATCGTCTGGCGCAGATCGAGTACACCGCGCTCGGCATCGAAAGCGAAGACATCGATGCAACCATTCAATTCGTTGAGGCAGTAAACGAAACGATTGTCGGCGGAGAACACTGGATGACGCGGGCCGCTACCGGACTTCACGGCGACTACAGCCGGGTCGTTCGGCACCAGACGGCCGGCGGTCCCGATACGGTAAATCCGGATGACATCGGCACCGAGCGTCGGCACCAGCAACCAGCGCCCGCTTTGATCGACGCGTGCGGCGTGCGCGCGCGGCAAGCCGGACTCGGTCTGCTGCGCGGCCCGCGGCACGCCGCAGACATCGAGCGGAAATACGCTGAGATTGTTGTCGCCATACGACGACGAAAAGACCACGCCCGACGCCGGCGCACTGTAAACGTAGACCGGCGCGCCCGGTGCGGCGACGCCACCGAGACTGCGCAGACACCCGTCGTCGGATTTGATGGCGAATGCATGAAGCGCGTTGTCGTTGCGCATCCCCACGTACAAGCGCTGTTGGACTGGCATGGCGCGCATTGGCACCGGCGATCCAGACGTCAGCAAACGTTGCCGCAAGCTAATTGCACCGGAACGCGAATCAAGGGAGAAAACATCGATTTCGCGGCTTTCGCCGCAAGAGACGTAGACGAACAACGCTTGCATGCCATGAACTCCGTCGGTTGATTGCGTAACGACCAGAATCTTCGCCATTTCGCGAGATCATCGCAAGTCAACCAACAGCAATTCCGATGCGATCCAACTGTCGGAACCCGTCCGACCTCGCCCGTACGAGGCTGGTAATGGAAATAACCGGCTGTCATCGTCAACGACAGCCGGTCATATTTGCGACATTCCGGACGGCACTAAAACGGTGCCGCCGCCCGATGGCCCGAACGATTACAGAGCCGATGTCTGTTTATTGGCTTTCCCGGAGGTAGACGAGAAGGGCCTGCGCCGAGGCTTCAGGCGCGTAGGCGAGATGCAGAAGCAGCTGGACCGGATGCGGCAGCTTGCGGCCGGATTCGTAGCGGGAACCACCCGACTGGGTCACGCGGATCCGACTCCAGAATACCGACTGATTGACACCGAGTTTTCTGCGCAGGGTAGCAGCCTGTTCACCAGTTTGCAGGAAAAGCTTCGGCGCTTTTGCAGCTTTGGGTTTGCTTGGCATATTAAGACTCCATGACAGTAAGTACTACGATTATTCCTCCGAACAGGAGGTGTTGTTGTTGCGCTGTAAGTATGCACCAACAATAAGAGAATTTTCCGTCCCAGTGCCAAAACTGACAGGTTGCTAAGATCTAACGACATTCAGCTAAAGTCATAGACGCATTGACAGAGAATTTCAAGTAAAGCTCCATCAAAATATCCCAAATGACTCATTCGTCGCACGCATGCCGATATCTTATGAAGCGCGACGGATAGCGTGCAGTAACCCATGCCAGGAAAACATACTTAACTGTCTTACCAATTCCAACGGCAACAAGCACCCCCAACGTTGAAGGCTCCGCCAACGAGTAAGCGAAAATTGCCGGCGTTTGCGGAACCGGAGAGCCGGCAATGACAGCCAGCGCGAACAGGCCGTATACGTGTAGCCAGGCGATTGCGCTTTGCCAATGCGCGTTGTCGACAAGCTGCGGGTAGCGTGCAAGGACCAGTTCTTTCCCAAGATACTGGAACAACTCGACGAGCACCGCCCCTCCGATGCCACTGGCAACCCCTGTCAGCACCCCGAGCAATAGCCAGCGACGAGGGGAAAGCAAAACAGCCGGAATCAGGACAATGACGAATGGAAATGAAAAACTGGCTGTCGACGCGAACGCTATCAGCGCGACCACCGCCGGATAATAGCGGTGTCCAACACTGCGATCGAGCAGCCTTCTGACCCAAACCGGAATGCGCGGCGCGCTCACTCAGCAAGCCTCCGATATTCGGGGGCTTGCTCACTGCGTCGGGTCGGGGTTAGCCTTGTCACTGATCGAATACGTGTTGGCATGCAATTTCATGAAAAATGTTGAAGAGACATCCTTGGAGGCGAAAATTGTATGTTCTTTTTCGCCTCCCGCGCAGGCAAAATTTCACGTTATTTTCATGGCGAGCACTTTCTTCCGATCATGACCTGGGAATTTTTGGGAAGCTGCCTCGCCCGCATCAAGACAGACTTACGGACCACGCTTCTGCCTTCCCGTCTGCGTCGCCTGCGGCCAGGTGCCGACGACATCCACACCGTCATCGCCAGCCTCGGCCCGGCAACACACACTTGGAAAACCGGCAGCGGAAGCGTCATGGAATATACGACCATGCCGTTCGGTACCCGGAATTTCATGCTCGATTTCGACCGGAACGGGACCTTGGTCGTTATCCGTAACGCACTGACAACCGCCAATTTCGCCCGGATTTGCATCGGTATGGATCGCGAGGACGTCCTTAGCATGCTCGGAAGCCCCGCCCACACAATCCACTTCCCGCTCAAGCATGAGGAGGTGTGGGACTGGAAAATCGATGACGACGCAGGAGAAGCATGCTTCTTCAACGTTCATTTCGACGATGACGGACAGGTCTGTGCGACAAGTCGCAACCGGGAGCCCCGAGGCTGAGCGCTCACGACCGCCTTGAACACGGCGCTTTGGCTTGACAATCAATGGTTTGGCGCGTAAATTCCTGAGCCTGTCCGGGACATCGTCCCCGACGCCGCGCCGATTTGAAGTTCAGCTTGCGGGCGCGCAATAAATCCGGCTAAAGCGGGCTTCAATGCAGCGATTCCGAACCCGTTCGCCACGAAGCCGAACGGGTTTTTATTTTTTGAGGTTCATTCACCATGCAGCCTGACCGTACCGCCGAACTCACTTCCCTGTTGCAGGACCGATTGCTCATCCTCGACGGCGCCATGGGAACTATGATCCAACGGCGGCAGCTGCAGGAAGCCGACTATCGCGGCAGCCGCTTCGCCGATCATCCATCGGATCTCAAGGGCAACAACGACCTCTTGCTGCTCACCCGTCCCGACGTCATCCGGGATATTCATGCCGAATATCTCGCGGCCGGTGCCGACATTGTCGAGACCTGCACGTTCAACGCCACCTCGCTGTCGCAGGCCGACTACAAGCTCGAACATCTCGCCTATGAACTCAATGTCGCCGGCGCCCGGCTCGCCCGCGAGGTCTGCGACGAATTCAGCGCCAGCACGCCGGCCAAGCCGCGTTTCGTCGCCGGCGTCGTCGGCCCGACCTCACGCACCGCATCGATTTCCCCGGACGTCAACGACCCGGGTTACCGCAACGTCAGTTTCGAGCAACTCGTCGAGGCTTATACCGACGCCATTCGCGGCCTGACCGACGGCGGCGCCGACATCCTGCTGGTCGAGACCGTCTTCGACACGCTCAATGCCAAGGCGGCGCTGTTCGCCATCGAGCAGTTCTTCGACACGGTCGGCCGCCGCTGGCCGGTCATGATCTCGGGGACAATCACCGACGCCTCCGGCCGCACCCTGTCGGGACAGACTGCCGAGGCCTTCTGGAATTCGCTGCGCCACATCCGCCCGCTTTCCTTCGGCCTCAACTGCGCGCTTGGCGCAAAGGAATTGCGCCAGTATGTCGAAGAACTTGCGCGGGTATGCGACTGCCATGTGTCGGCGCACCCCAATGCCGGACTGCCGAACGCGTTCGGCGGCTACGACGAGACGCCGGACATGCTTGCCGATGAAATCGCTGACTGGGCACGCCATGGCTTCGTCAACATCGTCGGTGGCTGCTGCGGCACCTCGCCAGACCATATCGCCGCGATCGCGCGCAAGGTCGCCGGACTCGCTCCGCGGCCTACACCGGTTATCGAGAAGAAGCTCCGCCTGTCGGGCCTCGAACCCTTCAACGTCGGCACGGACTCGCTCTTCGTCAACGTCGGCGAACGCACCAACGTGACCGGTTCGCGCGCCTTCGCGCGCATGATCCTTGAAGGGCGCTTCGACGACGCGCTGGCGGTGGCCCGGCAGCAGGTGGAAAACGGCGCCCAGGTCATCGATATCAACATGGACGAGGCCATGCTCGATTCGCGCGCGGCGATGGAGCGATTCCTCAAGCTGATCGCTTCCGAGCCCGATATTTCGCGCGTCCCGGTGATGATCGACTCGTCGAAGTGGGAGGTCATCGAGGCGGGCCTGCGCTGCATCCAGGGCAAAGGCATCGTCAATTCGATCTCGATGAAGGAGGGTGAAGCGAGCTTCATTGAACACGCCCGCCTCGCTTTGCGTTACGGCGCCGCCGTCGTCGTCATGGCTTTCGACGAGAAGGGACAGGCAGACACCTACGCACGCAAGATCGAAATCTGCCAGCGCGCCTATACCTTGCTGACCTCGATCGGTTTCCCGGCCGAAGACATCATCTTCGACCCGAACATCTTCGCCATCGCCACCGGTATCGAAGAGCACAACAATTACGCCGTCGACTTCATCGAAGCCTGCCGCTGGATCCGCGCCAACCTTCCGCATGCCCAGATTTCCGGCGGTGTCTCCAATGTCTCGTTCAGCTTCCGCGGCAACGACGCGGTCCGCGAGGCGATCCACACGGTATTCCTCTATCATGCCGTTCGCGCCGGTCTGTCGATGGGCATCGTCAACGCCGGCATGCTCGGCGTCTATGACGATCTCGACCCTGAACTGCGTGCCCGAGTCGAAGCGGTGGTGCTCAACAGCGCGCCCGATGCCGGCGAGAAACTCGTCGAATTCGCGCAGACGGTCAAGGAAGGCAAGGCCAAGGAAAGCGGCGTCGACCTCGCCTGGCGCAACCAACCCGTCGAGAAGCGACTCGAACACGCGCTGGTCAAGGGTATTACCGATTTCGTCGTCGCCGACACCGAAGAGTGCCGCGCCGCGCTGGCCGCACAAGGCCGTCCGCCGCTCGGCGTTATCGAAGGACCGTTGATGGCCGGGATGAACGTCGTCGGCGACCTGTTCGGTGCCGGCAAGATGTTCCTGCCGCAAGTCGTCAAGTCGGCGCGCGTCATGAAGCAGGCCGTCGCCCACCTCGTCCCCTTCATCGAGGAAGAAAAGCGACGCAGCGGCGCCGCCAGCAAGGGGCGCATCGTCCTCGCCACGGTCAAGGGCGACGTCCATGACATCGGCAAGAACATCGTCGGCGTCGTGCTCGGTTGCAACGGCTACGAAGTCATCGATATCGGCGTCATGGTCCCTTGCGACAAGATCCTCAACGCCGCGCGCGAACATGGCGCCCAGGCGATCGGTCTCTCCGGCCTGATCACGCCGTCGCTCGAAGAAATGGCGCACGTCGCCGCCGA
This sequence comes from uncultured Propionivibrio sp., assembly GCF_963666255.1. Taxonomy (NCBI): domain Bacteria; kingdom Pseudomonadati; phylum Pseudomonadota; class Betaproteobacteria; order Rhodocyclales; family Rhodocyclaceae; genus Propionivibrio; species uncultured Propionivibrio sp. Next base: position 1,133,666 of record NZ_OY762656.1, on the reverse strand, counting down.
AATGCAGCGTCAGGGCTTCGAGGTACCGCTGCTCATCGGCGGCGCAACGACCAGCCGCGCCCACACGGCAATCAAGATCGCCCCCAGCTACGATGGCACCGTCATTTACGTTCCCGACGCTTCGCGGGCGGTCGGCGTCGTCACCCGCCTGCTCTCGGAAGAGCAGTCGGCCGACTACCGCCGCGAAATCGCCGACGATTACGCACGCGTGCGCGAGCAACACGGCGCAAAAAAGGGGGCGACGCTGGTCGCACTCGCCGATGCACGCGCCAATCGTTTCGCCTGGAACGAAGACGCACGCTATCGTCCGATCGCCCCCGCCGAACCCGGCCGGCATGTTTTGCGCAACATCGACCTGGCGACGCTTGCGCGCCACATCGACTGGGGTCCGTTCTTCCAGACATGGGATCTGGCCGGCGCGTTCCCGCGCATTCTCGATGACGCCGTTGTTGGCGAAGCCGCCCGCGCCGTCTATGCCGACGGCCAGGAAATGCTGCGACAGATCATCGCCGAGCGCTGGCTGACCGCCAATGCCGTTTTTGGTCTCTACCCGGCCAATGCCGAGGGCGACGCAATCGAAATCTACACGGATGCCGCGCGAACTCAGACGGCCCTGGTCTGGCACACGTTGCGCCAGCAGCACGAACGGCCGGCTGGCAAGCCGCATTACGCGCTCGCCGACTTCGTTGCCAACAAGGGGACGCCCGATTGGATCGGCGCCTTCGCCGTCACCGCTGGCCTAGGCATTGAGAAGAAGCTCGAGGAATTTGCCGCCGCACACGACGATTATCGCGCCATCATGCTCAAGGCGCTCGCCGACCGCCTGGCCGAAGCCTGCGCCGAGTGGCTGCACAAGGAAGTGCGCACACGTTACTGGGGCTATGCCAGCGCCGAATCGCTCGACAATGACGCGCTAATCCGTGAAGAATACGTCGGCATTCGCCCGGCACCGGGTTATCCCGCCAGCCCCGATCATCGGACCAAGGGTCCGCTCTTCGATCTTCTCGACGCACCGGCCAACGCCGACATGGGACTGACCGAGTCGTTCGCAATGACGCCGGCCGCATCGGTTTCCGGATTCTATTTCGCGCATCCGCAAGCGCGGTATTTCGCCGTGCCCAAGATCGGTCGTGACCAGCTTGAGGACTGGGCGCAGCGCAATGGCATCGCACTGGGCGAGGCCGAACGCTGGCTGGCCCCCATCCGCTGACGTTGATGACAAACGCGCCGCGTATCCAAAGCGACGTCGATCTGGCAGCGCGCACCACGCTCGCGCTGCCGGGTAAGGCGGCGCGCTTCGCCTCGATCACGCGGCGGGAAGAACTCGAAATGCTCGCCGGCTCGACCGAACAGCGCTTCGTCCTCGGTGGCGGCAGCAACGTCGTGCTGACCGGTGACTTTCCCGGACTCATTCTGCATATGGCCATTCACGGCCGCGAACTCGCAGGTGAAGACGCAGACGCGTGGTATGTCCGTGCCGGTGCAGGCGAACCCTGGCACGAGTTCGTGCAATGGACGCTGGCACAAGGCTGGCCCGGCCTGGAAAATCTCAGCCTGATTCCCGGTACGGTCGGTGCCGCGCCAGTCCAGAACATCGGCGCCTACGGGCTGGAGGTTGGCGAGCGCCTGCATTGCGTCGGCGCCATCGACATGGACAACGGGCAAGCCTGCCGTTTCGACCGCGAGGCCTGCCGGTTCGGCTACCGCGACAGCCGCTTCAAGCAGGAGGGCTGGCATCTCGACGGGCGCATGGTGATTACCGACGTCATTTTCAGCCTGCCGAAGTGCTGGTCCGCGCGTACCCGGTATGCCGACGTCGCCGCCGAACTCGACGCCCGCAAGATCGTCAATCCGACGCCGGCTGCGATTGCCGACGCGGTCAGCGCAGTACGCCGGCGCAAGCTCGCCGATCCGGCGGTGCTCGCCAACGCCGGCAGCTTTTTCCAGAATCCCGTCGTTGACGGCGAGCAGGCGGCCCGTCTGCTCGCTAGCCATCCGACCATGCCGCATTACCCGCAGCCGGACGGGCGCACCAAGCTGGCCGCCGGCTGGCTGATCGAACAGACCGGCTGGAAAGGCCGCTGGCTGGGCACCGTCGGCATGTACGAAAAGCAGGCGCTGGTGTTGGTCAATCGCGGTGGCGCCACGGGCGCCGACGTCCTCGCGCTGATGCATGCCGTGCAGAATGATGTCCGACTACGCTTCGGCGTCATCCTCAGCCCTGAACCCGTCTTTATCTAGACATCCGGTGACCGGCGCAAAATCCATTAGAATCGACCCTATCGAGATTGATGACGAGGAGTCGCGGGTGATCGGAAAAACGGTATTGATAACCGGCGCGGCCAAGCGCGTGGGACGGTCGATCGCCCGCGAACTGCATGGCGCCGGCTGCAATATCGTCGTGCATTACCGGCACGCCGCCGAGGCTGCCCGTACCCTCGCCGATGCACTGAATGAGGAGCGCCCGGGATCGGCCTGTTGCCTGCACGCCGACCTGCTCGACGTGCACGCGCTGACGACGCTCGTCGCCCAGTCCATTGATCACTTCGGGCGTCTCGACGCGCTCATCAACAACGCTTCAAGCTTTTTCGCGACGCCGCTTGGAACAATCGACGAGGCGACCTGGGCCGACCTGGTCGGAAGCAACCTGAAGGCACCGCTGTTTCTCACCCAGGCCGCGGCACCGCATCTGCGTGAAACCCGTGGGGCAGTCATCAACATCACCGATATTCACGCCGAACGGCCAATGGCCGGCTATCCGCTGTATTGTGCAGCCAAGGCCGGCTTGCTCGGCCTGACGCGCGCACTTGCCATCGAACTGGCCCCCGATGTCCGCGTCAATGCGGTCGCACCGGGACCGATTCTCTGGCCCGACGGCGGCGACGACTTCGATTCGGCTGAGCGTGCGCAGATCGTCGCGCACACCCTGCTCAAGCACGAAGGCAGTCCGCACGACATCGCCCGTACGGTCCGTTTCCTGCTCGCCGACGCGCCGTACATCACCGGCCAGGTGATCAATGTCGACGGCGGCCGCACCGCCCATCTCTAGCTTTTCTCTTCATCGCATTCACCCGTAGGATTCCCGTGGAAAATTCAAAGACGCTGCAGCGCCTCTCACGGCGGCTGGAAACCGCCGCTGGCAAAGCCATCGCCGACTACAACATGATCGAGGACGGCGACACCGTGCTCATCTGCATCTCCGGCGGAAAAGACTCATATGCCATGCTCTCGATCCTGATGGCCCTGCAGAAGCGCGCGCCGGTCAAATTCCGGCTGATCGCCATGAATCTCGACCAGAAGCAACCCGGCTTTCCGGCCGACGTGCTGCCCCGCTATCTCGCCGGACTCGGCATCGACTACCGTATCGTCGAGCAGGACACTTATTCCATCGTCAAGGAAAAGATTCCCGAGGGCAAGACGACCTGCTCGCTCTGTTCGCGTCTGCGTCGCGGCGTAATCTATCGTACTGCCAAGGAACTCGGTGCCAACAAGATCGCGCTCGGGCACCATCGCGACGACATCGTCCACACGCTCTTTCTCAACCTGCTGTTTGGCGGCAAGCTCAAGGGCATGCCTCCGAAACTCCTGACCGACGATGGCGCGCATGTCGTCATCCGCCCCCTCGCTTATTGCAGCGAGCACGATATTGCGCGCTATGCACGCGGCATGGAGTTCCCGATCATTCCCTGCAATCTCTGTGGTTCGCAAAGCAATCTGCAGCGGCAGAAAATCCGCGAAATGATGGCTGAGTGGGATAGCCGTTACCCGGGCAGGACGGAATCGGTGTTTACGGCGATGCAGAACATCGTTCCCTCGCACCTCGCCGACACTGCGCTTTTTGGCTTCAAGGATTTGCGCGTCGGGCAAACGCTCGACGCCATGGACGGCGGCGATCTGGTTTTCGACGATCCGTTCCAGGAGTCGCTGCCGCCGGCGACCAGCGTCGTCACGATTCAGCGCGGCGATGCTTGAGGCGTCTTCCGGCGCCCCTGTTTAACGCCTGATTTCGGGGGGCAGGCGAATCCTGCCCGACCGAACGTTCACTCTCCGTCGAGCACCGCGCGTTGCTGGCGTTCGATGAAGTCGCTCATGCTGTCGATCCCGCGCAACTGGAGAATGCAGTTACGCACGGCAGCCTCGAGTAAGACCGCCAGGTTGCGTCCGGGCGCAACGTGGAACACCACCTTGCGTACCGAGACGCCAAGAATTTCCTGCGTCTGCGAATCGAGCGGCAGGCGCGGCGTATTCCCGCCGGGCGCCTGTTTCTGCAGATGCACGATCAGCTTCAGCTTCATTTTCCGGCGGGCGGCGGTCTCACCGAAGATTGTCCGGATATTCAGCAAACCGAGTCCACGCACTTCAAGATAGTCGCGCAGCATACCGGGGCAGCGTCCCTCAAGGGTATTGGCGGCGGTGTGCGCCAGTTCGACGACATCGTCTGCGACAAGCCCGTGGCCGCGCGAAATGAGTTCAAGCGCCAGCTCACTCTTGCCGACCCCGGCATCACCGGTAATCAACACGCCCATGCCATAGACATCCATGAAGACACCGTGCACCGAAAGCGTTTCGGCGAACTGTCGGGCAAGGTAAAGATGCAGGTGATCGATCACCTGAGCACAGGGCTTTGGTGTCGAAAACAACGGGACACCGGCCTTTTCGCAGCGATTGAGCAGATCCTGCCCCGGATCGAGCGCATCGGCAATGATCATTCCGGGCGGCCGGGCCTGCATCATTTCATCCAGATGACGCTGCCAGTGATCCTCGCCGGCGCGCTCGGCCCAGCGCCGCTCGGCCTGCCCGATGACCTGGACCCGGTGGCTGTAGATGAGATTGAAATGGCCGACGACATCGGGGCCGAAAAATTCCGGCTCGGTCAATTCGAGATTGCGATCGACGCCCTGCGCAGCCACCCATTTCAACTTGAGCTTTTCGGCGTGGTCTTCAAAAAGCTGAGAAATGCTGAAAGCGCGCGTCGAACTCATGCTGGGACTCTCTCAGGTGAAAACAGCTGGAGAACCTGTTCGACGCTCGTCGCCTGCCGCAAGGCTTCGCGACACGCGCTGTTGGAGAATAGTTCGGCCAGCTCCGACAAGATCTGCAGGTGCAATTCGGTGGCATGTTCGGGCACGAGCAGGACGAAAAACATGGATACCGGCTTCCCGTCCGGCGATTCAAAGGGGACGGGCGCCGCGAGGCGAACGAATGCCGCCTTGGCTTCCTTGAGATTCTTGATGCGACCGTGCGGTACCGCGACGCCATGACCGAGCCCGGTAGACCCAAGCTTTTCACGCGCGAACAAGCTTTCGAAAACGGTGCTGCGAGCAATCCCCTGATTGTTCTCGAACAACAGGCCGACGCTTTCGAAAACCCGCTTCTTGCTGGTCGCTTGAAGGTCCAGAAGTATGTTTTCGGCAGGAAGCAAACGGAGGAGCTGGCTCATAGGCGACGAGGCGGGCGAAACGATTCGGGTGGAGACAGTAAGCGCCGGGCAGCTGATCACGCTTACGCAATCAGCTGCCCGGCATCAGAACGCAATCAGATGTTATGGCCGATCTTCTGGCCGCGGTGATGATCTTTCAGAATTTCCTTGTGCTTCTGGATCTGTCGATCAAGTTTGTCTGCAAGGACGTCGATGGCCGCATACAGATCCTCCTCGATCGCCTCGACATGCACGTCCTTGCCGGAAAGATGAACCGTGACCTCGGCTTTCTGCTTCAGCTTCTCCACCGACAGGATCACGGAGACGTCGATCACGGTGTCGAAATGACGCGTGACGCGCTCGAGCTTGCCCGTGACATAGTCATGAATCGCGGGGGTAACCTCGAGATGGTGTCCTGTAATTTGCAGGTTCATGGTATGACTCCTTTTTTGTGTTGTCAGCTGTTTACACAGCCATCAGATTGCCCCTTGACCGCCACCAGGGCCGCCCGGGGGTGTTGGTTCGCGGGTTTGGCACCGCGAGCGCGCTTCAGATACATGACCACGCCCATTAAATCGTTCGTCTCAGTTTGACCGGCGGAATACCGAGTGATTCCCTGTATTTTGCTATCGTTCGCCGGGCGACCACAATGCCCTGCTGCCCGAGGACTTCCGACAACTGGCTGTCCGACAGCGGATTCTTGGTGTCTTCGGCACCGACCAGCTGTTTGATCAAGGCGCGAATCGCCGTCGCCGAGCAGGCGCCGCCTGTTTCGGTCGCGACATGGCTGCCAAAAAAGTACTTCAACTCGAAGATTCCGCGCGGTGTCGCCATGTATTTCTGGGTCGTCACGCGCGACACAGTCGACTCGTGCAGCCCAAGAATTTCGGCAATCTCGCGCAGGACCAGCGGCCGCATGGCGACTTCGCCATGATCGAAGAACTGCCGCTGGCGGTCGACGATCGTTTGTGCAACGCGAAGAATCGTGTCGAAACGCTGCTGCACGTTCTTGATCAACCAGCGCGCTTCCTGCAATTGTCCGGCCAGGCCCGAACCGCGATGGCGCGAGAGGATCTGGGCATACAGGCTGTTGATGCGCAGCTTCGGATACGCGTCCGAATTGATATTGACGGTCCATTGTCCGCGCACCTTGCGCACGACCACGTCCGGAACGATATAGCGGGCGTCGAGCGCAGCGTACTTGCTGCCGGGGCGCGGATTGAGGCTACGGATCAGGAACTGGGCCTGACGCAAAGCCTCGTCATCGCACTCCAGCAGTTTTTTCAGCTTGGCGAAATCACGACCAGCCAGCAAATCGAGATGATCGCGCACGATACGGATAGCCAACTCGCGCGTGTCGTCGCCCGGCAGGGCGAGCAGTTGCAACAGCAGGCATTCCTGGGCATTGCGGGCGCCGACCCCGGTCGGATCGAAATTCTGCAAATGCCGAAGCGCAATTTGCAGCTCTTCCGGCTCGATTTCCAGTTCTGCCGGCAGGACGCCGGCCAGTTCTTCAAGCGACTGGGCCAGATAACCATCGTCATCGAGGGCATCGATCAGGCATTGCACGAGGACGCGATCGCGCTCTTCCAGGCACATCAATCCGAGTTGCCAGGAGAGATGCTCGCGCAGCGACGTCGTGGCTGCCTGGACGTCCTGGTAATCGTTGTCGTCGTCATCGAACGATCCCGAGGTGCCGCTCGCGCCGGCGAAATTCCCCTCTTCGCCAAACCAGCTTTCATCCTCGGCCGCAGACGCGGTCGGTGCCGGCTCACCGGCTTCCTCCGGCGCAGCAGCTTCTCCGCCCATCGGCGCGTCGGATTCGGCTGACGGGCCCGAGGCGTATTCTTCCTCGGCGCGTTCCAGCAAGGGATTTTCCTGGAGATACTTCTCCAGTTCCTGCTCAAGCTCGATCGTCGATAACTGCAACAGCCGGATGGACTGCTGCAGCTGCGGCGTCAGCGCGAGATGTTGCGACAGCTTGAGTTGTAGGGATGGTTTCATGTCGGAGCCGAACAGGTCACCGGATTCGTGAAGGGATCGACCCGCCTGTTGTTTTACATTATGGAAAAACCAGCGCTGTGCTCAGAGGCGGAAGTTCTCGCCGAGATACACCTTACGCACGCTTTCATTATAAATGATTTCCTCCGGCCGACCAGCAGCAAGAACCGTACCTTCATTGAGGATGTAGGCGTGATCGCAGATGCCAAGCGTCTCGCGGACGTTGTGATCGGTGATCAGCACGCCGATATTGCGGTCCTTGAGGAACCGGATGATCTTCTGGATATCGAGCACGGCGATCGGGTCAATCCCGGCGAAGGGTTCGTCGAGCAGAATGAAGCGGGGATTGGTCGACAGCGCCCGGGCGATTTCGACGCGCCGCCGCTCGCCACCCGACAGCGCCGCCGCCGGACTGTTACGGATGTGTCCGATATGAAGTTCGGCGAGGAGATCCTCGGCACGCCGGTCGACCTCGTCTGCCGAAATATTCTGCAACTCAAGCACGGCACGGATGTTTTCGATCACCGACAGCTTGCGGAACACCGACGCTTCCTGCGGCAGGTACGAGAGTCCCATGCGCGCGCGCCGATGGATCGGCATATGAGTGATGCGCTCGCCATCGACGAAGACGTCGCCGGCATCGCAGGCGACCAAGCCGACGACCATGTAGAAGCAGGTGGTCTTGCCCGCACCGTTGGGGCCAAGCAGTCCCACGACCTCGCCGCTGCTTACCTCGAGCGACACATCCTGAACCACCTTGCGCTTCTTGTAGCTCTTCTGCAGGTGGGTCGTCGCCAGCGTACTCTTGTTTTTTTCAGTCTCGGCCATCATCAGTCATCACTCAAATCACCGCGCAAGACGCGACGGATCGTTTCTCCGGAAAATCCCCGGCTCATCAGGAACCGCATCTCCTTGGCCCGCCCGGCGGCATCTCCGGATGCCGGCCGCTCGCCGAAACGGCGACGCCAGACCTGGCAGGCACGCACCCACTCATCCTCGCAGTCCGCCAACGCGCTCCTGACCAACTCGTCGTCGACACCCTGCGTTCTCAACTCCTGCGCCAAACGCGCATTGCCGAAGCGCGCCGCGCGCACATTCAGCCGCGCTTCGACGTAGCGCTCGTCAGACAGCAAGCGACGGGCCACGAGATCGTCGAGCACGGCATCGAGTGCTTCGGCCGACTCGGAATGCACGGCGAGCTTGCGCGCCAGTTCGGCCCGCGAATGCTCACGCCGGGCCAGCAGACGCAAGGCGCGCTCGCGCAAGGACGGATCCATGGCCCGTTACGCGGTCCCCGCCCGTCAGCCTTCGCCCGCCGGCAGCGCCGACGGCACATTGACGGCGACGCGGATCTTGGCCTCGATTTCGGCCGCGATCTGCGGATTCGTCTTGAGGAACTCGCGCGCGTTGTCCTTGCCCTGGCCGATTTTCTCGCCGGCGTAGGCATACCAGGAGCCGGACTTCTCAACGAGTTTGTGTGCCACGCCGAGTTCGATGATTTCGCCCTCGCGCGACGTACCTTCGCCGTAGAGAATGTCGAAAATCGCTTCGCGGAACGGCGGCGACACCTTGTTTTTCACGACCTTGACGCGGGTTTCGTTGCCGACCACCTCGTCGCCTTTCTTGATACTGCCGATGCGACGAATATCGAGACGCACCGAAGCGTAGAACTTGAGTGCATTGCCGCCGGTTGTCGTTTCGGGACTGCCGAACATCACGCCGATCTTCATGCGGATCTGGTTGATGAAGATCACCAGCGTGTTGGTCCGGTTGATGTTCGCCGTCAGTTTGCGCAGGGCCTGGCTCATCAGGCGTGCCTGCAGACCCGGCAATGAATCGCCCATTTCCCCTTCGATTTCGGCCTTCGGCACGAGCGCCGCCACCGAGTCGATGACCACTACATCGACACTGCCCGAACGCACCAGCATGTCGGCGATTTCGAGCGCCTGTTCGCCGGTATCGGGCTGTGAAATGAGCAGGTCGTCGAGTTTGACACCCAGTTTCTGTGCATACGACGGATCGAGCGCGTGCTCGGCATCGATGAAGGCGGCGGTGCCCCCCAGTTTCTGCATTTCGGCGACGACCTGCAGCGTCAGCGTCGTCTTGCCGGACGATTCCGGACCGTAAATCTCGACAACACGTCCGCGCGGCAAACCGCCGACGCCGAGAGCGATATCAAGACCGAGCGAACCCGTCGAGACGACCTGCAAATCCTTCTCGACGCTGCCTTCGCCCATCTTCATGATCGAGCCCTTGCCGAACTGCTTTTCGATCTGGGCCAATGCCGCAGCCAGTGCTTTTGCCTTGTTGTCGTCCATTGCGTGTCCTTTGGTCAGATTGGCATGAATTATCTCATGTTCGCCGACACCGGAAGCCCTGCCGGCCCGATGGCGAATACTGTGATTATATACAGCAGTTTTATTCCCGGGTTAACTGATTGCGGTCATCGTCTTCACCCGCTCACGCAATTCCGACAGGACAAATTCGACCGACTGCGCCCTGACCGACTGACGGTCACCGGCAAAACGCCGGCTGTCGGTCGCCACGCAAGCATCCGGACCGGCCCAGGCAAAGCACACCAACCCCACCGGCTTCTCGGGCGACCCGCCGCTCGGCCCGGCCACCCCGGTGATCGCCAGGGCCCAATCGGCACGACTATGCGCCAACGCGCCGGTCGCCATCGCCATCGCTGTCGCCTCGCTGACCGCACCGTGCCGGATCAGCACCTCTGGCGGCACACCAAGCATTTCCTGCTTGGCTTCGTTCGAATACGTCACGAAACCGCGTTCGAACCAATCGGAGCTGCCGGCCACAGCGGTCAGACACTGGCTGACCCAGCCGCCCGTGCAGGACTCGGCCGTCGCCAGTCGCAGACCCTGGCTGCGCAGGGCATCTCCAACCTGGACGGCGAGGGCTTCAAGAGCCGCCTGATCGGTCTGGCTCATGACAGGAGAAAACGGGCAACCGCCAGCACGAGCACGGCATAACCGGCGGCGATGAGATCGTCGCACATGACGCCGAAGCCATTCTTCACTTGCTCGTCAAAATAGCGGGCCGGCTGCGGCTTGACGATGTCGAACAGGCGGAAGAGCAGAAACGCTGCGCCCTGCCAGAGCCATCCCGACGGACAGAACACGAGGACCAGCCAGAACGGCACGATCTCATCCCAGACGATGCTGCCGTGGTCGCACACGCCAAGATCCTGGCCGGTCTTATGTACGGCGATGACGCCGCCAACGAAGGCGACGAGGATCAGGAGCAGCAACTCGATGTCATTCAGCCACGGACGCATGAGCACGAAGCTCCCCCAGCCGAACAGCGTGCCAACCGTGCCCGGCGCGAACGGCGACAAGCCGCTACCGAAACCGCAGGCAACAAGACGCGCCGGATGCGTCAGGAAAAAGCGCAGCGGCGGGCGTGCGCTGACCGTCTTGATCTTAACCAAAGTGATCGAACCCTTTCTGTTGCAAGCTCACCGGCCGCCCTTCGGCGTCGAGCAGACGAACCTCGCCGTTGCCGGCGACAGCGTGCCCGATCCGCCACAACGGCAAATCGAGACGCGCGGCCAGCGCGGCCAGCGCACTGCGATTTTCCGGCGGTGCCATAAACGCCAGTTCGTAATCATCGCCGCCCGCCAGCTGACAATGGCGCGCCACATCGACCGGCGCACCGGCTGGCAGCGCAGGCAACTGTTCGGCCAGAACTTCAAGGTCGAGCCGGGAGCGTTCGGCGATATGACCGACATCGGCGAGCAGGCCGTCGGACACGTCGATGGCCGCTCGGGCCAGGGACTCGCTGCGCAGCGCCAGACCGAGTTCGACGCGCGGCACAGGTTGCTGCAAAGCACGAATACACAGCGCGGCCAGCGCGCCGGGCAAGGAAGCGCGTCCTTGCAACTGCGCCAGCCCCAAGGCGGCGAGTCCCGGACGGCCGGACACCCAGAGGTCGTCGCCGACACGGGCCGCGTCACGCCGCAGCGCAGTACCGACCGGCACCTCGCCGAGCGCGGTAATGCACAGATTCAGGGGCCCGCGCGTCGTATCGCCGCCGACAAGATCGACGCCATAGCGCCCGGCGCAGGCGAACAAGCCCTCGGAAAAAGCGGCGAGCCAGACTTCATCGGCCTTGGGCAGACTGCCGGCGAGCAACACCCAACGCGGCACGGCGCCCATCGCGCCAAGGTCGGACAGATTGACGGCCAGCGTTTTCCAGCCAAGCTGGAAAGGATCGGTGTCGGGCAGGAAATGCGTTCCCGACACGAGCATGTCGGTGGTGATCGCCAACTCCATGCCCGGCGACGGCGCCAGCAAAGCACAATCGTCGCCCGGCCCGAGCACGGCCTGTGGCGTTGCCCGGGCAAAATAACGGTCGATCAGCGAAAATTCAGATGGCATGGCCGCAATCACGCCGCCGGACACGCCGGTAAACCGCCGTCACCGCGCATTGCGTCAACGGCTCGTCCGGGCCGCGCGTTTGGCTTCGACTTCGACCGGCCGCAGCTTCGCCGCAAGCTTGTCGAGCACGCCATTGACATACTTGTGGCCATCGGTACCGCCGAACCCCTTGGTCAACTCGATCGCCTCGTTGATGATGACGCGATACGGGGTTTCGGGATAATTGGTCAGCTCGTAGGCCCCGGCCAGCAGGACACTGGCCTCGATCGGCGACAATTCGGCAAACGGCCGGTCGAGATACGCCTGTAGCGCCGCCTGCAACTCGGACTCCTGCGCGAGCACGCCGCGCAGCAGACCGGTGAAGAATTCACGGTCGGCCTTGCCGAACTCTTCGCTGTCGCGCAGATGCGCTTCGATGGCGGCTTCGTCGTTGCTGCTCAGGCGCCATTGGTACAGGCCCTGCAGGGCGAATTCGCGCGCACGGCGGCGCGGCGACTTGTTCACCGGCTTGGCCGGCTTATTCGATGTTTCTTCGTTCATACGGGTCTCTCGTCCATGGCGCGCAGCAGGTTCGCCACTTCAATCACTGTTCGGGCGCAATCCGAGCCTTTCTCGCGTGTCCGGGCAAGCGCCTGCTCGTCGTTCTCGCAGGTCAGGATGCCATTGGCGACAGGAATGCCGGTATCGAGTTGCACATCCATGACTGCGCGGCACGAATCGTTCGACACGACTTCGAAGTGGTAGGTCTCGCCACGGATCACCGCCCCGAGCGCGATGAGCGCGTCATAGCGGTCGCTTTGCGCCATGTTCTGGAGCACGAGCGGGATTTCCAGTGCGCCGGCCACCGTCGCGATGTCGATGTCGCCGTCATCGACGCCGAGCCGCCGCAATTCGGCGACGCAGGCCCCCAGCAGCGATTCGCAGATATCCTGGTTGAAGCGGCTCATGACAATGCCGACGGACAGTCCCTCGCCATTGAGGTTCGACGGATACTCATAAATGTTGTCAAAGCGCGGCATGATTCGGCCTTTCCTGGAAAGTGACGGTCATCGATTCGCGGTACAGGATGCGGCAGCATCCTGCTCATCCGGCGTCGCCACATAACCGGTCACTTCGAGATCGAAGCCGGTCATGCTCGGCATGCGCCGCGGACTTGCCATCAGGCGCATCTTCCGGACACCAAGGTCGCGCAGAATTTGCGCGCCGATACCGTAGATACGCGGGTCCCACTTTGCCGCCGGACGCTTTGCCGGCGCCTGTTCGGACAGGGCCTTGACGAGGTCCAACTCGTTGTCATGACGGCGCATGAGCACGATGACACCGGTCTCGGCGTCCGCCAGCAGGCGCATCGCTGCGTCGAGCGAAAAAGCGTGGCGACCGTTGTCGAGATCGAGGAAATCGAGCACGTTGAGCGGTTCATGAACGCGCACCAGAGTTTCCTTCTCGGGAGAAATGTCTCCTTTGGCGAGCGCCAGATGCACTTCGTTGCTGGCCCGGTCGGTGTACGCATGCAGCATGAATTCGCCGCGTGCGGTGCGCACCGGCTTCGACACCGTGCGCTCGACCAGCGTCTCGTTACGGCTGCGGAACTGGATCAGATCGGCGATGGTACCGATCTTGAGCCCATGCTGACGGGCGAATTCGACCAGATCCGGCATCCGCGCCATCGTCCCGTCTTCCTTGAGGATCTCGCAGATCACGGACGAGGGCTCGAGCCCGGCCATCAGCGGCAGATCGCAACCGGCTTCGGTATGTCCGGCTCGGACAAGCACACCACCGGGGCGCGCCGTGATCGGGAAAATATGCCCGGGCTGGACGATGTCTTCCGGCTTGGCATCGCGCGCCACGGCGGCGCGGATGGTGTTGGCCCGGTCCTGCGCCGAAATCCCTGTCGTCACCCCCTCGGCGGCTTCGATCGAGACGGTGAACGCGGTGCTGTAAGGGCTCTTGTTGTCGCGCGCCATCGGCGCCAGGCCCAGCTGACGGGTCCGCGCCTCGGTGATCGTCAGGCAGACGAGACCGCGCGCATGCGTGACCATGAAATTGATCGCCTCGGGCGTTACATGCTCGGCGGCAAGAACCAGGTCGCCCTCGTTTTCACGGTCTTCCTCGTCGACGAGGATGACCATGCGCCCAGCGCGCAATTCGGCAACGATATCTTCAATCGGCGCAATCGCCGGCGATGAACTGAACGGCGACATCAGACATTCTCCTTTTGCGACCCGGACGCATCGCCGCTGAGCATTCGCTCGACATAACGCGCGATCAGGTCGATTTCCAGATTGACGAGATCGCCCGCCTGGATCGCGCCGAGCGTCGTCGCCTCCAGCGTGTGCGGAATCAGGTTGATCGTGAAATCGGCATTCTCGACGGTGTTGGTCGTCAGACTGACGCCATTGACCGTGACCGAACCCTTGCGGGCGATGTACTTGGCGAGCGCTGCCGGCGCGCGGATTTCGAGCAGGCGATTGTCGCCCACCGGGTCGAAACGCAACACGGTGCCGACACCATCGACGTGTCCCGACACCAGATGACCGCCAAGACGGTCGGCCAGGCACAGCGCCTTTTCCAGATTGATGCGACCCGGCTTGGCCAGACCGACGGTACAGGACAGCGTCTCCGGCGAGACGTCGACACAGAAGACGCCAGGCTGCTTGTCGACGACCGTCAGGCACACACCGTTGCAGGCGATCGAATCACCCAGAGCAACGTCTTCGAGGTCGAGCGAACCGGCATCGACCGTCAGGCGAACCGTGGTCGTGCCGTCATTGCGAGGCGTCAGAGCGGTGATGCGGCCAACGGCCGCAACGATTCCCGAGAACATAGTCAGAACCCATCGGAGGGAAGCGAGAAGGGAGGTGATTCTACCATGCTCCCGCCACCATCCGACGACGATCTGACCGCTCAGGCTGGGTCGGCGGGCCTCCCGTTCCCATACAGACGATTGACGCCGCTCATCAGCGCCTTGATCGAGGCCGTCACGATATTGGCGTCCAATCCGATGCCGAAACACTCGCGCTCGCCGCCTTCGCCGCAGACTTCCATGAAGGCGCAGGCACGGGCATTGCCACCCTTGCCCATCGAACGTTCTTCGTAATTGCGCACCTCGATCCCCAAGCCAATCGTGCTCAACGCATGCACCGCCGCATCGATCGGCCCGTTGCCCTCACCGATGAGCGCTTGCCGCTCGCCATCGACTTCGGCGATCAGGCGGATGCCCTGCGCCTGGCCATCCTCGAACAAATGATGTTCGAGATAGCGCACCGGCGTCGTCGTCTCAAGGTAGGTGGCGGAGAACAGGTTCCAGATATCGGCCGCTTCCATCTCGCCGCCATGGGTGTCGGTATAACGCTGCACTTCGCCCGAGAACTCGACCTGCAAGCGACGCGACATGGTGATGCCATACTCGGCTTCGAGCAGATAGGCGATGCCACCCTTACCCGACTGGCTATTCACGCGGATGACCGAATCGTAACTGCGGCCAAGGTCGGCCGGATCGATCGGCAGATACGGCATATCCCAAGTGGCATCCTGCTGCTGCACGGCAAAGCCCTTGCGGATGGCATCCTGATGCGACCCGGAGAAGGCTGTGAAGACGAGATCGCCGACATAAGGATGACGCGGGTGAATCGGCAGTTGCGTGCAGTACTCAAAGGTGCGCGCCACCGCATTGATGTCGGAAAAATCAAGTTGCGGATCGATCCCCTGCGTGTAGAGGTTGAGCGCCAGCGTCACCAGATCGACGTTGCCCGTCCGTTCGCCGTTGCCGAACAGGCAGCCTTCAACGCGATCAGCGCCCGCCATCAACGCCATTTCAGCGGCCGCGACCGCCGTTCCGCGATCGTTATGCGGATGCAGGCTGAGGATGACACTGTCACGACGAGCGAGATGCCGGTGCATCCATTCGATCTGGTCGGCATAAACGTTCGGCGTCGCCATCTCCACCGTCGTCGGCAGATTCAGGATGACCTTGCGCGTGGGCGTCGCGCCCCAGGCGGCGGTCACCGCATCACAGATTTCCAAGGCATAGTCGAGTTCGGTCCCGGTGAAATGCTCCGGGCTGTATTCGAGCATCCATTCGGTTTCCGGTTGGGCGTCGCACAACTCGCGTACAAGCTTCACCGAAGACACCGCCATGCCTACGATCTCGGCCTTGCTGAGGCCGAAGACCACTTCGCGGAAAGGCTTCGACGTGGCGTTATAGATATGCACGATGGCCCGCCGCGCCCCCTTGAGGCTCTCGACGGTACGGCGGATCAGTTCCGCGCGCGCCGGCGCCAGCACTTCAATGGTCACGTCATCGGGAATATGCTTGCCTTCGATCAGGGTACGGACGAAGTCGAAATCGGTCTGCGACGCCGACGGAAAGCCAACCTCGATTTCCTTGAAACCAACCGCGCACAGGGTCCGGAACATGCGCATCTTGCGCTCGGCATTCATCGGTTCGAACAGCGCCTGGTTTCCATCACGCAGATCGGAACTCATCCAGATCGGCGCACGCGTAATGGTTTGCGACGGCCAGCGCCGGTCGCTCAACGCGATCGGCGGAAACGCACTGTATTTGCTGGCGGGATTTTTCAACATGACATCTCTCCGGAATCAACACTCATTTCGATGACAGTATCTTAGCCGAGGGAGCCGCGCAGACGATTGCGATTTTCAACGCGACACCGCCGTTTTTTGGCAGGCTTTTTAATATAATTGCCTATAAAAGCAATAAAATTGCCAATCAAATAGATTGTGAGATATTTATGGAAATCGACCGCTATGACCGCGCGATTCTGCAGGTACTCCAGCAGGAAGGACGCATCAGCAACCAAGATCTTGCCGACCGCGTCGGCCTTTCACCCTCGCCATGCCTGCGCCGTGTCCGCGCGCTGGAGGACGCCGGTGTCATCCGCGACTACCGCGCACGGGTCAACGAAAAGGCCCTGGGATTTTCGCTCGTCGCGCTGATCTACATCGCCATGGATGCACACACGCCGGAACGCTTCGAGCACTTCGAGACGGAAATCCGGAAACTGCCGGAAGTGCTCGAATGCCTGCTGATTACCGGCCAGGACGCCGACTACCAACTCAAAGTGATCGTTCGCGACATGGACGCATTCCAGGAACTCCTGCTCAACCGCATCAACCGGATCCAGGGGGTCACCGGGGTGCACTCAAGCTTCGTGCTGCGGCGCGTCGTCGAGCGCACCGACATTCCGGTCTAGGCGCGGTGCAGCATTTCGCGCCCTTCCCGTTTCACAGCAGCACGATGTCGTATTGCTCCTGGGTATAGCTGGGTTCTGCCTGCAGCGAAATCGGCTTGCCGATGAAGTCCGACAGCATCGCCAGTCCCTGCGATTCCTCGTCGTGGAAAACGTCGATCACCGGCACACTGCCAAGAATACGGAATTCACGCGCATTGAACTGACGCGCCTCGCGCAGCAGTTCACGCAGGATTTCGTAGCAGACGGTGCGCGCTGTCTTGACCTCGCCGCGACCGCCGCAGGTCGGACACTCCTCGCAGAGCACATGAGCCAGCGACTCGCGCGTGCGTTTGCGCGTCATCTCGACGAGTCCGAGCGCGCTGAAGCCATTCACCGTCAGGCGCGTGTGATCGCTGGCCAGCGCCTTGTTGAACTCGGCCAGCACCGCCGCCCGATGCTCGTCGCTATCCATGTCGATGAAATCGATGATGATGATACCGCCGAGGTTACGCAATCTGAGTTGCCGGGCGATAGCCTGCGCCGCCTCGAGGTTGGTCTTGAAAACCGTGTCGTCGAAATTGCGCACGCCGACAAAACCGCCGGTATTGACGTCGATCGTCGTCATCGCCTCGGTCTGGTCGAAAATCAGATAACCGCCGGACTTCAGGTCAACCCGCCGTGCCAGCGCCTTCTGAATTTCGTCCTCGACGCCATGCAGGTCGAAGAGCGGCCTCTCGCCGGTGTAATGCGTCAGCAAAGGCAGCACCGACGGCGTATACATATCGGCAAATGACTTCAGCGCCTGGAAGTTCTCGCGTGAATCGATGACGATATCGGTCGTATCCGAACTGACGAAATCGCGCAGAACGCGCAAGCCGAGCGACAACTCCCGGTAGATCATCGACGGCGCGGCGCGCGTGCGCGATCGCTCCTCAATATTCCCCCAGAGCTTGCGCAAGTAAGCCATGTCCTTGAGCAGATCCTCGTCACTGGCATTCTCGGCCATGGTCCGGACGATGTAGCCGCCCAACTCATCTTCCGGCACGAGACGCGCCAGTTTCTCGCGCAGGGCCTCGCGCCCGGCCTCGTTCTCGATGCGCTGGGAAATCCCGATGTGCTTTTCCATCGGCAAATAGACCAGCAGGCGCCCGGCCAGCGACATCTGCGTCGACAAGCGCGCGCCCTTGGTGCCGATCGGATCCTTGATCACCTGGACGACGATGCTCTGGCCCTCGTGCAGGATGCGTTCGATCGGGCGCGGCGGTTCGCCGGCCGGTCTCGATTCGTAAATGTCAGCAACATGAAGAAAGGCCGTACGTTCGAGACCGACATCGATGAATGCGGACTGCATGCCGGGAAGGACGCGTACGACCCGACCCAGATAGATATTGCCGACGAGGCCGCGATTGGCCGTGCGCTCGATGTGCAATTCCTGTACGGCGCCCTGATAGATGACGGCGACGCGCGTCTCCTGCGGCGTGAAATTGATGAGGATGTCTTCAGCCATGGTATCCGATGGTCCTGCCCGATCCGGGTAAAATGCCGGTTTCTGCTGCATTCTACCTTTTTCCCCGCTCCTTACGCCGCCCCGCGCATGCCAAACGCTTCCCGCCGTCCCGAACTGCTTGCCCCCGCCGGCTCGCTCGCCATGATGCGCACCGCTTTCGCTTTCGGTGCCGATGCCGTCTATGCCGGCCAGCCGCGCTACAGCCTGCGCGTCCGCAACAACGAATTCGGCAGTCTCGAACGCCTCGGCGAAGCGATCGCCGAAGCCCATGTTGCGAGCAAATCGTTCTATGTCGTCAGCAATGTCCTGCCGCACAACGCCAAAGTGCGCAGCTATCTCGCCGACATGGCACCGGTCGTCGCGCTCGGCCCCGACGCCCTGATCATGGCTGACCCCGGCCTGATCGACCTCGTCCGCGAACACTGGCCGACCGTGCCGATCCATCTCTCGGTACAGGCCAACACCGTGAACTTCGCCGCTGTCCGTTTCTGGCGAAAGCTCGGCATCACACGCATCATCCTCTCGCGCGAGCTGTCGCTCGACGAGATCGCCGAAATCCGGCAAGAATGCCCCGACATCGAACTCGAAGTCTTCGTGCACGGCGCTCTCTGCATCGCCTATTCCGGGCGCTGCCTGCTCTCCGGCTATTTCAACCGGCGCGACTCGAATCAGGGCAGCTGCACCAATTCATGCCGCTGGGATTATGCTGTTCGCCCCGGCACCGAAGACGCGGCTGCCGACGTCTGGCTGCTCGAAGAAAGCGAACGCCCCGGCGAACTGATGCCGATCGAGGAAGACGAACACGGCACCTACATCCTCAACTCGAAGGACCTGCGTGCCATCGAGCATGTGCAGCGCCTGGTCGACATCGGTGTCGATTCGCTCAAGATCGAAGGGCGGACGAAGTCCCCGTACTATGCGGCGCGCACCGCGCAAAGCTATCGCCGGGCCATTGACGACGCACTCGCCGGACACCCGCTTGATCCGCGCCTGCTCGGCGAACTCGAAGGGCTGGCCAACCGCGGCTATACCGACGGCTTCTACCAGCGTCACCACGATGCCGAACGCCAGAACTACCTGCGCGGCCACTCGGAATCGGGCCGCAGTCGTTATGTTGGCGACATCGTCCGTCTGGACACCGCGCGCGGCCTCGTCGAAGTCGACGTCAAGAACCGCTTCGCGGTCGGTGACCGCCTCGAACTCGTCCACCCCGGCGGCAATCGCGAGTTCATTCTCGACCGCATGGAAAATGCCGAAGGCATGGTTGTCGACGTCGCCCCCGGCAACGGCCACCGCGTCTGGATTCCGCTCGCCGAGCCCTGCCAGGGCGGCATGCTCGCGCGCTTCGTCACCGCTTAGCGATGCCGCATCTTTTTGTCGACGTTTCCTCGCACGGTTTCGGTCACCTCGCCCAGACAGCACCGATCCTCAACGCCCTGCAGGACCGGCGTCCCGACCTGCGCCTGACCGTGCGCTGCGGCCTGCCTGAAGCGATCGTCAGGGCACGCATTCGCGGTGATTTCGCCTTCATCGCCGGCTGCACCGATTTCGGCTTCGCCATGCTCAATGCCGTCAGCATTGACGTGGCAGAAACCGCACGCCGCTACCGTGACTTCCACGCTGACTGGCCCCGGCGCATCGCCGCTGAAGCGCGACTGCTCGCCGACTGCGCAGCCGACCTCGTCCTGACCGACGTCGCCTATCTGCCGCTCGCCGGTGCCGCCGAGGCCTGCATTCCGGCGCTGACGATGTGTTCGCTCAACTGGGCAGAACTCTTCACCCACTTCTTCGGCAACGCCGATTGGGCCGCCCCGATCCATGCCGAAATTCAAGGCGCCTACGCATCCGCCGAGCACTTCCTCCGACTGATGCCGGCCATGTCGATGACGACGCTTGGCAACACCCGCCTCGTTGGACCAGTCGCCTCGCTCGGCGAGTATCGGCGCGGCGAACTGGCCGCGCGTCTGGCCTGCGATGACGACCGAATCGTCCTGGTCGCTTTCGGGGGTATCGAACACGAGCTTCCGGTCGACCGCTGGCCGCGGCACCCCGGCATCCGTTGGCTCGTACCGCACGGCTGGGGCATCGACCGGACTGACATGAGCGCGTTTGAGCCCCTCGAGTTTCCGTTCACCGACCTGCTGGCAAGTGTCGACGCGGTACTGACCAAGCCTGGCTACGGCACCTTCACTGAAGCAGCCTGCAACGGGACCGCAGTCCTCTACCAGCGACGAAGCGACTGGCCCGAACAGGACTGCCTGATCGAATGGCTGGAACAGCACGCACGCTGCCGTGAAGTCGACACCGAAAATCTTCATTCCGGCGATCTCGCCGATGCGCTGACCGCGCTCTGGCGCATGCCGGCGCCACTGACGCCGCACCCGACCGGCATCGCCGAGGTCGCCGACCTGCTCGACTGTCGCCTCAATAAGATGCGTTGAAACGCCGCAGCAGTCGGCCGGTTTCGAATAGCGGCAAGCCCATCACGCCGGTATAGCTGCCGGCCAGGTGCTCGACGAACAGCCCGGCATGCCCCTGAATCCCGTATGCACCGGCCTTGTCCATCGGTTCGCCGCTGGCGACATAGCGTCGGATGTCCTCGTCATCGAGTACGCCAAAGCGCACCGTACTGACCGACAAGGCCGCTTCCAGGCGTCCGTCACCTGCCACCGCCACCGCCGTCAGCACCCGGTGGGTCTTGCCCGACAAGCGCCGCAAAATGCGAAAAGCATCATCGGCGTCAGACGGCTTGCCGATGATTTCATCGTCAAACTCCAATGTCGTATCGGCGGCCAGCACCGGACGTCGCTCGAGGCGGCGCCATCCGATGATCCGCTCGCCGTGACGTGCCTTGGCCTCGGCGACACGCTGGACATAATCGATCGGCCGCTCGCCGGGCAGCGGCGTCTCGTCGGTTTCATCATCTTCGCGCGGCGGACCGCGAAAAGCGATGACGTCGAAACAAACACCCATCTGCGTCAACAATTCGCGGCGACGCGGGCTACGCGATGCCAGATAGATCGCCGGCACATCAAGTTCGAGGGCCATCCGCTTATCCTTCGCGATGGTAGGGATGGTTACGCACGACGCTGTGCGCGCGGTAGAGCTGTTCGCACAGCACCAGGCGTGCCATCGCGTGCGGCAGCGTCAGACTCGACAAGCGGATCATCGCGTCGCTGCGCTGCTTGATCTCGGCATCGATTCCATCGGCGCCACCGATGATGAACGCCGTGTCGCCGCCTTCGCGCATCCAGCCTTCGAGCTTCTGGGCGAGTTTCACCGTCGTCAGATCTTCGCCGCGCTCATCGAGCACAACGATACGGGAATACCCCTGCAGGGCCTGCTGCAAACGGACTTTTTCCGCAGCCAGCAGTTGCTCGCGTGTCTTGCTTCCGCGCGGCTCCGGTTTGATCTCGACGACCGCCAGCGGCAGTTCGCGCGGCATGCGTTTCACATATTCGGCGCAGCCATCGGCGAGCCAGTCGGGCATCCGGTGGCCAACCGCGAAAATGGACAGGCGCATCGCCGGACCTCAGGCCGGATGCGAGGCCGCCCGCACGCGGGCCGGACCCTTGCCGCCCCAGAGTTCTTCGAGGTTGTAGTACGCGCGGATCGCCGGTTGCATGACATGAACAACGACAGAACCGAGATCGACGAGAATCCATTCACCGCCATCCTCGCCTTCGGTCGACAGGATCTCGATACCGGCTTCGCGCACTTTGTCCTCGACGTTGCGGGCCAGCGAACGCACCTGGCGATTGGAATCGCCGCTGGCGACGACGATGCGCTCGAACAAGGGCGTCAGCGCGGCGGTATTGATGACTTCGATGTCCTTGCCTTTGATGTCCTCGAGGGCGGCAATGACGATCTTCTCGATCTGGGCAGTGTTCATAGGCGAATCAGTTCTCCTGGTAAAGTGAATGATGTTGAATATAGTCGAGGACGGCATCCGGCAACAGGTAGCGTGGACTCGCCCGCTGCGCCAGAGCCTCGCGGATGCGCGTCGCCGAAATGCCGAGCGGCGTCATGGAAAAACTGACGATCCTGCCGGCTGGCGATGTCGCCAGTTCAGCCGGGTCCTCGCACAAACGCTGCCGGTAGACCTCGGCAAGCGACGGCGGCAGACTGTCGGCCTGGATCGAATAGCCGGGACGGCACGCTACCGCCACATGCGCCAGTTCAAACAGGCGTTCCCACCGATGCCAAGTCGACATGCCGGCAAAAGCGTCGGCGCCGGTCAGCAGGACGAGCGGTCGCGCCGCACCGCACACCTTCTCCAAACGCAGGCGCTCCAGGGTCAGGACGGTATAACTCGTCTGATCAGCCTCGACCTCGCCAGCATCGATCTCGAAACGGGGGTTGCCTTCGATGGCGCGCCGCACCATGTCCAGGCGCTGCCGGGCACTGGCCAGCGGCGGACGCAGTCGCGCCGGCGGCTGACCGGCAGGAATCCAGCGCACGGTCTCAAGTGCAAGCGCGTCGGCGGCTTCTTCGGCCAGGCGCAAATGCCCGCAATGGACGGGATCGAAAGTGCCGCCGAAGATACCAAGCGGACGCAACGTCAATGCTTCAAGCATTCTCGTCGACGGCGACGAAGACGTCGCGATAACTGACGTAGAAGCTGGCATAGACAATCGGCATGCCGATGAAACCGACGACCAGGAACGACAGTTTGCCAGCACCCGAGAGCACCGAGGACACGAGCCCGGACAACATCAGCAAGGCAATGCCGCAGCCGATCAGGCCAAAGCCATAAACAAGAAAGGCACGCCAGTTGCGCATGCAGGCGACCAGGCTGAAAAACAGCGATTTCGCCGCCGAGTAGCCATGCCATGCCGCCAGAATGGGGGCGTACCAATAGGCCATGACGAGCGGCACAAAAAGTACGGTGGCGATTTGTGCGGCAACCAGCACCGCGTTGGTCGACAAGGTCTCGTCGAACTCGCCGCCGACGACGAACAAATTGAAGAGGACGCCGCCATCGATCAGTGACGTGACCGCAAAGATGAGCAGCGCCGCGCACAGATAGATCCCGCCGAGTGTCATCAGGATCGGCACATGGGCCGAGAAACCGGAGAAGAGGACCGGCGGCAGAATCGGCCCGCCCTGCTCGATGCGACGAAACGCGTTCATCATGCTGACGGACATTGCCGGCAGGCAGATCGTGGCAATCACCTGCCCGACAACCGGCACCGAATTGACCGTCATCATCAGGAGCCAATAGGAGAAAACGATCAGGGAAAGCATCAGCCGGCTTTTGCTGTAGATCGCGTAGCCGTCGATAATCCACCGCCAGCCACGGCGCGCAGGGAGAGTCAGTGCTTGCATCGGAACCCGGAGAAGGCCACGTCAGTCGGCCAGGAAGATGTCCCGGTAGGACACGTAAATCGAACCGGCAATGACCGGCAGGAGAACGAGAAAACCGAGGAACAGCGGCAAGGCCGCAAAGAAGGTCAGGATCAGGACGATCAGCCCATAGACCAGGAAAGGCAAGGTATTTTTCGCACAGGCGCCGAAACTTGCCTTGAGCGCCTCGATCGGCGACATGCGATTGAAATACACCAGCGCCGGTGCAAACCAGAGCGCCATGAACAGCGGCACCGACAAAACCAGCGACAGCAGCATCGCCAGCGCCACGCCACCGAGGGCGACGCCGGCCCCGAGCATGCTCCCGGCCATCATCCCGCCGAGCAGGCCACCGCCGCCAATCGCCAGACCGATCAGGAAAATGCCGAACATGCCGAGCATATAGACGAGGCCGATGATGATCAGATTTCCGGCATTAGCCTTGAAACCGGCGAAAAGATCACCAGCCTCGGGAGTCTCGCCGTTCAGCGTACGCCGACAGGCATGCAGCAAACCGGCGAGGAACACCGGCGTCAGGAGGTTGCCGGCCAGCGTACCGATCAGCGGCACGACGGACATCCCCAGCATCATGATCAGCAACAATAGCGACAGGATCAGCCATTGCCCCGGCTGTGCCATGAACACGACCCAGCCTTGCCGCAACCAGTCGAAGGCATTGCCGGCATCAACGGTCCGGCTGTCGCCGGAAAACGCCGGCGCGGCGAGCGGAAATTCATCCATGGCCTGGTGCGTGTCGGATCAGAAGGTACCGATTTCCCACATCGGAACGCTGATCTGCTGCCCCGTTGGGTCGAGCGGCACCAGCACGCCGTTGCCCTTGGGGTCGATCAGCGTGTAAGGCGCGCCATGCTCGGGTGTGACCACCACCTTGACGAGTACGCCATTCACCCGGTATTCCTCGACCATGTCTTCGCCGCGCTTGCGGATGGTCACCTGCGGCTCAACCGAATCGTCGATGACTTCCAGGGCCGGCGGCCGCGCGTCGTTCACCGGCGCCGGGACGGCTTGCCCCTGGGCGCCGACGGAACCCGCGCAAACACACAGCAGCAAGGCGAGAAAACTGGGCGATCGGGACATGGTGGTTTTCCGGGCAGGACAGAATAAAGGGAATAGTTACATTGTATTACAGATTGAGCCACATCTCCCGTTCGGCGGGCAGCGGCGCGAAGCCGCGCGACTCGTAATGCTTGAAAATCGCATTGACGACGTCCTCGGGCCGGTCAAGCACCTGAACCAGATTGAGATCGTCCGGCGAAATCATGCCTTCTTCAACAAGCGTCGTCCGGAACCAATCGACGAGGCCGCGCCAGAACGGCTCATGCACCAGAATGATCGGGATTTTCTGGCTCTTGCCGGTCTGGATCAGCGTCAGCGCTTCGAGCAACTCGTCGAGCGTGCCAAAACCGCCGGGCATGACGACATAGGCATTGGCGAAGCGCACGAACATGTATTTGCGCGCAAAAAAATGCCGGAAGGTTTGCGACAGATCCTGATAGGCATTGGCCATCTGCTCGTGGGGCAACTGGATATTCAGCCCTACGCTCGGCGACTTGCCGAAGTAGGCCCCCTTGTTGGCCGCCTCCATGATGCCGGGACCGCCGCCGGAAATGACCGAGAAACCCGAATCGGACAATTTGCGCGCGATCTCCTCGGTCAGCGCGTAAAACTCGGAACCGGGCTTGATCCGCGCGCTGCCGAAGATCGACACGGCCGGACGGATTGCCGCCAGGCGCTGCGTCGCCTCAACGAACTCTGACATAATGCCGAACACTCGCCAGGCCTCCTGCGAGGCAGCGAACTTGGAAGCGCCGGGATCGGCCAGCGGGGGGACTTTCTGTTTTTCGCTCATGGTGCCTTCTCGATGACTAAGCCTATCCTGCTGCTGGTGGACGGATCGTCCTACCTCTACCGCGCCTTTCACGCCATGCCCGACCTGCGCAATTCGCAGAACGAGCCGACCGGCGCCATCTACGGCGTGCTCAACATGCTGCGACGGCTCGACGGCGACTTCAAGGGGCAGAACGTAGCTTACAAGGCTTGCGTCTTCGATGCCAAGGGCAAAACCTTCCGCGACGATTGGTATCCGGAATACAAGGCCAACCGGCCGTCGATGCCCGACGATCTCGCCGCCCAGATTGCACCGATCCATGCCGGCGTCGCCGCGCTCGGCTGGCCGATCCTGATGGTCGACGGCGTCGAAGCCGACGACGTCATCGGCACCCTGGCCCGCCAGGCCGCCGCCGAAGGCATCGACGTGGTCGTTTCGACCGGCGACAAGGATCTCGCGCAACTGGTCACGTCGCAAATCCGCCTGGTTAACACGATGAGCAACGAAACGCTCGACGAAGCTGGCGTACTCGCCAAATTCGGCGTTCCGCCGCAGCGTATCGTCGATTACCTGACACTGATCGGCGATGCCGTCGACAACGTCCCCGGCGTCGCCAAGGTCGGCCCCAAGACCGCCGTCAAATGGCTGACGCAATACGGATCGCTTGACGGTGTCATTGCCGCAGCGGGCGACATCGGCGGCGTGGTCGGCGAAAACCTGCGCACCGCGCTTGATTTCCTGCCGCTCGGACGACGTCTCGTCACCATCCGCTGCGATCTGGACCTGCCGCAACGTGCAACCGAACTCATCCCGCGGCCAACCGATCGCGAGCAACTGGTCGAACTCTTCACGCGCTACGAAATGAAGTCGTGGCTGAAGGAAGTCAGCGAGGAGAATAAGGCGACGACGCCAGCAACCGCGGCGACTGCGCCCGTTTCACCCGTTTCGGATTCGCTGTTCGCGCCGGCACCGCGCCACTACACGACGATCCTCGACTGGCCGACATTCGACATCTGGCTCGAGCGGCTCGAAAAGACGCCGCTCGTCGCGCTCGACACGGAAACCACCAGTCTCGACCCGTTCGCTGCACGTATCGTCGGCATCTCTTTCGCCACCAGCGAGGGAAACGCCGCCTATCTGCCGCTGGCGCACGACTATCCGGGCGCCCCGCGGCAACTGCCGCTCGACGCGGTGCTCGCGCGACTGAAGCCCTGGCTCGAATCACCTTCGCACGCCAAGATCGGCCAGCACCTCAAATACGATCAGCATGTCTTCGCCAACCACGGCATCGCGCTCGCCGGTGTCACTCATGACACCCTGCTGCAGTCCTACGTGCTCGAAGCCGGCAGGTCGGGCGTGCGGGGCCATGATCTCGGCCAGCTGGCGCTGCGCCATCTCGGTCTTAACACCATTGCCTACGAGGATCTGTGCGGCAAGGGTGCGCATCAGATCGGCTTCAACCAGGTCGCCCTCGAACAGGCCGGCGAGTACGGCGCCGAAGATGCCGATCTTTGTCTGCAACTGCACGCCCGGCTTTTCCCGCAAATAGCGGCCGAAACGGGTCTCAAGCGGATCTACGAGACGATCGAGATTCCGGTCCGCGACATTCTGTTCCGCATGGAACGCACCGGCGTGCTGATCGACAGCGCCCTGCTGGCGCGGCAGAGCGATGAACTCGGCAAACGCCTGCTGGAAATCGAAGGCCAGGCGCACGAACTGGCCGGGCAGCCATTCAACATCAACTCGCCCAAACAGCTTGCCGAGATTCTCTTCGACAAGCTGGGATTGCCAGTCAAGAAAAAAACGCCGTCGGGAACGCCATCCACCGACGAGGAAGTGCTCTCCGAACTCGCCCTCGATTACCCGCTGCCCAAGCTCCTGCTCGAATCCCGGCAACTCGCGAAACTCAAGGGCACCTATACCGACAAGTTGCCGCGCATGGTCAACGCCCAGACCGGTCGCGTGCACACCAGCTACGCCCAGGCCGTCGCGGTAACGGGACGACTGGCCTCGAGCGACCCCAACCTGCAGAACATCCCGGTCCGTACCAGCGAAGGCCGGCGTATCCGCGCCGCCTTCATCGCTGCACCAGGATGTCATATCGTCTCGGCGGATTACTCGCAGATCGAACTGCGCATCATGGCGCATCTCTCGCAGGACGCCCGCTTGATCGAAGCTTTCGCGAGCGGCAAAGACGTGCACCGCGCAACCGCCGCCGAGATCTTCGGCGTCACGCCGATCGAAGTCGGCGCCGATCAGCGCCGCGTCGCCAAAGTCATCAATTTCGGGCTGATCTACGGCATGAGCGCTTTCGGCCTGGCGCGCCAGCTCGATCTCGAACGCAGTGCCGCGCAAAGCTACATCGAGCGGTATTTCGCCCGATATCCGGGCGTCGCACGCTACATGGAGCGCACGCGTACCGAAGCCAAACTGCAGGGTTATGTCGAAACCGTCTATGGCCGACGACTCTGGCTGCCGGACATCACCGCCGCGCAGGTCGGCCGCCGCCAGGGCGCCGAGCGTGCCGCCATCAATGCGCCAATGCAGGGTACCGCCGCCGACCTCATCAAACTGGCGATGATCGCGGTACAGAACTGGATCGATCGGGAAGGCCTGCAGACCCGACAAATCCTCCAGGTCCACGACGAACTCGTGCTGGAAGTCCCCGACGGCGAACTCGCCCGCGTTCGCGAGGAATTGCCGCCGCTAATGACCCGGTTGGGCGGCCTGAGCGTTCCCCTGGCGGTCGAGGTCGGCGTCGGTCCCAACTGGGACGAAGCCCACTGAAACCACATCCAAATAAATACAACAGCATTACAGGACAAGAAGGGATCAACTCTGCATATTTGAGAGTAATATGGGTGCGATGAGGAGAAGCGATGTGAATGAGCCCGACGCTGTGTCGCCAAAAGTTCCACTCATTGCTCCAGGCCCGCATGGCCTGAAGCTGGCTGTCTTCGTCGCGCTTTTTCTCGCATTCGTCATCCCCTCCTTCACGTTCTACCTGATCCAGACCTCGTCCTCCGAAGCACGCGCCCGCGCTGCCCTGGAAACGGATCTCGCCAGCGTATCGAAAGCGCTCGAAGCGTCGCTGCGTGGCGCGCTCTGGGACTTTTCCGAAACGAATACGATCGAAATCGTGCGGGCCTTCATGGAGGACCGGCGCATCACCTCGATCACGGTCATCGACACCCTGTCCGGCAAACCTGTGGTTGACCTCCGTTCGGCGCAGGACAATCCGGAGACGACCGTCCACCGCGAAGCCGTGATCGACTACAAGGGCAATATCGTCGGTCGCTTCCGCCTCGGCCTGTCGATGGACTCCTATCTTGAGGCCGACCGACGCCAGTCGCACACGAATTTCCTCCAGCAACTGGTCATCATTGCCCTCTCCATCACCCTGATTGCGCTGGTCCTCCGCACACGTCTGATCGGCCCGCTGAACCGGCTCAACCGGGCCGCACAACGCATCGCCGAGGAAGATCTGCAATCGCCGATCGTCGCCGATTATCCCGATGAACTGGGACGTGTCGCCTTGTCGATGGAAAGCATGCGGACCCGACTGCTGGCCGCGTTCGAGGATCTGCGGCGCAAGAACGCGATGCTCGAGAGCCTTAACGACCTGTCATCCGACTGGATCTGGGAGCAAGACGAACACTTCCGTTTCACTTTCGTCTCCTCGAACTTCTACCGGCTTTCGCTGGGTCATGAATCGCTGATGGGCAAATGTCGCTGGGAAATGCCCTCGACGCTGACAGAAGGTGACTGGGCCGCACACCGGGCTTGTCTTGAGGCGCACCAGGCTTTCCGCGAACTCGAGTTCGGCGCATTGGGGCAGGACGGTTCGCTGATCGGCTATCGCAGCATTTCGGGCATTCCGGTGTTTGCAGACGACGGCCGCTTCACCGGCTATCGCGGCACCGGCAAGGACATCACCGCACGTAAACGCGTGGAGGAAGCCCTGCGAGCCAGCGAATCGCGCTTCCAGGCGCTGTTCGAGAAATCGCCCCTGCCACTCTCGCTGACAGACTCCTTGTCGCCCAGGGAAACACGGATCATCGATCCGACCCGGAACGAAGCCTGGTTCGAGCTTTTCGGTTATGCCGCCGACGACGTCCAGGGAAAAACCGCCACGGAATTCAATTTCTGGGTCAACGCCGAAGATCGCAAGACCTATTTCGGCGCGCTCGAACAGTACGGTCGATGCGAACTGGAAGCCTGGGTGCGACGGCGCGACGGGCAACACCTGAGAATTCTCCATTCGTCGCGGCTGATTGAGCAGGACGGCCATCGCCTGATTCTCTGCGCCTACATCGACATGACCGAGCAAAGGCGGGCAGAACAGGCCCTGCGCGACCTGAATACGACGCTTGAGGAACGTATCGGCGAACGCACTGCCGAGCTGGAGGCCGCCAAGCTCGCCGCCGAGGCGGCGAACGTTGCCAAGAGCACCTTCCTCGCCAACATGAGCCACGAAATCCGCACACCGATGAACGCCATCATCGGCCTGACGCACCTGCTCCGGCGCGAAGTCACCGAAGGGCAGACCGTGCGCCGGCTCGAAAAGATCGACAATTCGGCCCAGCATCTGCTCGGCATCATCAACGACATCCTCGACCTCTCGAAAATCGAGGCGGGCAAGCTCATTCTCGAAAGCTACGATTTCTCGGTTGACCAGTTGATCGTCAGCATTGCCGACATGGTGCGCGACCGCATCACCAGCAAGAACCTTGAACTGATCGTTGACACCGATCACTTGCCGCCGATGATGCACGGCGATGGCAAGCGGCTCGGACAGATCCTGCTCAATTTCGTCAGCAACGCCGTCAAGTTCACCGAAGTCGGGCAGGTCCTCCTGCGCTGCCGCATCATTCACCGACGCGGCGACATCCTGACCATCCGCTTCGAGGTCATCGATACCGGCATCGGCATAACGCAGGAACAACAGGCACATCTGTTCGAAGCCTTCGAACAGGCCAACGCCTCGACCACGCGCGAATTCGGCGGTACCGGCCTCGGCCTCGCCATCTGCAGGCGCCTGGCAACGTTGATGGATGGCACGGTCGGATGCAAGAGCGAACCGTCAAAAGGTAGCTGTTTCTGGCTCGAACTGCCACTGCGTGCGCTCAGCGACGTCTCTTGGCCGCAGCTCGGACAGGAACTGCGCCGCGCCGTCCGCGTGCTGATTGTCGACGATCTCGAAGAAGCCCGTGAACCCCTGCTGGCAACGCTGGAGAATCTCGGACTTCAAGGTGACGCGGTCGCTTCCGGCGAAGCCGCGATTACGGCCGTCGTCGAGGCCGACCAGGCCGGACGAGCATTCGACGTCGCGCTGATCGACTGGCAGATGCCCGGCATGGACGGCTATGCGACCGCCAGACGCCTGAACGGATTACCGATCGAGCGAAAACCCAAGCTGATCATGGTTTCGGCCAACGGCAATCTGCAGGAATCGAGCGAGTACGCCAATTCGGGTTTCTCGGCCTTTCTTCCGAAGCCGGTGACCTCATCCTCCCTCTACGATACCTTGCTGCTCCTGCTCGAACCACAAAAGCAAGCGCCGACAAGTCGCAATCCGCAGGAAACAACGCAGTCCCCCGGACCGGCGACACTGCTGCTGGTCGAGGACAACCCGATCAACCAGGAAGTTGCGCGCGACCTCCTGAGCATGGCCAGCCTGACCGTAGACGTCGCCAGCGACGGGATCGAAGCACTGGAAAAAGCGGCAAAACGCCGTTACGACCTGATTCTGATGGACGTGCAGATGCCACGCATGGATGGCCTCGAAGCCACCCGGCGGTTACGGCAAATGCCGGAATACGCTACCACCCCGATCCTGGCGATGACCGCCAACGCGTTCTCGGTCGATCGTGCGCGCTGCCTGGACGCCGGGATGAACGACCATGTGGCCAAACCCGTCGATCCCGATCAATTGTTCGAGGCGCTGACCCGCTGGCTGGTCCGCGCTGCGCCGGTGAAAGACGATGTTCTGGCGCCGCCTGCAGCGACGCCGCCCGAAAAACGCAGCGCCACCGATACGTCACCGCTCGATCTTGACGGCTTGCTTCGCCGGTTCGGCGGCCGCACCGAGTTTGTCGCCAAGCTGCTCCACTCGTCCCTCGACTACTATGCCGAAACGCCGCAAAAACTGGCGGAATTCATCGCTGCCGGCGACATCGCCGAAATCGGGCGCATTGCCCATGGACTCAAGGGCACGGGCGGCAACCTGATGGCCAACCGCTTGCGCGATATCGCCCAACAGACCCAGACCGCCGCCCGCAGCGGCGAGCCGGACACTCTCGCGCGCGCACGAGAACTGAAAACCATCCTTGAGGCGGTACTCGGCACCTGCCGGAACTGGCTCGCCAACACCGCGCAACCGACGAAACCATCATGAGACAAAAGGTCATCGCCGTCGACGATCAACCCGACAATCTCCTGATCATCGAGGACTATCTCGGCAAGAGCTACGACGTCATCACCTTCAATCTTGGCCAGGCGATGATCGACTACTTCGAGTCCGGTCACAAAGCCGACCTCGTCCTCCTCGACATCGTCATGCCGATGCCTGACGGCTATGCGCTGTGCAACTGGCTCAAGAGCAACCCGATCACGCGCGACATCCCGGTCATCTTTCTCACCGGCCTGGAAAGTACCGACGAGGAAGCTTATGCGCTGTCGATCGGGGCGGAGGACTTCCTGCACAAACCGCTGTCGCCACCGGTGCTCGGCGCCCGCGTCCGCAACCATCTGCTGCTCAGCCAGGCACGTCACGCCCTGCAGAATCAGAACCGGGGCCTGGAAAAGCTGGTGATCGAGCGGACGCGCAAGATCCAGGAACAATCGGACGAACTGGTGCGGCGCACCGAACAGCTAATCTCGGCGCAAAGCGCGATCATTTCAGCGTTCTGCGCCCTCGTCGAAGCGCGCGACAACGAAACCGGCAACCACGTCCGGCGGACGCAGCATTACCTGCTCGCCTTGTGCGAAAAGCTCGTCCGCCATCCGCGTTTCGCCGCAGAACTCACCCAGACCAACATTCAGCTGATGTTCAAATCGGCGCCGCTCCACGACATCGGCAAGGTCGCGATCCCCGACCACATCCTGCTCAAACCGGGCAAGTTGACGCCGGACGAGCGTCTGATCATGCAACGGCACGCCGAATTCGGCGCCGAAGCGATTGCTGCAGCTGAGCGCGAAATCGGCGAAGGCAGTGCCAGCTTCCTTGGCTACGCCCGTCAGATCGCGCTGACACACCACGAACGCTGGGACGGCTGTGGCTACCCGCGGAAACTGGCCGGCGACGCGATTCCCCTGGCCGGGAGGCTAATGGCGGTCGCCGACGTCTACGATGCGCTGATTTCGCGGCGCAGCTACAAGCCCGCGTTCCCGCACGCTGAAGCCGTGGACATCATGCGCGCCGAACGCGGACGCCATTTCGACCCCGACATTCTCGACTGCATGCTCGACTGCGCCGAACAGTTCGAGGACATCGCCCGTTGTTTTGCCGACCCGCCTGCGGATACTACAGAGTCAACTACGTAGTTCCCGCAGTTCTCTGCGGAAACTACGGATTGCGCCGAAAATCGGGATACGTCATTCTGTCTTCGGGTTAGGGCCGGTCCTTTTGGGCCGCATATCTTCCCCATGACATACCCCCCTCAGGCGCCCTCGTGGCGCCTTTTTTTTCGCGCCATTCAGCCCAGCCGTGCCTCCGCCTGCATGCTCGGCGCGCCGTTGCCCAGCAGGGCGCGCAACCGGACCACATCGCCATCGAGTTGGGCGTTGAAGCTGATCGTCTCGCCGAGAAATGCCGGTGAAACCCCCCGATAGGAAAACTCGCGGATCGGGCGACCGCCGACTGCCTCGGCCAATTGCGCCAGCAAGGTGGCGTTGAGCGGACCGTGGATGACGAGATTCGGGTAGCCCTCGACCTCACGACAATAATCGGCATCGTAATGAATCCGGTGGCCATTGAAGGTCAGCGCCGAGTACCGGAACAACAGGGTCGATGTCGGCGTGAGGTTGCGCGACACGCCCGCCGGATTAGCCGCATCGGCGACCGGCACCGGTTTGGCGAGCGGTTGCGGCTCGCGATAGACGATATCGTGCTCCTCGCGCAGACAGAGGGCGCCATCCGCCAGAAACAACTCATGCAACACCGTCACGAAGACGAGATCGCCCGACCGGCCCTGCTTGTGTTCGACCGAAAGAATGCGGGAGACCTTGCGCACCGAAGCTCCGATCGGAATCGGCTGCAGAAAAGTGACGCGGCCACCGGCCCACATCCGGTTGGAGAGCGGCACCGGCGGCAGAAAGCCGCCTCGCGCCGGATGCCCGTCGCGACCCAGTTCGGCCGGCGGCAGGCCGTTCAGGAAATAGACCCAGTGCCACAACGGCGGCAGGGGCTGTCCCACCGAAATCCGTTCCGGCGGATAGTCGACGGTCGCCGCCATCAGGCGCGCCTGCCGTTCCGAAATCAGGTCCTCATCTGTTTGCGACTTGCCAATCCAGCCGCGCAAATGATCGATCACAGCAGCATCCACGGCGAACTCCTCCACGCAATGACGACGGCCAAATCATAACCGTCGCTGCATTCAGGAGGAAAGCGCCTCGATCTCTTCTGAAATTGCCAGCCAACGATCCTCGATGTCAGCCAGACTTTCATCGATGGCCTGCATTTTCATGCCGAGTTCGCCGATTTCCTGCGGATCGGCCAGCGTCGACAATCGTGCTTCCATCGCGTTCTTCTGCGTCTGCAATTCGAGCATCTGCTGTTCAAGCTTGCCGAGATCGCGTTGCAAGGCCTTGAGATTGGACGACGACTTTTTGGCTACCGGCGGCATAACCGGCGCGGCCGCAGCCCGTGCCTCCTTCTGCGACGCCTTGATGCTCTCGCGTACGCGCTTGGCTTCGTCGAGCAGGAATTGCTGGTAATCGTCGAGGTCGCCATCGAAGGGCGCCAGCGTCCCGCGCGAGACCAGCCAGAACTCGTCGCACACCGCCCGCAACAAGGCCCGGTCGTGACTGACGAGCATGACCGTGCCCTCGAACTCGTTCAGCGCCACCGACAAGGCCTCGCGCGTCGCCAGATCGAGATGGTTGGTTGGCTCGTCAAGCAGCAGCAGGTTCGGACGCTGCCAGACAAGCATCGCCAGGACCAGACGCGCCTTCTCGCCGCCGCTCATCGTGCCGACCGGTTGCTTGACCATGTCGCCGGAAAAATTGAAAGCGCCGAGATAGGTTCGCAAATCCTGCTCGCGACCGGACTCGCCGTCAGGCAAGGCCTCTTTCGCCAGCCGGACCATGTGTTCGAGCGGATTGTCCTGGGGGCGCAGAACATCGAGTTCCTGCTGGGCGAAGTAGCCGATCGACAGCCCCTTGCCTTCGGTCACGGTCCCCGATAACGGCGCCAGGGTACGGGCGATCGTCTTCACCAGCGTCGACTTGCCCTGGCCGTTGGCACCGAGGATGCCGATGCGCTGTCCGGCATTCACCGTGCGCGTTGCCTTGCGCACGATCACCGTCGGCAATGCGCCCGCGGCCGCGTCCTCGGCCGGCGCATAGCCGCAATCGACGTCACCCAGGACCAGCATCGGATTGGGCAGGTTGGCGGGTTCCTTGAACTCGAAGGTGAATTCGGCGGACGCCAGCACCGGCGCCAGCTTTTCCATGCGTTCGAGCGCCTTGACCCGGCTCTGCGCCTGCTTGGCCTTGGTCGCCTTGGCTTTGAACCGAGTGATGAACGAGGTGAGATGCGCGATTCTTTCCTGCTGCTTGTCGTAGGCCGCCTGCTGCAGCTCCAGTTGCTGCGCGCGCGTTTCCTCGAAGGTGCTGTAATTGCCGCCGTAGCGGGTCAGCCGGCCGACGTCGATATGCAGCGTGACATTGGTCACCGCATCGAGGAACTCGCGGTCGTGGCTGATGACGATCATCGTGCCTTCGTAACGCTTGAGCCAGCTCTCAAGCCAGACGAGCGCATCAAGGTCGAGGTGGTTGGTCGGTTCGTCGAGCAGCAGCAGGTCCGACGGGCACATCAGCGCCCGCGCCAGTTGCAGGCGCATGCGCCAACCGCCGGAGAAGCTGCTCACCGGATGATTGAGTTCGGTCGTCTTGAAGCCGAGTCCGAGGATCAGCGCCTGCGCCCGCGCCTGCGCATCGTGCGCACCGGCATCGTGCAGGGCGGTATAGGCGTAGGCCATGCGCTCGCCGTCGCCGTCGGCCTCGGCGGCCTTGACCTCGGCCTCGGCCGCCATCAGGCGGCTATCGCCGGCGATGACGAAATCGGTGGCGCTTTCTTCCGTCTCCGGCATTTCCTGCGCCACCTGCGCCATGCGCCACGACGGCGGCAGCAGGAATTCGCCGCCGTCTTCGTGCAGATTGCCCGCCAGCAGGGCGAACAACGAGGACTTGCCGGCGCCGTTGCGGCCGACCAGGCCGACCTTTTCACCCGGATTGACCGTGACCGACGCCGCGTCGAGCAATACCTTGGTACCGCGCCGCAGCGTCACGTTCCTGAGAGAAATCATCGAATGCTTTCAGTCGCCGGCAGCCAGGCGACGAACGCCCGTGCCGGCCGTGAACCTGCCTATCGGAATACCACCGTCTTGTTGCCGTGCACGAGGACGCGGTCTTCGAGGTGATAGCGCAAACCGCGCGCCAGTACTGCCTTTTCGATGTCCTTGCCGTAGCGGACCATGTCATCGACCGAATCGGAATGGTCGATGCGGATCACGTCCTGCTCGATGATCGGGCCCTGATCAAGGGCGCTGGTGACGTAATGGCAGGTGGCGCCGATCAGCTTGACACCGCGCTGGTAGGCCTGATGGTAGGGCTTGGCACCGACAAAGCTGGGCAGAAAGGAGTGGTGGATGTTGATGATCTGGCCCGGGTAATCGGCACAGATATCCGGCGGAATGATCTGCATGTAGCGCGCCAGCACCATGGTGTCGCCGCGCACCTCCTCGAACAGGCGCCGCATTTCGGCATAGGCCGCCGCCTTGTTGTCGGCAGTAACCGGCACATGGTGGAAAGGAATGCCGTGCCACTCGACGAAACCTTTGAAGGTGTCGTGATTCGAGATGACGCAGGGAATCTCGATGTCGAGTTCCTTCGACTGCCAACGAGCGAGCAGGTCATAAAGGCAATGTTCCTGCTTGCTGACGAAAATGACGACGCGCTTCTTGACGGCCGAGTCGGAAATCTTCCAGTCCATCTCGAGCTCTTCGGCAATCGGCCGGAAACGCTCGCGGAACTCGGCCAGATGGAAGGGCAGTGAATCGGCCTTGACCTCCAGCCGCATGAAATAGCGCGCACTCTCGGTGTCGCCGCCGCCGTCGTCCGAGTGGTAGCTCGATTCGAGAATCCAGCCGTGATGCTCGGCGATGAAACCGGCGACGCGTGCAATGATCCCGACCCGGTCGGGACAGGAGGCAGTCAGGGTATAGAAGCGTTGTGAATACATGGATGGGAGTCAGACGCGCGCAAAGGCCTTGTCGATCTCGGCACGCAATTCGTCATAGTTCAGGGTCACCGGATACTGCGAAAACTCGCGGATCACGTTCTCCGGCGGATGGAAGAGGATGCCGCCGTTGGCTTCGCCAAGCATCGCCGTGTCATTGTAGGAATCGCCGGCGGCAACAACGGTGAAGTTCATCTCGCGCAGGCGCTTGACCGCCTCGCGCTTCTGGTCCGGCATGCGCAGGCGATAATTGACCAGCATGCCGTCGGCGTCGGTTTCGAGGCTGTGGCAGAACAGCGTCGGCCAGCCAAGCTGGCGCATCAGCGGATGGGCGAACTCGTAGAAGGTATCGGAGAGAATGATGACTTCATAGCGCTCGCGCAGACTGTCGAGAAAGGCACGTGCGCCCGGCATCGGCCCCATTTCGCCAATCACTTTCTGGATGTCAGGCAGGCCAAGGCCATGCTGACGCAACAGATCCAGACGAAACTTCATGAGTTTGTCGTAGTCGGGTTCGTCGCGCGTCGTACGGCGTAGCTCGGGAATGCCCGTGCGCTTGGAAAACTCGATCCAGATTTCGGGAACGAGAACACCTTCAAGATCGAGACAGACGATTCTCACAACGCGCTCCAAAATAACGAAAACAAGAAGAAAAACAGCCGGCTATTCTATCAAAAAGCCCGCTTCCACATGGGATCAAGCGCAAGAAACCCCGTTTCGGCGCCCTATTTCCCTTCTTCACGCCGTGATGACGGCGCCCGCAACCAGTCCGGCGTTTCCTCGTCGCTCAGGTGATCAAGCAAATACTGGCGGATGAGACGGCGCACCACCTGCGAGGTATTCAGATCCTGGCGGGCGCATAAATCCTCGAACAATTGCTTCTTGCGCGGATCGATCAGCACCGTCAACCGGGCCGTACGATTTTCCATGAATGCCTCCCGAGTTTCCTTTCAGATGAGAGTTTCATTATAATGCGACGCACATTTTTTAACATTTCATCCCGCGACCCCTTGCGCGGTCGCAGTGTTTCCCACGGAAAACGGCATGATCGCGATCGTCGAAGCCGCCCGCGCCGGGCTGCTGCAGCAAAAACACCTCCCCAAGAACCTCGTCGCCGGCGTCATCGTCGGCATCATCGCCCTGCCGCTGGCCATGGCCTTCGCCATCGCCTCCGGGGCAAAGCCCGAACAAGGCCTGTACACGGCCATCGTCGCCGGTCTGATGACCTCGCTGTTCGGCGGCAGCCGCACGCAGATTTCGGGCCCGACCGGCGCCTTCATTGTCATCCTCGCCGGCATCACCGCCCAGTACGGCATCGTCGGCCTGCAGGTCGCGACCCTGATGGCCGGCTGCATGCTCGTCGCCATGGGTCTTGCGCGCATGGGCGGCGTCATCAAGTACATTCCCGACCCGGTCATCATCGGCTTCACCACCGGCATCGGCGTGATCATCTGGATTGGCCAGTGGAAGGATTTCTTCGGACTGGCGCTCAGCGGATCGGCAACGCATTTCCATGAAAAGCTCTGGCAACTGCTGACCGCGCTGCCGCAGTTGCACCTCGCCACCACCGGCCTCGCCGCACTCAGCCTCGCCCTGCTGATCCTGACCCCGCGCGTCACCAAGCGCGTCCCGGCGCCGCTGGTCGCCATGGTGACGGCGACCGTACTGCAATCCATCTTTCACTTCGACGGCGTCGCCACCATCGGCAGCGCCTTCGGCGGCATCCCGCAAACCCTGCCGAGCTTCTCGGTTCCGGCCTTCACCGTTTCGGACGCCCTGCACCTGATCGGCCCGGCCTTCACCATCGCCCTGCTCGGTGCCATCGAATCGCTCTTGTCCGCCGTCGTCGCCGATGGCATGGCCGGCACCCGCCACGACTCAAACCAGGAACTCATCGGCCAGGGCATCGCCAACATCGTCTCGCCGCTGTTCGGCGGCTTCGCCGCCACCGGCGCGATCGCCCGTACCGCCGCCAACATCCGCAACGGCGGCAACAGCCCGGTCGCCGGCATCATTCACACCATCACGCTGCTGGCCATCATTCTGGCGCTGGCGCCGCTCGCCGCTTACATCCCGCTCTGCTCGCTCGCCGCCATCCTCTTCGTCATCGCCTACAACATGAGCGAAGTCCGGCATTTCCTGCGCATGGCCCGCACGGCACCGTCACCCGACGTCGGCGTCATGCTGGTAACTTTCGCCCTCACCGTCTTCTCCGACCTCGTCATCGCCGTCAATGTCGGTGTCATCCTCGCTTCGCTGCTCTTCATGCGACGCATGGCCGACGCCGTGCGGATCGAAAACGACAACGAGAGCTTCAAGGCGGCGACTGCACATGAAGACTTCGATTTGCCGGCCGGCACCATGATCTATGACATCGAAGGTCCGTTCTTCTTTGCCGCCGCCGAAAAGCTCGAACGCGTACTCGAAAGCGTCCAGGCGCATGCCGACACGCTGATCCTGCGCATGCGGCGCGTGCCTTTCATCGACGCGACGGGGATCGAGACGCTCGCCGAGATCGCCGACGACTGCCGTCAATTCGACACCCGGCTGGTCATCTGCGGCCTGCGCTCGAACGTGCGGCGCAAGATCGACCGCGCCGGCCTCGGCAGTCGGCTCGGCAAGCATGCGTTCTACCCGTCCGTCACTGATTTCATGCGCGCCGAACACGGCACGAACAAATAAACCGCGCCCCGCTTTTGGGACGCGTCATGCGAAAATCGTACTTTTCTGTACAACGTGATTGGAGATTGGCGATGGCGGCGATTCGAGAGCGGATGATCCCGGTGCTGCTCAGCGCGCTGCTGTTACCGCTGTGTGCCGGCGCGCTGGAAGTGCCGCAAACGGCGGAACAGGCTGAAGCGCAACGCAACCGGGCCAGCGCAATGAAGCAGGCGGCGACCGACCAGTACGCCGAGGACAAGGCTGCCTGCTATAAAAAAGTGTTAGTCAGCGGCTGCCTCAAGGATGCCAAGGCACGTCATACCGCCGCAAATGTCGCCGCCCGGGAACTCGACGCCCCGGCCCGCGCCTTTCAGCGCGACGCCCGCCGCGCCGAAGTTGAAGCCAAGGAAGCCAAACGCGAGGCAGACGCCCCGGCGCGCGAAGCCGAACAGCATGCTCAGACGGACGAATTCCGCAGCAAGGAAGCGACGCGCGCCGCCGAACGTGAACGCAAGATCGCCGAAAAGGCGGAACAGGCCGCTCAGTACCGGCAAAAGGCTGCCGCAGAGCAGAAGGACCGCGAGGAACGCCAGGCCGAACGCGAAAGACGCCTCGCCGAGCGCAGGGCCAAACAGGCCAGCACCGACGCCGCGACAGACGCCAGCACGCGGGAGCGTCTGCCGAAATAGGCGCTAAGTTCAGTCGCGACGAAAGGCGATGTCGCCGGCCTTGGCGGGGTCGAAGGCTTGCTTGTCGCGGTAGAAGTCGCGCAGCAGGGCCAGATCGGCCGCTTCGTCGCCACTCAGGACAACCCAGCGCTCAATGCCGACACGCTTGGTGCGATAGTCGGCGATGGCCAGTCCGAGCGGCACGCCGGCCGCCAGCGCGAGACGGTAGAAGCCGGTTTTCAGGTGATCCGTCTTCTTGCGCGTGCCCTCGGGCGCGATGCACAGATGGAAGGATTCGCTCTCGGCAAAACGCGCGACCATCTGACCGATCATGCCGGTACGCTCGCGCCGGTTGATCGGCACGCCGCCGA
The DNA here is from genome assembly GCF_963666255.1 of uncultured Propionivibrio sp. Taxonomy (NCBI): domain Bacteria; kingdom Pseudomonadati; phylum Pseudomonadota; class Betaproteobacteria; order Rhodocyclales; family Rhodocyclaceae; genus Propionivibrio; species uncultured Propionivibrio sp. Next base: position 1,092,797 of record NZ_OY762656.1, on the reverse strand, counting down.
GCCACAGCAGCAGACGGCGCAGCGGAAAGCGGAACAGCGTGTCCTTGCCCGCCCAATGAACGTCGAAGCCGAAGCGCGCCTTGAACAGCACCCCCAGGGGAAAGTCCCAGTTCGAGGTGTGCGGGTAGAACATGATGACCGACCTGGGGCCGGGCGGCGGCACCAAGACCGCCTGCCAGCCGATCAGACGCAAGACCCACGAAACCAACGCACTGCACATGAGGCGCTCCTCAGTCGATGCCCTGGCTGGCCAGGTAGTCTTCGTAGTTACCCGGATAATCGATGAGACTGCCGTCGTCGCGGATCTCGAGGACGCGCGTCGCCAGCGACGAGACGAACTCGCGATCGTGCGAAACGAACACCAGTGTCCCCTTGTATTTTTCGAGCGCGGTGTTGAGTGACTCGATTGATTCCATGTCGAGGTGGTTGGTCGGCTCGTCCATGACGAGGACATTGGGCTTCTGCAGCATCAGCTTGCCGAAGATCATCCGTCCCTGCTCGCCCCCGGAAAGGACGTTGACCGGCTTCTTGACGTCGTCCCCCGAGAACAACAGACGCCCGAGCGTGCCACGGATCAGCGTTTCGAGATCCTCGCCCTCGGCTGAATTGGCGCGGGCATAGTCGGCCACCCAGTCGGTCAGATTGAGCTCGCGCTTGAATTCCTCGGCATGATCCTGCGCGTAATAGCCGAAGCGCGCCTTTTCGGTCCACTTGATGCTGCCGTGCTGCGGCTGCAGGTCACCGACCAGCAGCTTGAGCAGGGTCGACTTGCCGACGCCGTTCTCGCCGATGACCGCGAGACGGTCGCCGGCATTCAGCGTCAGGTTGAAATTGTTGAAGATCCGTCGCCCGCCCTCGTAGCCGAAGGAGAGGTTTTCGATCTCGAAAGCCTGCCGGTGCAGTTTTTCTTTCTCGTCATAATCGAAGCGGATCCACGGATACTGGCGCGACGACGGCTTGATGTCCTCGGGCTTGAGCTTGTCGATCAGCTTCATGCGGCTGGTCGCCTGCTTGGCCTTCGACTTGTTGGCCGAGAAACGGCGCACGAATTCCTGCAATTCGGCGATGCGCTCCTTGGCACGGTCGTTGGCGCTCTTCTGCTGCTGGCGCGCCTGCGACGAAGCTTCCATGAAATCGTCGTAGGTGCCCGGATAGACGGTGATCTTGCCGTAATCCAGATCGGCCATGTGAGTGCACACCTGGTTCAGGAAGTGGCGGTCGTGCGAAATGATGATCATCGTGCTGTTGCGTTCGTTGAGCACGTTCTCGAGCCAGCGGATGGTGGCGATGTCGAGGTTGTTGGTCGGCTCGTCGAGCAGCAGGATATCGGGATCGGCAAACAGCGCCTGCGTCAGCAGCACACGCAGCTTCCAGCCCGGCGCCACCTCGCTCATCGGCCCGTAATGCTGCGAGGACGGAATGCCGACACCGAGCAGGAGTTCGCCGGCACGCGCCTCGGCCGTGTAACCGCCGTATTCCGCGAAATGATGTTCGAGTTCGGCGGCGTGCAGGTAGTCTTCCTCGGTCGCCTCGGGATTGGCGTAGATCGCGTCCTTTTCCTGCATGCAGGCCCACATCTGCTCGTGGCCCATCATGACAACATCAATGACGCGCTGATCTTCGTAGGCAAACTGATCCTGGCGCAGGTAGGCCATGCGCTCGTGCGCATCCTTCGAGACATTGCCGGCGGTGGACTCAAGCTCACCGGCGACGATCTTCATGAACGTCGACTTGCCCGAACCGTTGGCGCCGATCAGGCCATAGCGATAACCTTCGCCGAATTTGACGGAGACGTTCTCGAACAGGGGCTTGGCCCCGAACTGCATGGTAATGTTGGCAACGACAAGCACGCAAAAACCTCGGACAATCAGCCAGTTGAAAAACCCGGCATTGTACCCGAGCCAGCGCCTTCGCGCCGGAATTGCCGAATTAAATCAGTGGCCGACGCAGCGGCGCCCCGTCGGAAGGCGCCGCCCCGGACTCGGATCAGCCGGCCTTGCGGCGCAGGTCGTAGGCCTGCAGGTGCGAGTAGGCCAGGCACAGATTGGGCGTCGCGACGCCAAGCGCCTTGGCACGCGCGACCATGTCACCAAGGATATGGTCGGCCTCGGTCGGACCGCCCTTCTCGACGTCGCGCAGCATCGACGCCATCAGGCCCGAGCTCTTGTCGGTCAGCTGTCCCCGGTAGGCGCCCAACTGGGCCTCGGCCAGCGTATGGCCGCTCGCTGCCGCCACCGCTGCACATTCATCGAGCAGACCGTTCAGGAAGGCTTCACCGGCAACCGTGCCCATGATCTGCCCGACGCTGGCCCGCATCGTACAGGTCGCGCCGGCCAGCGAGGTCAGGAAAACAAACTTGTCCCACAGCGCCTGATCGATGTTGTTCGACAGCACGAAATCGAAACCCGCGGTAGCCAGCAACTGTGCCAACGGCGCCAGCACTGCCGGCGCCGGCTCGCCGCGCGCACCGGTGATGAAGCGGTGCATCTTGTTGAGGTGCTGGACGTCGCCATTGAGCGCGAGCGTCACCGAAATCGCGGCGACACCGCCCAGCACATGCTCGGCGCCAAAACGGGCAACGAGGGAGTCGATATGACGAACGCCATTGAGCAGCGGCAGGATCACGCTGCCCTTGCCGACCGCCGGCGCGATCGAATCCATCGCCGAGTCGAGGTCGAAGGCCTTGCACGACACGATGATGACGTCGTAGCTGGAATTGAGCGTCTCCCTGGTCTCCACTCGCGCCGGAAGATGCAGATCGCCAAACGGGCTGAAGACGTTGATGCCGTCGCGCTTGAGCTGCTCGGCGCGTCCCGGACGCACCAGGAAAGTGACATCGCCGCCTGCCGCCTGGATTCGCGCCCCGTAATAGCCGCCGATTCCTCCCGCTCCCAGAACCAAAACTCGCATTGCCGGTCTCCTTTGGCTGAAAAACCAAAATGTACCACTGTAGAGACCCGATTCGATGACCCCGCAATCGCTTTTCGTTCGAGCGAGTAGCTTATACTCTTGCTTTCCCCGACATCCGCTTCGACCCATGCCTCCCGCCGCCAACGCGCCGACCGCCCCTTCCTGCGACATCGCCTTGCTCGGCCAGGTGTTCACCCCGCCGGCCATCGTCGATTGCATGCGCAAACTGGTACGCAATCAAGGCCGCGTGCTCGAACCGGCCTGCGGCGACGGCGCCTTCCTGAAGCATTTTCCGGGGGCCGTCGGCGTCGAGATCGACGCGCGCCATGCCCCGGAAACGGCGCAGGTCATGGACTTCTTCGCCTATCCCGACGACGAACTGTTCGCCACGATCATCGGCAATCCGCCGTATGTCCGCTACCAGGACATCTCCGAATTCACCCGCATGCTCACCCGCCACAGCGTGCTCGACGGCCGCGCCAACCTGTACCTGTTCTTCATCGAGAAATGCCTGCGCCACCTCGAACCCGGCGGCGAACTGATCTTCATCACGCCGCGCGACCTGCTCAAGGCGACCTCGGCCGTGCCGCTCAACCGCCTGCTCTTCGCGGCCGGTACGATCACCGATTTCATCGACCTCGGCGACCTGCACCTCTTCGACGACGCCGCGCCCAACTGCGCCATCTGGCGCTTCGAACGCGACAACCATAGCCATCGCACCCGTTACAGCACGCTCGGCGCCGGCCAGGATGCGAGCTTTCTGGAGAGCCTCTACGCCGAGGAACGGCGCTTCGTTGAAAGCAACGGACACCTGCTCTTCACCCGCCAGGAATACGCGCTGCACCTGACCGATGTCGCCTTCGTCAAGGTCGGCGCGGTCTCCGGCGCCGACGACCTGTACACCAGCGACGCGCATGGCACCCGCGATTTCGTCTGCTCATCGACGGCGCGCGACGGCAAGACGCGGCGGATGATCTGGTGCGAACCCGGCGGGACGCCGCCGGAAGCGCTACTCCCCCACCGGGACCGGCTCATCGCCCGGCGCATCCGCTCTTTCGACGCCTCGAACTGGTGGCAATGGGGGCGCGGTTATCACGTCTCGGAACAGCCACGCGTCTATGTGAATGCCAAGACGCGGCGTCCGCGTCCCTTCTTCACGCACGACTGCCCGCACTATGACGGATCGGTGCTGGCGATCTTTCCGCGCCATCCCGACGTCGACGTCCGGCAACTGGCCGAAGCGCTCAACGACGTCGACTGGGAAGACCTCGGCTTCGTCTGTGACGGCCGTTTCCTCTTCACGCAGCGCAGCCTCGAACATGCGCCACTGCCGTCAAGTTTCCGCGCGTTCCTGCCGGGAGCGAGTTCAACATGGTGGGACAGGCTCAAGCGGCGTTTCTAGCCCGCGCCCACCGACACGATCACCAGGAGAACCGCATGGTCCCACATCTCACTACCGCCCTGAACGGCCCGATTCTCGAACTCGAGCGCCGCTTCCTCAACGCCGCGCCGGAAATCGAGCGCTGGCTGCGCGGCCAATGGCAGGAGCATACCCCGCCGTTCTATGGCTCGGTCGATCTGCGCAATGCCGGCTTCAAGCTGGCGCCGGTCGACATGAACCTGTTCCCCGGCGGTTTCAACAATCTCAATGCCGATTTCATGCCGCTCTGCGTACAGGCGGCGATGACCGCGATCGAGAAGATCTGCCCGAGCGCCAAGAGCCTGCTGCTGATCCCCGAAAACCATACGCGCAATGTCTTCTACCTGCAGAACGTCGCCCATCTCGTCAATATCCTGCGCCTGACCGGCCTCGACGTGCGCATTGGCTCGCTGCTGCCGGAGATCACCGAACCGACGCCGGTGGCATTGCCCAACGGCCAGTCGCTGTTGCTCGAACCGCTGGTGCGTACGCGCTACCGCCTTGGCCTCAAGGATTTCGATCCCTGCGCCGTCCTGCTCAACAACGACCTGTCGGCCGGCATCCCCGAAATCCTGCAGAACCTCAACGAGCAGTTCGTGCTGCCGCCCCTGCATGCCGGCTGGGCGGTAAGGCGCAAATCGAATCACTTCGCCGCCTATGACGAAGTCGCCGACGAATTCGCCAAGCTCGTCGGCATCGATCCCTGGCAGATCAACCCCTACTTTTCGGTGTGCAGCCACGTCAATTTCCACGAGCGCCAGGGCGAGGAATGCCTGGCCGCGAACGTCGATGCGGTTCTGACGCTGATTCGAGAGAAATACAACGAGTACGGCATCACCGAAACGCCCTATGTCGTCGTCAAGGCCGACGCCGGCACCTACGGCATGGGCGTGATGACGGCAAAAAGCGCCGAAGAGGTCATCGGCCTCAACCGCAAGCAGCGCAACAAGATGTCGGTCATCAAGGAAGGACTCAACGTCACCCAGGTCATCATCCAGGAGGGCGTCCATACCTTCGAGCGCGTCGTCAAGAACGACGTGGCCGAAGTCGCCGAACCGGTCGTCTACATGATCGACCGCTTTGTCGTCGGCGGTTTCTACCGCGTCCACGGTGGACGCGGCATCGACGAGAACCTTAACGCTCCCGGCATGCATTTCGAGCCGCTGGCTTTCGAGACGAGTTGCTGCCTACCGGACTGCGGCCAGAATCCGGACGCACCGCCCAACCGCTTCTATGCGTACGGCGTTGTCGCCCGCCTCGCCCAGCTCGCCGCTTCGCTGGAACTCGAACGCACGGCGCCCGCCGACGAATAAACGAATACAGACGAACAGCTTCAGTTCAGAGAGGATACTTCATGCGCTTAGCCTTCATTGTCGACCCGCTCGATTCGCTCAAAGCCACCAAGGACTCCAGCATCGCCATGATGCGTGCCGCGCAGGCCGCCGGCCACGCGGTCTGGGCGATCCAGCAGTCGGCGATCCATTGGTCGCCGTTGCACGGCGTTTGCGCCGAAGCCGTGCACCTCGAAATGCTTTACGACGACGGGCGCTGGTGCGTCGAACTCGTCCGTCATGTCGTCCCGCTGCGCGATTTTACCGCCGTGCTGATGCGCAAGGACCCGCCGTTCGACATCGAGTACATCACCACCTGCTGGCTGCTCGAACGTGCCGAAGCGGAAGGTGCGCGCATCTTCAATCGCCCGGCGGCACTGCGCGACCACTCGGAAAAGCTGGCGATCCTGGAGTTCCCGCAATTCATCGTCCCGACCGAGGTCGCGCGCGACGAATCCTTGCTGCACAGTTTCATCGACATGCAACACGACTGCATCCTCAAGCCGCTCGACGGCATGGGCGGCAGCCAGGTCTTCCGCGTCCGCGCCGACGACCCCAATCGCAACGTCATCGTCGAGACGCTGACCGCAAGTGGCCAGCGCACGATTATGGCGCAGCGCTACATTCCCGAGATCAGCCAGGGCGACAAGCGCATCCTGATCATCGACGGCGAGGTCGTGCCCTACTGCCTGGCACGCATTCCCAAGGCCGGCGAGACGCGCGGCAACCTGGCCGCCGGCGGGCACGGCGAGGCGCGCGAACTGACACCGCGCGACCGCGAGATCGCCGGCGCGCTGGCCCCGGTTCTTGCCGCGCGCGGACTGCTGATCGTCGGCATCGACGTCATCGGCGACTGGCTGACTGAAATCAATGTCACCAGCCCGACCTGCATGGTCGAGATCGCTGACCAGACCGGCTTCGACGCGGCCAGCCTTGTCATCGCCGCCGTGGAAAAGGCATGCATCGCCTCGGCCGCCTGATCCTCGTTCTTCTGTTCGCCGGCCTCGGCGCCTGCGGCCGGCCCGCCCTGCACCAGCAGGAATCCTTCGTTTTCGGCACGCGCGTCGAGGTGCTCGTCGCCGATGCCGACGAGGTGACGGCACGGCGCGCCACGGACGCCGTGCTGCGCGAATTCGACCGGCTGCACCGGACCTATCACGCATGGCTGCCATCCGAACTCAGCGCGCTCAATGCCGCCATCGCCGCCGGAAAACCCATCGAGGTGTCCGAGGAAATGGCCGCCATCCTCAAGGATGCACAACGCATTGCCGCGCTGGGCGAAGGCCTGTTCGATCCGGGCATCGGCCGCCTGATCCGTCTCTGGGGATTCCAGTCGGACGAGTTCAAGGCCGTACTGCCCGACGCACGGGCGCTTGCCGCCTGGCGCAAGGAGCGCCCGAGCATCGCCGACCTGCGTATCGAAAACCGGCGCGTCACCAGCCGCAACCGGGGCGTCGCGCTCGACCTCGGCGGTTATCTCAAGGGCTACGCGCTCGACCGGGCCACCGCGATCCTGCACGAAAACGGCGTCGGCAACGCCCTCGTCAATATTGGCGGCAATGTCATGGCGCTGGGCACGAAACACGGCGACGCCTGGCGCATAGGCATCCAGCATCCACGCCAGCCCGGTCCGCTTGCCGTGCTCGCGCTCAAGGATGGCGAAGCGATCGGCACCTCGGGCGACTATCAGCGCTATTTCGAGCTCGACGGCAAGCGCTACTGCCATCTGCTCGACCCGCGCAGCGGCGCACCGGTGACGCATACCCAGTCGCTCAGTGTCCTGATCACGCCACGACCCGCCGCCGGCACGCTCTCCGACGCAGCCTCAAAGCCGTTGTTCGTCGCCGGATCAGGTTGGCCCGAAATGGCGCGGGCACTCGGCATCACGCACGTCCTGCGTGTCGACGCGAGCGGTCGCATCGAGACCAGTGCCGCTTTCAAGCAACGACTCGAACCCGGCAGCCTCGCCGGCGCCGACGCCACCGTCATCACGATCGATGCCGCCACACCTGCCGGAAATCGCGGAATACCTTAGAATGTCGGAATATCCCCCGGAGGAGTCATGATCGGCATTCTTCTCATCACGCACGGAACATTTGGCGAAAGCCTCGTGCAGAACGTTTGCCACATCCTCAACCGGCGCCCTCCCCTGCTTGCCCAACTCGGCCTGACACCACAGGATGACCCGCTCGACACGCTGCCGCTCGCGCGCACGCTGGTCACCCAGGTCGACGAAGGCGACGGCGTGCTCATCATGACCGACGTGCTCGGCGCAAGCCCGTCGAACCTGACGCTCAAACTGCTCGAACCGGGCCGTGTCGAAGGCGTCGCCGGCGTCAGTCTGCCGATGGTGTTGCGGGCGCTCACCTACCGCAAAGGCGAAATGAAAACCCTGGTAAGAAAGGCTGTCAGCGGCGGTCGCGACGGCGTCATCAACATGCACCGGCAGTAAAGGCTGCCGATCACGAGGAAAACCGAATGGCACGTGCAGAAATTCAGATCACCAACAAACTCGGGCTTCATGCCCGCGCCTCGGCCAAGCTGACCCAACTGGCGTCCGGCTTCGACTCCGAGGTGTGGATGGAAAAGGGCAGCCGCCGCGTCAATGCAAAGAGCATCATGGGCGTGATGATGCTCGCCGCCGGCAAGGGAACCACCGTCGTCGTCGAAACGGTCGGCGCGGACGAACAACCGGCGCTCGATGCCATCCTTAAACTGATCGAGGACAAATTTGGCGAAGGGGAGTGAGTACGCCATGAGTTTCACCCTGCACGGATTGCCGGTATCCGGCGGCATCGCCATCGGCCGGGCGCACCTTATTTCGCAGGCGACGCTCGAAGTCTCGCACCTGCTGATTCCACCACGCATGGTGGACAAGGAAATCGCACGTTTCGAAACGGCCGTCGAAGCCGTCCGCAACGAATTCCAGGCCCTGAAGGCCAATACGGGTCACGCCCTTACCGACATCGGTGCCTTCGTCAACTTGCACCTGATGATCCTGTCGGACCCCGAGCTATCGGAGATTCCCAAGGACATCATCCGCGAACGCCGCTGCAACGCCGAGTGGGCGATCGTCCAGCAGATGGAACACCTGGTCGGGCAGTTCGAAGCCATTGACGACACCTATCTGCGCGAACGCAGTTATGACGTCCGGCAAGTGGTCGAACGGGTCGTGCGCGAACTGACCGGACACCCCGACCATGCGCACTCGCGGTTCGGCAAGGGCGTCAAGGGCGAAAACCTGATCGTCGTCGCCCACGACCTGTCGCCGGCCGACGTCATGGCCTTCAAGGACCAGAATTTCGCCTCGTTCATCACCGACGTCGGTGGCGCCACCTCGCATACCGCGATTCTCTCGCGCGGCATGGGCATTCCGGCGGTACTCGGCCTGCATAACGCCCGGCAGCTGATTCGCGACAAGGAACAACTGATCGTCGATGGCACGCGCGGCGTCGTCATCGTCAATCCCGACCCGCGAATTCTTGAGGAATATCAACTCAAGAAGAGTCAGATCGAAATCGAGCGCGCCAAGCTCAAGCTGCTCAAGACCGCGCGTGCGACCACGCTCGACAAGACGAAGATCGACCTGCTCGCCAACATCGAGGAGCCGGCCGAAGTCGCTTTGGCACTTGAGAGCGGCGCCGAAGGCATCGGCTTGTTCCGGACCGAGTTCATCTTCCTTGGTCGCGGCGACATGCCCGGCGAGGAGGAGCAGTTCGAAGCCTACCGCAAGGTCGTCAAAGGCATGGAGGGGCGTCCGGTCACCATCCGTACCTTCGATCTCGGCAATGACAAAAACCTGCATACCGAACTCTCGTCGTCCGACCGCAAGCGCGACAATCCGGCGCTCGGCTTGCGTTCGATCCGGCTGTCGCTGGCCGAACCCAAGCCCTTCCTCGCCCAGTTGCGCGCCATCCTGCGCGCCTCAAGGTACGGCAAGATCAGAATCCTCATCCCGATGCTCTCGCATGCGCACCAGATCGACCAGACGCTGGCGATGCTGGAGCAGGCGAAGTCGAGCCTGCGCGGCGAACGCGTTCCGTTCGACGAGAACATCGAGATCGGCGGCATGATCGAAGTACCGGCAGCCGCCCTCGCCGTCGGGCTCTTCCTGCGTCGACTCAATTTTCTTTCGATCGGCACGAACGACCTGATCCAGTACACGCTGGCCATCGATCGTAGCGACGAGCAGGTTGCCAGCCTGTACGACCCGCTTCACCCGGCGGTACTGATGCTCCTCTCGCATGTCATCAGCAGTGGCGAGAAGGCCGGCATACCGGTGTCGATGTGCGGCGAACTCGCTGGCGATCCGCACATGACACGCCTGCTGCTCGGCCTCGGCCTGCGCCAGTTCTCGATGTTCCCGGCGCAGATTCCGGAAGTGAAGCAGAAGATCAAGCAGAGCGACATCTCCGAGATCACCCCGATCGTCCGCCGCATCCTGAAGCTCGAAGAGTCGGCCAAGATTCAGGAACAGATCGAGCGACTCAACGCCTGGCAGCTTTAAAGCCCTGCCGCTGTGATTTGACATTTCTCAATCACAGCGGTAACTTCCTTCCATAGCGCCGATTTGAAGATCAGCTTGCGGGCGCTCAATAAATCCGGCTAAAGCGGCTCGCACCCAGTCCGCTTGTTAGCCGACTGGGTTTTGTTTTTTGTGCGAACAGACTGAAATGACCTCTGAAAATTCTGTCGGAATCGTCACCCCACAGCGCTTCCGTTCCGAGGCACCGCTGACCTTGAAAAGCGGCGCCGAGCTGCCCGGTTTCGAACTCGTTTACGAAACCTACGGCACGCTCAACGCGACGCGCTCGAATGCCGTACTTGTCTGTCATGCGCTCTCGGGCAGCCATCACGTCGCCGGCACCTACGCCGACAACCCGAATAATCTTGGCTGGTGGGATAACCTCGTCGGCCCCGGCAAACCGCTCGATACGCGCAAGTTTTTCGTCATCGGCGTGAATAACCTCGGCGGCTGCTACGGATCGACCGGGCCGTTATCGATCAATCCCGGGACCGGCAAGCGCTATGGCGCCGACTTCCCGCTCGTCACCGTCGAAGACTGGGTGGCCGCGCAGGCCCGGCTGGCCGACGCGCTCGGCATCGACACCTGGGCGGCGGTACTCGGCGGCAGCCTCGGCGGCATGCAGGCGCTCGAATGGTCGCTGCAGTTTCCCGACCGCATCCGTCATGTCGTCGCCATTGCCTCGGCGCCGAAGCTGTCGGCCCAGAACATCGCCTTCAACGAAGTCGCCCGCCAGGCGATCCTGTCCGATCCCGATTTCCACGGCGGCCACTATGCCGAGCATGGTGTCGTACCCAAACGCGGTCTGCGTCTGGCGCGCATGATCGGGCACATCACCTACCTGTCGGACGACCAGATGGACGAGAAATTCGGTCGCCGCTTGCGTCATGACGAACACCGTTTCAGCTATGACGTCGACTTTGAAGTTGAATCCTACCTGCGCTATCAGGGCGACAAGTTCGCCGGATTTTTCGACGCCAACACCTACCTGATGACGACCAAGGCGCTCGACTACTTCGACCCGGCCTACGCTTACGACGGCGACCTCGCCGCCGCGCTGGCGCGGGCGAAAGCCGAGTTTTTCATCGCCAGCTTCTCGACCGACTGGCGCTTCTCGCCGGCCCGCTCGCGCGAAATCGTTTTCGCGCTGCTGAAGAACCGCCGACGCGTCGCCTACGCCGAAATCGACTGCGACGCCGGGCACGATTCCTTCCTGCTCGACGACGCCCATTATCACGCCGTGCTGCGGGCCTATCTGGAGAACATCGCGGTATGAACCTACGCAAACTGACCAAACAGGAGCGCGACCGCTTCGACTTCGCCGTCATCGCCGACTGGATACCCGCCAACAGCCGCGTGCTCGACCTTGGCTGCGGGGACGGCTCCTTGCTGCGCTACCTGCGCGAACACAAGGACATCAGCGGCTACGGCGTCGAAATCGACCATGACAGTGTTCTCGGTTGCATCCGCAACAACGTCGACGTCATCCAGATGAACATCGACCACGGGCTGTCCGGCTTCGAAGACCAGTCGTTCGATTACGTCGTCATCTCGCAGGCGCTGCAGGCGATGCTGGCGACCGAGCGCATCCTCACGGAAATGCTGCGCGTCGCCCGCGAAGCGGTCGTCAGCTTTCCCAATTTCGCCTACCGCACGAACCGCGAGGCAATCGCCAACGGCCACGTCCCGGTTTCCGAGGATCTGCCCTACGAATGGTATGAAACGCCGAACGTGCGCTTCTTCACCATCGCCGATTTCGAAGCGTTGTGCGACAAGCTCGGCATCGCCATCCTCGAACGACGCGCCTTCAACGACGCCGGCCAACTCGTGACTGAGGACCCGAACCTCGACGGCAGCCTCGCCTTCTACCGCCTGGGCCGAAAATAGTGGGGACCGGCAGTCTGCGTATCCTCCTCGACCGGAAGATGCTGATCTGCATCTTCACCGGGTTCAGTTCGGGCCTACCGCTGTTCCTGCTGCTTAACCTGCTGCCGGCCTGGCTGAAAACAGAAGGCATCAGCCTGCGCGAAATCGGCCTCTTTGCGCTGATCCAGTTTCCCTACACCTGGAAATTCCTCTGGGCGCCGCTGATGGACCGTTATGCGCTGCCCTGGCTCGGACGGCGCCGCAGCTGGATGGCGGCAACCCATCTGACGTTGGTCGGCGCCATCTGCTGGCTCGGTACCTTGTCGCCGAGCCAGTCGCTTTCCAGCATCGCGGCCGTCGCCACGCTCATCGCCGTGCTGTCGGCAACGCTCGACATCGCCCTCGACGCCTTCCGGCGCGAGTTGCTCGACGACCAGGAGCTGGGACTCGGCAACGCCATTCACGTCAACGCCTACAAGGTCGCCGGGCTGATCCCCGGTTCGCTGTCGCTCTGGCTTGCCGACCGCCTGCCCTGGTTCGAAGTATTCGCCATCACCGGCCTCTTCATGCTGCCGGGACTCCTCATGACGCTGCGCGTCTCCGAACCGGGTCGCGCACCGGCACCCCGCACGCTGGCGGCGGCGGTAACCGAGCCCTTCCGCGAATTCCTGCACCGCTCGGGTCTCAAGAGCGCCCTGCTGGTGCTCGGTTTCATCTTCCTCTACAAGCTTGGCGACTCGCTCTGCACCGCGCTGGCAACGCCGTTCTATCTCGAGATGGGCTACACCAAGACCGAAATCGGACTGGTGGCGAAGAACGCCGGCCTGTGGCCCTCGGTCATCGGCGGTCTGCTCGGCGGTCTGTGGATGGTGCGTCTGGGCATCAACCGCTCGCTCTGGCTGTTCGGCGCCGTGCAAATGCTGGCCATTCTCGGTTTCGCCTGGCTGGCAGGCGCCGGCAGCGCGCCGGCGACGCCCGAACGCCTCCTGGCGCTGGCCCTCGTCATCGGCGTCGAAGCCTTCGGCGTCGGACTCGGCACCGCCGCCTTCGTCGCCTACATCGCCCGCACGACGCACCCAGCCTACACGGCCACCCAGTTCGCCCTGTTCACCAGCCTCGCCGCGGTGCCGCGCACCGTCGTCAACGCGTCGGCCGGCTGGCTCGTCGAACAACTGGGCTGGGTCCATTTCTTCGGTCTCTGCTTCCTGCTCGCCATTCCCGGCATGCTCCTCCTCTTCAAGATCGCGCCATGGAACCCAACGACACCTCAGAACGCCTGATCACCGCCGCCCGTGCGCTTTCAACCGCCGTCAACGCCCTGTCCTTCGCGCCGCCGGTCTCGCACCTGTACAACCCGCTCGACTACGCCTGGGCGCCGCACGAGATCTATCTGCGCCGTTTCGGCGGCGGTCGCAAGAAGGTGATCTTCGTCGGCATGAATCCGGGGCCGTTCGGAATGGTCCAGTGCGGCATCCCATTCGGCGAAATCGCCGCGGCGCGCGACTGGATGGGAATTGAGGCTCAGGTCGACAAGCCCGTCGTCGAAAACCCAAAACGCCCGATCGAGGGCTTCGCCTGCACCCGTTCGGAAGTGAGCGGACGGCGGCTGTGGGCGCTGTTCCAGCAACGTTTCGGCACCGCTGAACAGTTCTTTGCCGAGCATTTCGTCGCCAACTACTGTCCGCTCGCCTTCTTCGACCAAGGTCGCAATCTCACCCCGGACAAGCTGCCGACCGCCGAAAGCGCACCGCTCTACGCCGCCTGCGACGAACATCTGCGGCAGATCGTGGCGATCCTGCAACCCGAATGGGTCATTGGCATCGGCGCCTTCGCCGAAGCCCGAGCCCTGGAGGCATTGAAAGGTGAGCCGCGCAAGATCGGCAAGGTACTCCACCCGAGTCCGGCCAGCCCCGCCGCCAACCGCGGCTGGGCCGAAGCCGCCACCCGGCAACTTGCTGCGCTGGGACTGTGGGCCGACTGAGAAGTTAGCGGAGCGCCGCTCGCGGCTTGCGCCGCCGGTCGAGCCACCAGGCATACGCCGGCAACAGCAATGCCGAGCCTGGCAACAACAAGAGGAGCAGATACGGCGAAACGCGCGACAGGATGCGCAACTGCACCAGCAGTTCGGCGCGTTCGTTGGGTGTCCATACGCCGCCATTGCGATGCTTCATCAACAAAGGCATCAAACCGCGCATGCGCACCAGATCACTGACCAGCACCCTGGCCTGGGTGCGCTGCGACGCCCACGCACGGGAAAGTAAGCCAGACGACGGTTTTTCGGGCGGAGTCTCGCTCATCGGAACCCCGGCCAACCCGACATGAGCAAACGCTCCCGTAATGAACGCCAGGTGCGCCAGAGGAAGAAGCCGCGTCGCGCCAACCGGAACGCCCGGCGCGCATTGAGGATGCAGACGAGCGCAGCGGCGACGCCGGCGAGCGCCGGATAACGCTTGACCGTCTCGATTCCCGATCGCGCCGCCGCAATCACGTGGTCGGCACGATCGAGCGTCGCCCGGATCGGCTGAACCTCGTTGATCAGCACATAGCGCTGTGTCGTGATGCGTTCGAGCAGTTTTCCCCGCTCAAGATGAAGCTCATTTAGACGCTGCATCATGATCGAGGCCCGCTTTCAGCTGACGCAAATCTTCTTCGAGTTCGGCAAGACTCGCCGCGAACATCCGTTCCGGGCGCTGCAGGGCGCGTTGCAACCCCCCCGCAAAGAGATAACCGGCCACCAGCAGAATGCCGGTCGACACGCCGAGCACCATGACCCGGCTTTCCCAGAACAAGACGGTCAGGAAGAGAATCAGCACAAGCACGCCGAAGCCGAGGCAGAACGCCGCCCCCAGCACCATCACGAGAATGCGGACAGCGCGAAGCTTCTCCTCCTCAATCTCGTTGGCGAAGAGTTCAAGCCGCGTCCTGCCGCTTGCCAGCAGCGTCGCGGCACTGTTCTTGAGGGCGGCGAACAGACCGCCCCGGCCGCCGGAAAATTCTTCCATGCGCCGTTCGCCTAGCGACGGCTGACGATAACGCCGATCAGGAAGCCGATGCCAGCGGCAACACCCACCGCCTGCCAGGGGTTTTCCTTGACGTATTCGTCAGTCGCGCGCGCCGCGGCACGCGTCTTGTCGACGACCAGCGCTTCGGCATCGGCCAGGCGAATCTTGGCATCAGCCAAGCGCTCGCCAACACGCTCGCGCAACTCGACCATCTTTTCGCCGGCGACACCGGCCGTTGCCCGCAAAATTTCTTCGGCGTCGGCAACAACGTTTTTCAGGTCATCGACCAGCTTCTGCTTGCTGCAGCAGCCCACTTCGGAATATTCAGACATGGTAAGCCTCTCGGTAAAGGAATTTGGCGGCGACGTCCCGGTATTTCAGGCACTTTGCCTGCGTCCTGCACAGGGTATCGAATTTGCCGTGACTAAGCAATTGCCAAGCACTATGGCATACGGTCGTAGTCGATCGTCAATGGCGCGTGATCGGAAAACCGCTGTTCCTTGTAGACCGAGGCCGATTGCGCCAAGGCCGCCAGCGCCGGTGTCGCCAACTGATAATCGAGCCGCCAACCGACGTTCTTGGCCCAGGCTTGTCCGCGGTTGCTCCACCAGGTGTAACACTCCTCGGTCGCTTCGGGATAAAGGCGCCGATAGGCGTCAACCCAGCCGGATTCGTCCAGGAGCCTGCCGACCCAGGCCCGTTCCTCCGGTAAAAAACCGGAATTCTTTCGATTGCTCCTCCAGTTCTTCAGGTCGATCTCGCGATGTGCGATGTTCCAGTCGCCGCAAACGACAACATCGCGGCCGCTGGCGGCAAGATCGGCCAGCACCGGGTGGAAACGGTCCATGAAGCGGAACTTGGCTTCCTGCCGCTCCGGCGAACTCGATCCCGACGGCAAATAGAGCGAAACGACCGACAGCGCGCCGA
Source organism: uncultured Propionivibrio sp. (assembly GCF_963666255.1). Classification (NCBI taxonomy): domain Bacteria; kingdom Pseudomonadati; phylum Pseudomonadota; class Betaproteobacteria; order Rhodocyclales; family Rhodocyclaceae; genus Propionivibrio; species uncultured Propionivibrio sp. Next base: position 1,076,816 of record NZ_OY762656.1, on the reverse strand, counting down.
AATCGGCCCGCAGATAACGCCCCTCGGCATCGAATTCGGCATCGCCCAGGCCTTCGATCACCGCATCGGGCGGCCGTCGGCACCACAGACCGACGCCGCTGTAGCCCTTGCGTTCGGCCAGATGGTAATAAGCGTGAAAACCTTCGGGGGCGCGCATCTCGTCGGACAGATCCGCGAGCTGCGCCTTGACCTCCTGCAGGCAAACGACATCGGCATCCTGAGCGGCCAGCCAGGGGAAGACGCCCTTGCTCCATGCCGAACGAATTCCATTGAGATTTAGGGTAATGATGCGTACCATTTGCCTCTCGCAACCGTATTCATGTTTGGTGTTTTATGGACTTTCGCCAGGAATTCATCGAATTCGCCCTCAACCAGAACGTTCTGCGTTTTGGCGAATTCAAGACCAAGGCAGGCCGGCTCTCGCCGTACTTCTTCAACGCCGGCCTGTTCGACGACGGCGCCTCGCTCGACCGGATTTCGCAATTCTACGCCATGGCCATCCTCGCCAGCGGCACGCCGGTCGATATGCTGTTCGGCCCGGCCTACAAGGGCATTCCGCTCGTCTCGGTCAGCGCGCTGGCACTCGCCCGCACCGGACACAACCTGCCCTTCGCCTTCAACCGCAAGGAAGCCAAGGACCATGGTGAAGGCGGCAACATCATCGGCGCTCCGCTTTCCGGCCGCGTCCTGATCATTGACGACGTCATTTCGGCAGGCACTTCGGTGCGTGAATCGGTGGAAATCATCCGTGCCGCCGGGGCGACGCCCTGCGGTGTCGTCATCGCGCTCGACCGGATGGAACGCGGTACCGGCGAATTGTCGGCGGTCCAGGAAGTCCGACGCGACTTCGGCATTCCCGTCGTCGCCGTCGCCACGCTCGACGACCTCATGGCCTACCTGCGCAATCGCCCCGACTTCAAGCAACACGAAGAAGCCGTCGCGCGCTACCGGCAGCAGTACGGCGTCAGCCTGTCGGCCTGACGCATCCTCACCGCCGTCCGGTCGCCGGACGGCGCCACCCCCCCCCGGGCTCAGCCCAGTTTCTTACGCAGCAGTTCGTTGACCTGCTGCGGGTTGGCCTTGCCCTTGGTCGCCTTCATCGCCTGGCCAACCAGCGCGTTGAACGCTTTTTCCTTGCCAGCCTTGAATTCCGCGACCATCGCGGCATTGGCGGCAAGCACCTCGTCGATCAGTTTCTCGATCGCACCGGTATCGGTGATCTGCTTGAGGCCCTGCTTCTCGATGATTTCGTCGGCGCTCTGACCTTCACCGGCCCACAGTGCCTCGAACACTTTCTTGGCGATGTTGTTCGAGATCGTGTTGTCGGCAATCCGTGCCACGAGTCCGCCCAACTGCGCCGCTGACACCGGCGACGACGCGATGTCGCGCCCGTCCTTGTTGAGCCGCGCTGCCAGATCGACCATCACCCAGTTGGCGCAAGGCTTGGCCGCGCCCTTGCCGGCAACGACCACGGCCGCCTCGTAGTAATCGGCGATATCGAGCGACGCCGTCAGGGTCGTTGCGTCATAGGCAGACAAACCAAAATCGGCAACGAAGCGCTGCTTCTTGGCCGTCGGCAGTTCCGGCATGTCGGCGCGCGTGCGCGCCACCCAGTCGCGGTCGATCATCAGCGGCAGCAGATCGGGATCGGGGAAATAGCGGTAATCGTGCGCGTCTTCCTTGGTGCGCATGGACCGCGTTTCGCCCGTATCCGGGTCGAACAGCACGGTCGCCTGCTGGATCGCACGGCCTTCCTCGATCTCGTTGATCTGCCAGCTGACCTCGTAGTCGATCGCCTGCTGCATGAACCGGAACGAGTTGAGGTTCTTGATTTCGCGACGGGTGCCGAATTCCTGCTGACCGACCGGACGGACCGAAACGTTGGCGTCGCAACGGAAAGAGCCCTCCTGCATGTTGCCGTCGCAAATACCGATCCAGCGCACGAGCGCGTGCAGCGCCCGCGCATAGGCCACCGCCTCCGCCGACGAGCGCATGTCCGGTTCGGTGACAATTTCGAGCAGCGGCGTTCCAGCACGGTTGAGATCGATCCCCGACTTGCCGTGGAAATCCTCGTGCAGCGACTTGCCGGCGTCTTCCTCGAGGTGTGCCCGCGTCAGGTTGATCGTCTTCTCGACGGCCGCATCGCCTTCACCAAGCGTGATGCTCAACTTCCCGCCGACCACCACCGGCAACTCGTACTGGCTGATCTGGTAGCCCTTCGGCAGATCGGGATAAAAGTAATTCTTGCGCGCGAATACCGACTTCGGCGCCACTTCGCCCTCGACCGCGAGGCCGAAGCGGATCGCGCATTCAACGGCGCCACGGTTGAGCACCGGCAACACGCCGGGCAAAGCGAGGTCGACAGCGTTGGCCTGAACATTCGGCGCGGCGCCGAAGGCCGTCGAACTGCCGGAGAAGATCTTCGAGCGCGTCTGCAACTGCACATGCGTCTCGATGCCGATGACGACTTCCCATTGTTTCATCGTTTATGACTCTCTCATCAAGCGCAGCCAGGCTGCGCATTTCCACCCAAATCGTCGCGACGCACCGACCTCAATCGAGGCCCACAGGACGGCGCAGGTGCCAGTCGGTCGCCTGCTGATAGCGATGTGCGACGTTGAGCAGGCGCGCCTCGCTGAAATAATCGCCGATCAGCTGCAATCCAACTGGCATATCTCCGGCCAGTCCGCAGGGAATCGACATGCCGGGCAGACCGGCGAGATTGACGCCCAGCGTATAGATGTCAAACAGATACATCTGCACCGGGTCGTCGATTTTCTCGCCCAGCTTGAACGCCGTCGTCGGGCTCGTCGGTCCCATGATGACATCGCACTGGGTGAAGGCAGCGCGAAAATCGTCGGCGATCAACCGGCGGATGCGCTGCGCCTGCAGATAATAAGCGTCGTAGTAACCGTGCGAGAGCACGTAGGTGCCGATCAGGATGCGCCGCTTGACCTCATCGCCGAAGCCTTGCGCCCGCGTCTTGGCATACATGTCGTTGAGATCGGCATACTCGGGGGCGCGATAGCCGTAGCGCACGCCGTCATAGCGCGACAGGTTGGAACTGGCTTCCGCCGGCGCGATGACGTAGTACGCCGGCACCGACAGTTTCATGTTCGGCAGGCTCACCTCGACCGTTTCGGCGCCGAGCTTGCGGTATTCCGCGATCGCGGCCTCGATACTGGCCATGACAGCCGCATCACAGCCTTCGCCGAAGAATTCCTTCGGCAGACCGATACGCAGCCCCGCGAGCGGGCGCTCGATATCGCGCAGGTAATCGTCGGCTGGACGTTCGAGGCTGGTCGAATCGCGCGGATCGAAACCAGCCATGTTCCCAAGCAGCAGCGCGCAATCTTCGGCCGAGCGCGCCATCGGCCCGCCCTGGTCGAGCGACGAGGCGTAGGCGATCATGCCGTAGCGGGAGACGACGCCGTAAGTCGGCTTGAGGCCGGTCAGCCCGCAGAGCGCCGCCGGCTGACGGATCGAACCGCCGGTGTCGGTTGCCGTCGCCGCCGGCGCCAGACGCGCTGCCACCGCAGCGGCCGAACCGCCCGACGAACCACCGGAAACGCGGTCGCGATCCCAGGGATTCTTCACCGCGCCGAAATAGGAAGTTTCGTTCGACGAACCCATGGCGAACTCGTCCATGTTCGTCTTGCCGAGAATCACGGCACCCGCCGCATTCAGCCGCTCGATGACGGTCGCGTCGTAGGGGCTGACGAAATTGTCGAGCATTTTCGAGCCGCAGGTCGTGCGCCAGCCTTCCGCGCAGAAAATGTCCTTCTGCGCCAGAGGGATACCGGTCAGCGCCGCTGCTTGTCCGGCGGCGATCCGCGCATCCGCCGCTTTCGCCTGCGCCAGGCTTTTTTCGGGGTCAACGGTGATATACGCGTTGATGTCGGGATTGAACCGGGCGATCCGGTCCAGGTAGAGCTGCGTCAGTTCGACGCTCGAGATTTCCTTGCCCGCGAGCGCGGCGGCGAGCGATTTCAGACTGCGTTCGATCATTCGATCACCTTCGGCACTAGGAACAAGCCGGCCTCGACCTCGGGCGACACCGCCTGAAAGGCCGCGCGCCGGTCGATTTCGGTCACTTCATCCGGCCGCAGGCGCTGCGACAGATCCTGTGCGTGCGCCATCGGCTCGATCCCCTTCGTATCGACGGCCTGCATCGCCTCGATCAGGGTGAAGATGGCGTTGAGTTGGGTTCGCGTCGTTTCGGCCTCGGCATCGCTGATTTCGAGCCGCGCCAACTGGGCAACGCGATGAACTTGTTCCAGGGAAAGCGACATGTGAAATAATTCAGGATTATTAAAAAGGTAGCCATATAAGGTATCATAAAAGCTTTATTTCCCGCATCCCAGCGGAGCTTTCTCGGATATCCAGGCATGTTCAGCTTCTTGCGCAGTTATTTTTCGAACGATCTCGCGATCGACCTTGGAACCGCCAACACGTTGATCTACGTGCGCGGCAAGGGCATCGTTCTCGATGAGCCGTCAGTCGTCGCCATCCGCATGGAAGGCGGCCCGAATTCCAAAAAGACCATCCAGGCTGTCGGCCATGGTGCCAAGGAAATGCTTGGCAAGGCCCCTGGTGCGATCACGGTCATCCGCCCGATGAAGGACGGCGTCATTGCCGACTTCACGGTCACCGAGCAGATGCTCAAGCAGTTCATCCGCAAGGTCCACGATTCCCGCCTGCTCTCGCCCAGCCCGCGCATCATCATCTGCGTACCCTCGGGCTCGACGCAGGTGGAACGCCGCGCGATCCGCGAATCGGCGATCGGCGCCGGTGCCAGCCAGGTCTTCCTGATCGAAGAGCCGATGGCGGCCGCGATCGGTGCGGACCTGCCGGTGGCCGAAGCAACCGGTTCGATGGTCGTCGATATCGGCGGCGGCACCACCGAGGTCGGCGTCATCTCGCTCGGCGGCATGGTCTATGCCGGGTCGGTCCGCGTCGGTGGCGACAAGCTCGACGAAGCGATCATCAATTACATCAGCCGCAACTACGGCATGCTGATCGGCGAGAATACCGCCGAAAGCATCAAGAAGCAGATCGGTTCGGCCTTCCCCGGAACGGAAGTGCGCGAGATGGAAGTCTCGGGCATCAACAAGGCCGAGGGCATTCCGCGCAAATTCACGATCTCGTCGAACGAGATCCTGGAAGCGCTCACCGATCCGCTCAACAGCATCGTCTCGGCCGTCAAGTCGGCGCTCGAGAAGACGCCGCCGGAACTCGGTGCCGACATCGCCGACAAGGGCATGGTCCTTACCGGCGGCGGCGCGCTGCTACGCGATCTCGACCGTCTGCTGATGGAAGAAACCGGCCTGCCGGTCATCGTCGCCGAAGAACCGCTGACCTGCGTGGCACGCGGCTGCGGCATGGCGCTCGAGCGCATGGACAAGCTCGGCAGCATCTTTGCTTCGGATTGAGTCTTCTGTCGAGTCGAGGGTGATCGGTCACGCATCGCGCATCAACGCCTGGATCGTTCAGGCAGCGAAGGCGGCCGACGGCCGCCCGCCGCATACGTTTCCGAATCCTTAACGCATGGACCAGCAGCCGCCTCCATTTTTCAAGCGGGGACCCGCGCCGCTGGCGCGTCTGTCATTTTACGCGGCGCTGTCGACCGCGCTGCTATTCGTCGACGCGCGCTTCCAGACGCTGGAGCTCCTGCGCTCGACGCTCTCGCTGGTCACCTATCCCTTGCATGTCGCGGCGCATGCGCCGATCGAACTGCTGAGCAACGGCGGTCAATATCTGACCGGCATCACCCGCTTCCAGGAAGAAAACACCAAGCTCAAGCGCGACCAGCTCGAAAGCGCCTCGGTGCTGCTGCGTGTACGCCAGCTCGAGAGCGAGAATTCGCACCTGCGCCAGTTGCTCGACATGCGCGAACGCCAGCATGTCGATGGCATTGTAGCCCGGATCGTTTACGCGGCCCGCGACCCGTTCTCGCGCAGAATCGTCGTCGACAAGGGACAACAGCACCGCATCGAAGCCGGACAGCCGGTCATTGACGAGGCCGGCGTCGTCGGGCAGGTGACCCGAATTTTCCCGTTCGTCTCGGAGATCGCGCTGATTACCGACAAGGAACAGTCGGTGCCGGTCCAGATCGTCCGCAACGGCCTGCGCTCGGTCGTCTTCGGCCTCGGCAGCGGCCAGCTTGAACTGCGTTTCATGCCGGCCAACGCCGACGTCCAGAACGGTGATGTGCTCGTCACCTCGGGACTCGACGGCATCTTCCCGGTCGGTCTTCCTGTCGCGCGGATCACGCATATCGAACGCGATACATCCTACTCGTTTGCGCGCATTTTCTGCGAGCCAACGGCAGGCGTGGAGAACTACAACGAGGTCATGGTGCTGGCCAAGCGCCAACCCGAAGCGATTCCCGAAGAAGCGCTGACCAGCAGCAAGGCCAAGGCAGTGGCCAAACCAGGTCAGAAGAAGAAACGCCTGAAGAGGGACTGAGCCCATGCAAACCACCTATTCCTCGTCACGCATCCTGCAGCCGGTCCGGCCCTTCTTCATCGCGCTGAGCCTGATCATCGCGCTGTTCCTCAACTTCCTGCCGACAGCTTCGATCAACTGGATCCCAGACTGGGTTGCCCTGGTGCTCGTTTTCTGGAGCATCCGCGAACCGCGCCGCGTCGGCATGGGTTCAGGTTTTCTGCTGGGACTGGCAATGGATGTCGCCGATGCGAGCCTGCTCGGACAGCACGCGCTGGCCTACGTCATCGTCGCCTATCTGGCAGAATTGCTGTCACGCCGCATTCTCTGGTTCCCGCTCTCGCAGCAGGCATTGCACGTCCTGCCGTTAATGCTGGTTGTGCAGGCGGTGCAGGTGATCGTTCGCCTCGCCCCCGGGGTCGACTTCCCCGGCTGGGGCTATTTCGTCGGACCGTTCCTCGCCACCATCCTCTGGCCGCCGCTGACGTACGTGCTGCTGCTACCGCAGTACCAGCCGATCGAACACGACGCCAACCGGCCGATTTGAGCGAGGCCCGCGTGCGCCATCGTTTTACCTCCCCTCTCTCTTCGCAGGACAGCGAACTCGACCGCTTCCGGTTTCGCATCGCCTTTGCTGCCGGCGCGGTGCTCCTCTCGTTCCTGCTGTTGATCGGGCGTTTCATCTATCTGCAGATCGTTCAGCACGACTACTACGTCACCCGCGCCGAAGACAACCGCATTTCGCTGGTGCCAATCCCCCCCAATCGCGGGGTCATCGTCGATCGCAACGGCGTCATCCTCGCCCGAAACTACTCCGCTTTCACGCTCGAGATCACGCCCTCGAAAGTCGATGACCTCGAAGCGACGATCGACGGTCTCAGCACAATCATAGAAATCCAGGCGAAAGACCGGCGGCGCTTCAAGAAATTGATGGAGGAAAGCAAGTCCTTCGAAAGCCTGCCGATCCGGACGCGTCTCAACGATCAGGATGTCGCCCGCTTCGCTGCCAATCGCTACCGCTTCCCTGGCGTCGAAGTCAAGGCGCGGCTATTCCGCCAATATCCGCTGGGGTCGCTGGCGTCGCATGCGCTTGGTTACATCAACCGCATCAACAAGACCGATCTTGCCGACATCGAGCGCAACGACCAGGAAGCCAATTATCGCGGCACCGACCATATCGGCAAGACAGGTCTGGAAAAATCCTACGAATTCCAACTGCATGGCGAGACCGGCTACGAGGAGGTCGAGATCGATGCCGGCGGCCGCGCCGTACGCAGTCTGTCGCGGACACCACCGGTGTCAGGTAACAACCTCACCCTGACGCTCGATGTCAAATTGCAGGAGATCGCGGAAAAGGCCTTTGGCGATCGTCGCGGCGCGCTGGTGGCCATCGAACCGTCGAGCGGCGGCCTCCTGGCACTGGTATCGACCCCCACCTTCGACCCCAACCTGTTTGTTGACGGTATCCGCACGGAAGACTGGGAACAACTGAATGCCTCGGGTGACCGTCCGATGATCAACCGCGCCCTCAACGGCGCCTATCCGCCCGGATCGACCTTCAAACCCTTCATGGCCCTGGCGGCGCTGGAAACGGGAAAGCGGACGCCCAGTCAGGCCATCGCCGACCCCGGTTTCTTCAACTTCGGCGGCCATACCTTCCGCGACGACAAGAAAGGCGGTCACGGACTCGTCGACATGTACAAGTCGATCGTCCAGTCCTGCGACACCTACTATTACATGCTTGCCAACGACATGGGCATCGACCTGATCGCGCGCTTCATGGGGCAGATTGGTCTCGGCCAGAGAACCGGCATCGACATCGAAGGCGAGTCGGAAGGCGTGCTACCGTCGCCCGAATGGAAAAAGCGGCGCTTCAAGCGTCCGGAGCAACAAAAGTGGTTCGCCGGCGAAACCATCTCGATCGGCATCGGCCAGGGGTACAACGCCTACACGCCGATCCAGCTCGCCCAGGCCACGGCAGCGCTCGCCAATAACGGCGTCATGTTCCGTCCGCACCTGGTCAAATACATCACCGATACCAAGTCCGGCGAGAAAACAATGATCGAGCCGAAGCCGATTCGTACGCTCGAGTGGAAGCAGCAAAACATCGACACGATCAAGAAAGCCATGGTCGGCGTCAACCGCGAAGGGACGGGCGCCCGCGCCTTCGCCGGCGCTGAATACACCTCCGGCGGCAAGACCGGCACGGCACAGGTCTTCAGCCTCAAGGGGTCCGACTACAAGGCCGGTAAACTGAAGCAGGAACTGCGTGACCACGCACTCTTCATCGCCTTCGCCCCGGCCGAGGATCCCAAGATCGCCGTCGCCGTTCTGGTCGAGAACGGCGGCTTCGGCGCGCAGTCGGCCGCACCGATTGCACGCATGGTCTTTGACTACTACCTGCTCGGTAAACAGCCGAAGGGACCGGCCAAAGAAGACGAAAACGCCGAGGAAGAGGAGTAAGCACTGCCATGGAAATCCTCTACCGACTCCGCAGCCGCCTCGTCTCCAATCTCGACATGCCGCTGCTCGGCATCACGGCGCTGCTCATGCTCGCCGGTCTGGCAACGGTCTTCAGCGCCACCTATGACGCCAACAATCGGGCGCTGGCGCAACTCGTCAATATGTTGGTCGGGTTGGCCGTGATGTGGGGCGTGGCGCAGTTTCCGCCGCAGAAGCTGATGCGTTTTGCCGTTCCGCTGTATGTCATCGGCGTCGTCCTGCTGGTGCTCGTGTTTCTCGTTGGCGTCAAAGTCAACGGTGCCCGGCGCTGGCTTTCGCTCGGCTTCATGCGCATCCAGCCCTCGGAAATTCTCAAGATCGCCATGCCGCTGATGCTGGCCTGGTATTTCCAGAAGTACGAGGCCGCGCTCAAGCTCCGACACTACTGTGTTGCCGGACTTCTCCTGATCGTCCCCTTCGGACTGATCGCCAAACAGCCGGATCTGGGAACCGCCATCCTCGTCGGCGCGGCCGGCTTCTACGTCATTTTCTTCGCCGGTCTTCCGTGGAAGATCATCATCGGCATGATTACCGCCGGCGCCGGCGCCGCGCCCTTCGTGTGGACCGTGCTGCACGACTACCAACGCAAACGTATCCTGACGCTGATCGACCCCTCGACCGATCCATTGGGTTCCGGTTACCACATCATCCAGTCCACCATCGCCATCGGCTCCGGCGGGATTTTCGGCAAAGGCTGGCTGGAAGGTACGCAAACCCACCTGGAGTTCATTCCCGAACGGCATACCGACTTCATCTTCGCCGTTTTTTCCGAAGAGCGCGGACTGATCGGCTGCACCATCCTGGCCGTGCTCTACGTGCTGCTGATCGCCCGCGGACTGATGATCACCGCCAACGCCTCGACGCTATTCGCCCGCGTGCTTGGAGGCTCGATCACGCTGAGTTTCTTCACCTATGCCTTCGTCAATATGGGAATGGTCAGCGGCATCCTGCCCGTCGTCGGTGTTCCGCTTCCGTTCATGAGCTATGGCGGCACCGCACTCGTCACGCTGTTCCTCGGACTCGGCATCCTGATGAGCATCCAGTCGCATCGCATGCTCGTCAAGAAATGAAACTTCGCATTTCGTTGTCATGACAGCCAAAGAAGATACGCATCGCATCACACAGGGCAAGACCGGACACGACACCAGCCTGCGTGTTCCGGCGTTGTTCGTATCCGTCACAGTGCTTGTGTTGGCCGGTTGCGGCAGCACCCAGGTCCAGGTCGTCGAACCCCGCGATACGGCCAACCGGGCCGACCCCGCAGTGACAGTGCCGAAACCCGCAACGCGGAAAACGCAGGTCGTGCAAAGGCGCGGCGGCGGCTACTACAAGGACGACGGTCCGGGCGACGAGATTCCCGACAATCTTGATGACATCCCTGACGCACAACCGCGACTCGAACCGCTCCACCGATTCGCCAACCGACCTTACAGCGTGCTCGGCAAATCCTATATGCCGGACACGACGCTGCGGGCGTTTCGGCAACGCGGCATCGCCAGTTGGTACGGCAAGAAATTCCACGGGCAGCGGACGTCGATCGGCGAACCCTACGATATGTTCTCGATGACGGCGGCGCACCCGACGCTGGCGATTCCGTCCTACGTCCGCGTCAGCAACCCGGCCAACGGCAAGAGCGTCGTCGTGCGCGTTACCGACCGCGGACCATTCCATGCCGACCGCATCATCGACCTGTCATATGCAGCCGCCTATCGCCTCGGCTATGTCAACAACGGCAGCACGATGGTCGAGGTTGAAACGATCATCCCCGGGGATGCGACCTCGGTTTCTTATGCCCAGGTTAAACCGCCGGCGCCGACGCCAGGCGGCCGCGACGAGATCGAACTGCTGGCCAGCCGGCTGGCCGCCGAACCGGCAACACCCGCCGCGCGTCCGACGACGCTGGCCGCCGGGGTTTATCTGCAGTTGGGAGCCTTCTCGAACAACGACAACGCCGAGAGCCTGCGTACTCATATCGCCCGCGAACTCGACTGGGTCGATGAACCGATTATCGTCGTTCCTGGCGATAGCTGGTACCGCGTTCAGGTCGGTCCTTTCCCGAGTCGGGCCGACGCGGAAAAAGTCGCCGAACGCATCCGCTTGTCCTACGGCCAGAAGCCGGCTTTCGTCGTCCGCTGACGCGCTCCGTTCAGCCCAGGCTGTCGCCAAGCAGGTAGCGCTGGGCAACCCAGGCCTGACCCAGCGCCAGCGCACCGTCGCTCGGCGGCAGGCGACGCGCCTCCAGCAATGTCAACCCGAACTTCCCGGCCCGGAACCTCAGCTCGCGCGAGAACACCTGATTCTGCATGCACCCGCCACCGGTGGCCACCGCGCTGCCCTCGGGCACGAGACCCCGCATCCAGTCGGCCAGGGCCGCTGCGACGGTGGCATAGAAGACCGCGGCGCCGCGTTGCGGCTCCCGCTCTTCCCGCAGGTATTCGAACACGGGCAAGAGATCGAGCTGATTCCCCGACACGCGCCAGCCGTCCGACAACGGTTCGGCGGCGCCGAAGCGCTCGGCAAAACCTTCCATCAGCAAGCCGGCCTGATCCCGGTAGATCAGTTCGTGCCGAATGCCCAGCAGCCCGGCGGCCGCCTCAAACAGACGACCAAGACTCGAGGACTGCCGCCCCATCGCGCCCGCAGCCAGTTCGGCTGCAACGCTGTCGACGCCAGAAAGACCCGGGAAGCGTCGGACGATCTCGTCGCCGCGACCAAGTGCCTGCAGGATCGATGCGGCCAAGCGCCAAGGCACGCGCGACTCGACTTCGGAGCCTGGCAACAGGAAGGGTGACAGATGACCGACGCGCTCGAAGCGCGCGCCGCTGACCTTGAGCAATTCGCCGCCCCAGATCGTGCCATCGGTCCCGAGTTCGCCGCCATCGAGCGCCAGACCAAACGTCGGCTCGACCACCTGATGCTCGGCGAGTACTGCCGCCACGTGCGCGTGATGATGCTGCACCGCCAGCATCGGCACGTCGCGCTGACGCGCCATTTCTTCCACCAGCGCAGTGACATAGGCATCCCGATGGATATCATGCGCAATCACCGCCGGCACCACCTCAAGCATTTTGAGCAGATGCTGCACGTTATCCTCGAAACTGGCTGCGGCGACCGGATTAGACAGTTCCCCAATATGTTGCGACACAAAGGCCTCATTGCCGCGCGTGACGCAAATGGCATTCTTGACCGGACCGCCGACGGCGAGTACCGGCGGTCCCGACTGCGGCAATTTCAGCGCTTTCGGCGCGTAGCCGCGTGAACGCCGGACGAGTTGCAAGCCACCCGGCGCCGAACAGGCGACACTGTCGTCACAGCGCGTGACGATCTTGCCGTCGTGCATGACAAAGGCATCGGCGACGCCGGCCAAGCGTTGCAACGCCTCATCGTTGTCGATGGCGATCGGTTCGCGCGCGAGATTGCCACTGCTCATCATGAGCACCAATTCCTGATCGCTCTCCAACCACTGCAATCCGCTCGGACGTCCCGCGGCTTCGTGGAAAAGCAAATAGTGAATCGGCGCAAACGGCAGGACGGCGCCAAGCCAGTGAAGGTCCGGAGCGACCGCCGGCATCACCTCGTCGCAGCGCTTGCGCTTGTTGAGCAGGATGATCGGGCGCTCCGGCAGCGTCAGCAGTCCCGGCTCGCCGACACGGAACTGAACATACGGAAGCGCCGACATCGCGCTGGCGAACATCACCGGGAACGGCTTGCACTGGCGCCGCTTGCGTTCGCGCATCAAGGCGACCGCCGCGGGATTGCGCGCATCGCAGAAAAGGTGGAATCCGCCCGGCCCCTTGATCGCAATGATGCGCCCCGCCCGGATCAAGGCCAGCGCATTGACGACGACATCACCGGAAACCGGCTTTCCGCCGGCATCGAGAAGCGAGAGGTGAGGGCCACAACGCGGGCAACAGTTCCCCTCGGCATGCAGACGTCGATCGTGCGCCCGGTGATATTCCCCCTCGCATTTGCCGCACATCGCGAACGGCTTGAGGCTGGTGCGGGCACGATCGAACGGCAAACCGGTACAAATCGAATAGCGCGGACCGCAATGGCCGCAATTGGTCAAGGCATAGCGCCAGCGTCTGCTGGAAGGATCGAACATTTCGGCCAGGCAATCCCGGCACAACGTCATATCGGGCCCGATCATCGTCGCCGAACGTCCGCCGCGACTGTCGAGAATGAAAAAATCGCCGGATACTGATACGGATTCGGTATATCGGGACGTAATCGCATCGATCTGGGCGTTCGGCGGCGCATCCCTATGCAAGCGCTCGATCAAGGTCTCCACATGCGCACGCGCGCCGCTCACCTCGAGTTCGACACCACGAGCATCGTTGCGGACCCAGCCGGTCAGGCCGAGTTCCTTGGCCAACCGCCACACCAGCGGCCGGAACCCCACTCCTTGCACAACGCCGTTAATCCGCACGCGCTGGCAGACGATTTCCATATTTTCAGAGCTTTGCACTCAGACATAACCCATTGGTATTGGCGACAAGCCAAGCTCGAAATACCGACTCAATAAACGGATATCCCATTGAGCATAGCCGGACATATTATCGGCTGATTCTAGCGCAAGGAATCCACAGGGTATATGCGTGGTTTTACGGAAAGGAAACGGCGATGCCGGAAGGCATCGCCGTTAAGGGGCTGTGCAGCTTGGCGGTAGGTATTACTGGAAGCGATAAATATAGCGCGCGCCGACGTAGTTGGAGATTTGCTTGGGCATGGCCGAGACCATGGTTCCATCGTTCGTCCCCGTGCCATACACGAACGCACTGCCATTCGCGAACATCCAGGTCCAGTCATTGGTCTTCCAGCGCTCATGGATGAAGTCAAAGCGCACTTCCGAGTGTTTGTCGAGCGTGTATTGCGAGAAAATCTTGGCGCGGAAGAGGATATTGGTGATCGGCTCGAGCGTCGACGGCTGCGCCGCGGCTTGCTGATAGGTGCTGGTATCGCGCGTCCAAACGATATCGCCGCCGAATTTCAGGCGCTCACTGGCGTTGCCGCGCGCACCGAATCCAACCGAGTGATCGACTGACTGCAGGGCATCGGCCAATTGAGTATTGAGCTGATGCGCGCGATTGCGATCATAAGAGTACCAAGAGTTCAAACTCCACTTGTCACTGACGGCGTAGGTTGCATCCAGATTGTAGTGCAGGGCATTGCCGTCCCGAACACCGTAAACATGATCGAAGGCGTAGTTATCCCGGGCATTTTCCGCCGTAAACTGCAACGTCAGATCATCGATGGGCGTCCAATCAAAAAGCATGCGGATCTTGTTGCGTGTCCGATTTGCGACGTTGATCGGGTTGATGAGATTGCTCTGCGTTCCCGTAGGTCCAGCAGCCGACGAACCATAAGAGGATCCGGTCCGATCGCTGTAGAGGTAAGCAATCGCACCATTGATCGTCTCCGACATCGATCGACGCAACTGAACACGGTACGTCGTTTCTTCTACCTTCTGGCGATATGGAACGGCCCGCTGAGTGTCGAAGCCGCTAGGAATACCACGATCCTGCCGATTCTGATCCAGCCCTGCGGTCAAGCTGTAGCCCTTCGGCAAACGATAGGTTCCCTCCAGTTTCCCGGTCAGCGTCTTGTATGACCAAGGCATGTAATTTGCCACGTTCGACCCGGAGTTCAAGACGAGAGAGGTCGGCGTCGCGTCATCGACATTGTGATAGCGCAAATTCGCGGCAACTGAAAGGTCCTTGGTCAGACGAGAGGTTAGCCCCATCTGCAGCAAGGTCGTATTGACCACCGCATTCAGGCTCGAAGGAGCAGCACTCCACCCTTGATTCGCCAGCGCCTGGTTCTGCGCAGCATAGGTGTAGGCCGCTTTGAACGTCCCGCGCGTCGTTGGCGTGAAGTTGTAGCCTCCATTCAGAAAAGCCTGATGCGCCTGGTTGTCCAGAGGCAAGGACAGATAGGTAGTCGCATTCGTCGGATAATTTATTGTCACCGAACTGTTGCCAACGTTGTTACCGTACCAACTGCCGTAATAGCCACCCGAAAGTTGTAGCGCCTTCGTCGTATAGTTGAGCGTCGTCTCCAATTGACGCGTCGTGCTGTTGATCGGCTCTACCGCAAAATATGCGCCGGTACCTACACCAGAGGCGCGCGTTCCGGTCTTTTCCTCGTTTTTGAAATTAACAACGAGATCGAATTCGGCGTTAAAGCGCTTTGTGAAGCCGACGCCATAAAGATCGCGTTTCGTTCCCAACAAAATGTCTCCGTTTGTCCCGGAGGTCGAGGGAACTGTTTCGGTGGTCGAGCCGACGCCTTGTAGCCGCGTCGAAAAGGTGTTCGGGTTGACCGAGGGCGTCCGCGAGTACTCAAACGACACGCCCATGTCACCCTGGCGCAGATATTCCGCCTTCATTTCGCGCGTTTCCAGCCCGAGATTGCTAGCCTTCAGCTTGAGCCAGGTGCCGGTCTCATCGTCCCGCTTGTTGATATCGGCATCCATCAGGCCGACCGCGCCCTTATCACGCATGCCGTCGTAGATACCCTGCTGGTGGCGATCTCCCGACCAGTTGCCGACCCCGACTGAAACCGAACTGTCCGGCTTCGTCAGGGCATCCACGTCAGCATCAGCGGCCAGCGACGCATCGTACGCCGAGCAAAGGCAGAGCGAGAGCGCGGAAAGCTTGAAAATATGTCCTGTAGTCATGATTCATGCGCTCCTCAATCAACGACGGAAATCACGCGAGTTCGAGCTGTTGAATGTGCTGTTGCCGCCGTGAATATTGGTATGGCAATTCAGACAACCACGGGCGACGGTCCCGAGAGAACCAATACTCGTCGTACGCCCCGAGGGCAACGCAGCCGCCTGCTGTATATGAGCACCTGTCTGCTGCCCGTCATGGCATTCCTGACACAGGAACGGCGCGCGCGACTTGAGCATCCCCGAAATCGAAGTCCCGTGCGGCTGGTGGCAGATGCCGCAGTCTTCGGTCACCGGCTGATGGTTATGCACGAAGGGGCCGCGCTTCTCCATGTGGCAGGTGTAGCAGGTGTCGTTGGTGCTGTCTTTGACGAGTTGCTTCGGCGTATCGCTGTGCACGTTATGGCACGAGGCGCAGTTCATCTTGCCTTCGACGATCGGGTGGTGCGAGGGCTTGGTGACCTGAGTGCGCTGCTCCTTGTGGCAGGTCGAGCACACCTCGATCTGAGTGAATTTGCCCATCACTTTGTCATTCTTGGCATGCACCTGGTGGCAAGAGGTACAAGCGACGTCGTTTAAACCATGCTTGCTACCCTGCCAACCGATCCGCTTGCTGCCCTGGTGACAGGTGAGACAGACCTCGTTCTTGCTCGTCGCGTCGGTTTTGCTCTTCTTGTCGAAAGTGATATCGGTCTTCGGCGGCGTACCGCTGCCACGATGCTTGACGTGCTTGTCGCTGTCACCGTGGCAATCGGTACAGGTCGGCGTCCGGCCATCGGCACGCGTCCCGTGCTTGGTCTTGCCGATCGAGAGCACCGACGGATGCAGGTCGATCATGTTTGGGCCGGCATCGTCCGACTCGTCATGACAACCGGTACAGCGGGCATCCCCCTTAAGCACCAGATCATTGGCCGGCTCGGCCGAAAACGCCGGTGTGGCCAGGCTGACAGCAGCGATACCCAACGCCACCGTCAATCCCAAAAACAGCTTCGGTATTCCCATAACGCCTCCTTGAGCATCGACCGTGAGCTGCTTCAAGGCGCAGTCCGGGCGATCTTTCTTCTAATGCAAAGATGTCAAGGAGTGTAAATAAAGGTGAATGACCACAATATCGGCATTGGATTAAAACCGGCCTAGGAAAATTCCTATGCCCTCTCGAATACCGACCTTTGCATCAGTATTGCCCCGGATCGGCCAAACCCCGTGCAATCGCGTAGCGCACCAGTTCGGCGTTATTGGCCAAACCCATTTTGTGCAGAATGTGCGTCTTGTGCGTGCTGATCGTCTTGACGCTGAGCGACAGTTCGGCGGCGATCTCGCTCAGCCCCCGTCCTTGCACGAGCTTGCCGAAAATCTGGTACTCACGGTCGGATAGCAATTGGTGTGGCGCCACGTCACAGGCAGATTGACCGCTACGCACCATCAATTCGGCAACCTTGTCGCTGACGAACACGCCGCCGTTGGCAACCTTCCGGATCGCACTCACCAGCAGGTCGGCATCGCTTTCCTTGGTGACATAGCCTTGAGCGCCGGCTTTCAGCGCCCGAACCGCGTACTGTTCCTCCTGGTGCATGCTGAGGACGAGGATCGGCACATCGTGACGTTCGTCGCGGATCATCCGGATCAGCTCGATGCCGCCACGTCCCGGCATCGAGATATCAAGGACGAGCACATGCCAGACGCCTTCGCGAATGCGTTGCATGACCTCGATTCCGTTGGCCGCTTCGCCGGCGACTTCGAGATCCTCGGTATCGCTAAGGATTTGCCGCACACCGTCACGGATGATGGCGTGATCGTCCGCCAACAGCACTCTACGCTTTTCCATCGTTGTCCCTTGACTGCCCGTCCCCCGGAATCACCACGCGAATCCGCGTGCCGCGCGCCGACGCGCTCTCGACTTCCAGGTACCCCCCCAGCATTTGCGCGCGTTCGCGCATACCGACCAGCCCCATGTTGCCGCAACACTGTCCATCATCGTATACAAAACCCTGGCCGTCGTCCTCGACATCAAGACGCCACTCGCCCGATCCATGCGAGAGCCGGACCTTGAGACGCGAAGCCTGGGCGTGGCGAGCGACGTTCGTCATCGATTCCTGCAGGATGCGGAAAAGCGCCGTCGCCACCGCCGAATCGCACGTGATGTCGCTGTCGGGCAAATGTCGCTCGACCTGGATTCCGGTGCGCTCGGAAAATTGATCGATATACCAGTGCGCCGCGTCGACAAGCCCCAGATCATCGAGCACCAGAGGGCGCAACTCCGAAGAAATCCGGCGAACCGACGCAATCGTCTGATCGATCTGCTCCTTGATGGCGACGATCCGCTCGGAAAGCTGCCGCTGCTCCGGAATCAGGCGTCCGCCCAACCAGGAAATTTCGAGCCGGATGCCGGTCAGCAACTGACCCAACTCGTCGTGCAGTTCGCGGGCAATGCGAGAGCGTTCGTCTTCGCGCACGCGTTGCAGCGAGGCCGACAGCTCCTGCAACTGCCGGTGCGAATCACGCAATTGCTGCTCCGCCCGCCTTCGCTCGGTGGCATCGCGGAAGACCGCCGTCAGCAGCGTCTCGCCCCGGAACTGGGCGGCGGAGAGGCTCAACTCGACGAACAGCGTCCGCCCGTCGCGATTGAGATCGAGGACCTCAATCCCCTCGACGCCGGGCAACGGGTGACTCCGGTCCATGCTGCGAGCGAGCCGGTCGAGTTGCCGCGCAGGAATCTTGCCGTCGAGCAGGGCGATCAGGCGCCGACCGACGGCTTGCTCGGCGGAAATACCCAGGAGTTCGACGGCCGCCGTATTGGCCATCAACACCCGCCCCTGTGCGTCGAGCGTGACGATGGCATCGCGCGCCGACTCGATCATGTGGCGCAACTGTTCGCCGCTTTCGAGCAAGGCCAGTTCGAGCAACTCCTTGCGGGCCAGATTCCGGGCAAAGACCCAGGTCGTGAAGACGACGAAAACGATCACCATCACGATACCGATGGCAATCGGCCTGGCCACGCTCCACCACGAGGCTAGCGCCACCGCTTCGTCAGCGACCACGCCGACGAAGAACGGATAGTTCGCGACGGCGCGATAGGCGACGAAGCGCCGCGCACCGTCAGCGTCGACGCGGGTTTCCATCGTGCTCTTGCCGGAGTGCCCGGCAAGGCCGGCCAACAGGCCCCGATTGCCGAACACGGTACCCATCGCCTCATCGCCACGAAACTGACCGGCCGCCAGTTCGCCATGTTGATTCAACAGCACGATCTGGCTGACCGCGTCGAGCCCGACACTGCCGTAAAGCGAATCGAAATAGTCGATATTCACCGCCGAAACGAGAACACCGCGAAAATGGCCAGCGCCGTCATGCAAGGCGATGCCGACATAGTAGGTCCATTCCCCGTCGACACGCGCCTTCTCGGGGCGGCTGATGAAGATTTCGTCGCTCCCCCCGTCAGCGAAATAGCGGAAGAAAGCACGATCCTGCATCCGGAGCTGCCGGATGAAGTCGTCGCGCGATGAATTCACACCGAAGCCGTCACGGTCGACCAGAAAGATCGATTTGACCTGCGGCAGGCCGGCACTGCGCACCTTGAGCAGCAGGCTGACCGGCAGGCTGTTGAGCGGCTGGCGCTGGCCATAGACGTCATCCATCCGGTCGCGTACGCCGCGCATCATCAGGACAATCCCGTCGAAAGCCCGGGTCGTCTGCTCGGACAACAGCCGGGTCAGGCTGAGCGACTGCTGTTGCGCATGGACAAGTTCTTTCTGCCGCAGATCGAACAGGATCATGGCGGCTGAAATTGCCAGCACTGCGATCATGCCAGTCGACAGCAGGACGACCGCCCGTACCGAGGAAATGCGCCGCCAAGCCGGCGTCTGACGATGGATGAATATCACGGCCCCTCATCGGAGAATCGATGTCAAGACATCCCCGATCGCAGCACTCCTCCGCCGGATCGGGATCGCTTATGTCACGTCATTACAGCAGAATCCGCCACGCATATAAAATTCAGTAGAATTTGACTCTTGTCAAACCCCGGCTAAACTCGCTGCCCGACAATAGCCATTTAGCCGTACCGCTTCCATCACGATGCTCGTCGCCTCCCATCTCGAGTGCGTTCGCGGAGAACGCAGCCTCTTCCGGAATCTCGCTTTTCGTCTCGACGAGGGCGAGTTGCTCTATTTGCAGGGCAGGAACGGCTCCGGCAAGACCAGCCTGCTGCGCATGCTCTGCGGACTCCTGCCGCCTGAAGCCGGCGAGATCCGCTGGAAGGGCGAGACGATCGGACGGCTCGGCGAAGACTACCGCCGCGAACTGTGCTTTCTCGGCCACCTCAACGCCATCAAGGAAGAATTGACACCGCTTGAGAACCTGCGCGCCTCGGCAAAACTTGCCGACACGCCGCTCGACGAGGACCGCGCCCTCGACGCGCTGGAAACCCTGGGCCTCGCCGGACGCGCCGATCTTGCCTGCCGCTACCTGTCGCAAGGCCAGAAACGGCGGGTCGCGCTGGCGCGACTGGTGCATGAGCGCAAGGCCCTCTGGCTGCTCGACGAGCCCTTCGTCGCGCTCGACACCGCCGCCGTCGAACTCGTCGCGGGCCTCATCGGCGCCCATCTGCAACGCGGCGGATTGGCCGTGCTGACCACCCACCAGCCCGTCGACATTCCGGCTGGTACCGTCCGCCAACTGGTGCTCGGCTCATGAACGCCGTCTTCTCGCTGATTGCCCGCGACCTGCGACTCGGCATGCGCCGACAGGCCGACATCGCTTCGGTGCTGTTTTTCTTCATCATCGTCGTCAGTCTTTTCCCGCTCGGCATTGGACCCGAACCCGACCAGCTGCGACGGCTGGCGCCCGGGATTCTCTGGGTCGCCGCCCTGCTGGCAACGATGCTGTCGCTGCCGCGCCTGTTCGCCGACGATCACCGCGACGGCACGCTCGAACAACTGGCCCTCTCGCCGCAACCGCTCGGTCTCATCGTGCTCGGCAAGGTCGCCGCGCACTGGCTCGTTTCCGGACTGCCGCTGACGCTGCTGGCGCCGGTGCTCGGTCTGCAGTTCGACCTGTCGAGCGAGGCCCTGCAGGTACTCACCCTGTCGCTGCTGATCGGTACGCCGGCGCTGTCCGGCATCGGCGCCATCGGCGCGGCGCTGACGCTCGGTGTGCGCGGCGGCGGCGTCCTGCTCTCGCTGCTGATTCTGCCGCTATATATTCCGGTGCTAATATTCGGGGCCGGCGCCGTCGAGGCTACCGTCACCGGCGTCGGCGCCCAGGCGCATCTGTCGCTGCTCGGCGCGCTGACGCTGGCCGGCGTCTTTTTCGCCCCCTGGCCCACCGCAGCCGCACTGCGCATCGCTTTGGAGTAATTCAGCCCATGTCAAAAGGCTTCAACTGGTACCATTTTTCGAGCCCGCAAACCTTCTATCCGCTCGCCGGCAAAATGATTCCCTGGTTCTGGGCGCTTGCCGCGCTGTTCGGCATCGCCGGCCTGACCGTTGGCTTCCTGATCGCGCCGACAGACGCGCAGCAGGGCGAGGGCTACCGCATCATCTTCCTGCACGTGCCGGCCTCGTGGATGTCGATGTTCATCTATCTGGTCATGGCGTTCTGGGCAGCGCTCGGACTCGCCTTCAACTTCCGCCTGTCGGCGATGATGGCGCAGGCGCTGGCGCCGACCGGCGCGCTGTTCGCCTTCCTTTCGCTGTGGACCGGCGCGCTCTGGGGCAAACCGATGTGGGGCGCCTGGTGGGTGTGGGATGCGCGTCTCACCTCGGAGCTGATCCTGCTCTTCCTCTATGTCGGCTTCATCGCCCTGCAGGCATCGATTGACGATCCGCGCCGCGCCGACAAGGCCGGTGCGATTCTGGCGCTGGTCGGCGTCGTTAACGTGCCAATCATCTATTTCTCGGTCAAGTGGTGGAACACGCTGCATCAGGGCTCGACCGTCAATATTGCCAAGTCGTCGATGGCCAAGGTCATGCTCGTCGGCATGCTGCTCTGCGCGCTGGCCTGCTGGATGTATGCCATCGCCGTCGCGCTGATGCGCGTTCGCAAGATCATGCTGGAACGCGAACGCCATACCGAGTGGGTCAAGGCCGAACTCGCCCAGGAGAAGTGAGCATGTACTGGAACAGCCTGTCCGATTTTCTCGCCATGGGAAACCATGGCCTCTACGTCTGGGGATCGTTCATCGTCATGGCACTCGTCATGATTCTGGAACCGGTCCTGCTCGTCCGCGGTCGCAGGCAACTGACCGACCGTCTGCGCCGGCAACTGCGCGCGGAAAAACTCGACCCCGCTTCACGTGAGGAAAGCCATTGAAAACCCGCCATAAACGCCTGCTGCTCATCGCCGCCGGACTCGTCATTCTTGGTCTCGTCGCTGCCCTGGTCCTGAACGCCTTCCGCAGCAACCTCGTTTTCTTCTTCTCGCCGACCCAGGTCGCCACCGGAGAAGCGCCGAAAGGCAAGGCTTTCCGCATCGGCGGGCTGGTCAAGGAAGGGTCGCTGCGCCGCGAGGCCGACGGCGTCACCATCGCCTTCGTCATGACCGACACGGCCCATGACATGCCGGTCCGCTACAAGGGCATCCTGCCCGACCTCTTCAAGGAGGGCAAAGGCGCCGTCGCCCAGGGCAAGCTCGGCGACGACGGCCTGTTCACCGCCTCCGAGGTGCTGGCCAAGCACGACGAGAACTACATGCCGCCGGAAGCCGCCAAGGCCGTCGGCGACGCCCAGGCCAACAAGGCCATGATCGAGGCCACGGCCAAAACGGTGAAACAATGATTCCTGAACTCGGACACTACGCCCTGATCCTGGCGCTGTGCGTCGCATTGGCCCAGGGCATCCTGCCGCTGGTCGGCGCGCACCTCGGCCAGCCGGCCTGGACCGCCTTCGCCCGCCCCGCTGCCTGGACGCAGGCGCTGCTGCTCGCCGTGGCATTCGGTTGCCTGACCACTGCCTTCATCCAGAACGACTTCACCGTCGCCTACGTCGCCCAGCATTCCAATAGCCAGTTGCCGTTGCAATATCGCATCGCCGGCGTCTGGGGCGGACACGAAGGCTCGCTGCTTTTGTGGATCTTCATGCTCGGACTGTGGGCGCTCGCTGTCGCGGTATTTTCGCGCCGCCTGCCCGAGCCGATGATTGCGCGCGTGATCGGCGTGCTCGGGCTCGTCACCGCGGGTCTGCTGCTCTTCGTGCTGCTCACCTCGAATCCCTTCGAACGGCTGCTGCCGGGCGCGCCGGAAGGCCGCGACCTCAATCCGCTGCTGCAGGATCCCGGTCTCGTCATCCACCCGCCGATGCTGTACATGGGCTATGTCGGTTTCTCGGTCGCCTATGCCTTCGCCGTCACGGCGCTGCTTTCGGGTCAGCTTGACGCCGCCTGGGCGCGCTGGTCACGCCCCTGGACGATCGCCGCCTGGATCTTTCTGACGCTTGGCATCGCCCT
Organism: uncultured Propionivibrio sp.; assembly: GCF_963666255.1. NCBI lineage: Bacteria > Pseudomonadati > Pseudomonadota > Betaproteobacteria > Rhodocyclales > Rhodocyclaceae > Propionivibrio > uncultured Propionivibrio sp. The sequence continues at coordinate 1,053,757 of NZ_OY762656.1, read as the reverse complement.
CGGCTCCTGGTGGGCGTATTACGAACTTGGCTGGGGCGGCTGGTGGTTCTGGGATCCGGTCGAGAATGCCTCCTTCATGCCCTGGCTGGTCGGCACGGCGCTCGTGCACTCGCTTGCCGTCACCGAGAAGCGCGGCAGCTTCAAGAACTGGACCGTGTTGCTGGCGATCGCCGCCTTCTCGCTCTCGCTGCTCGGCACCTTCCTCGTCCGTTCCGGCGTCCTGACCTCCGTCCACGCCTTCGCCACGGATCCGCGCCGCGGCATCTTCATCCTCGCACTGCTCGTCATCGTTATCGGCACCTCGCTGGCGCTGTTCGCCTGGCGAGCACCGAAAGTCGGGCTCGGCGGACGCTTCGGGCTCTTTTCGCGCGAGTCGCTGCTGCTGACCAACAATGTGCTGCTCGTCGTCGCCTGCGGCTCGGTCCTGCTCGGCACACTCTACCCGCTGCTGATCGACGCGCTTGGCATGGGCAAGCTGTCGGTCGGCCCGCCCTATTTCGACGCGGTGTTCGCTCCGCTGATGATTCCGGCCCTCTTCCTGATCGGTGTCGGCCCCTTCGCCCGCTGGAAACAGGCGAGCCCGGCCGAACTCGCCCACCTGCTGCGCTGGGCCTTCGGCGCCGCCGCGCTGGTCGGATTGCTGGCGCCGCTCCTTGGCGGCGAATGGAAGCCGCTGGTCGCGCTGAGCCTTGTGCTCGCCGTCTGGATCATTGTCACCGCCGCGCTCAACATTGCCCAGCGCATGCGCGCCACCGGCAAATCCCTGTTCGCCCAACCGTCCAGCTTCCTCGGCATGCACCTCGCTCACGTCGGCGTCGCCGCCTTCGTCATCGGCGTCGCGGCGGTCAACGGCTATCAGGCCGAGAAAGACGTCAAGATGGCGCCCGGCGACACGGTGACGCTCTCCGGCTACACCTTCCGCTTCAACGGCATTCGCGAAGAAAAGGGACCGAACTATCAGGCGCTCGTCGGCGACGTCGATCTGCAGCAGGACGGCAAGACGCTGCGCAAGCTGATGCCCGAGAAGCGCATCTACCCAACCTCCGGCATGCCGATGACCGAGGCCGCCATCGACGCCGGTTTCCTGCGCGATGTCTATGTCTCGCTCGGCGAACCGATCGATCGCGCCAGACTTGACGGCGAATGGGTCGTCCGCGTCTATCACAAGCCCTTCGTCGACTGGATCTGGGGCGGCTGCCTGCTGATGGCACTCGGCGGCCTGCTCGCCATGAGCGACCGCCGCTATCGCCTGAACCGCGCCGGAGCTGCCAAGGAGTCCGCTGCATGAACCGTTTTCTCTGGCCGCTCGTCGGCTTCGTCGTCCTCGTCGGCTTTCTCGCCGTCGGCCTCAGCCTGAATCCGCGGGAGGTGCCCTCGCCGCTGATCGGCAAACCGGCGCCGGCGTTCACGCTGCCACAGCTCGGCACCGACAAGACCTTCTCGCCGCAGGACATGCAAGGCAAAGTCTGGTTGCTCAACGTCTGGTCGACCTGGTGCGTCTCCTGCCGCCAGGAACATCCGATGCTCGTTGAGATGTCGAAGAACAAGGCCGTCACGCTGATCGGCCTCAATTACAAGGAAATCCGCGGCGACGCCAATTACGACATCGCCAAAATCTCGCCCGAATCGGAAAAGGGCATGGCGACCGAGCGCGCCAACGCCTGGCTCCGTCGTCACGGTGATCCCTATGCCCTGTCGATCCTCGATCTCGACGGCCGCGTCGGCATCGACTACGGCGTCTATGGCGTGCCCGAAACCTATGTCATCGACAAGGCCGGCATCATTCGCTTCAAGCACATCGGCCCGATCTCGCCCGATGTTTTCTCCGGCAAGATCCTGCCGCTGGTGGGGGAACTCAACAAATGAACCGTTTGAAATTCTGGTGCGCCGCCCTGCTGTGCGCCCTGAGCCTGACGCAGGCACTGCAGGCGAAGGAAGCGGCGCCGGTCGCCGAGAACGAAGCCGCCGAAAAGCGGCTGGTGGCGATTTCCTCCGAATTGCGCTGCCTCGTCTGCCAAAACGAATCGCTGGCCGGCTCGCAGGCCGAACTCGCCAATGACCTGCGACGCGAAATCCGCACGATGATCGAAGCCGGCAAGAGCGATGGCGAAATCATGGATTTCATGGTCAGCCGCTACGGCGACTTCGTCCGCTACCGCCCGCCACTCAAGGGCACGACGCTGCTGCTGTGGTTCGGACCGGTGCTGTTGCTGGTCGGAGGACTCGGTGGTCTGTTCGTCTTCCTCCGCCGAAGGACGCGCCGTATCGACGACGTACCGCTCAGTGCCGCCGAACAACGTCAGGCCGAACAACTGCTTAAAGATGCCGGAAACGGAAAAGCATCATGAGCGCGCCTCTCCAATTCATCCTCGCCGCAGCGCTGCTGACGCTGGTCGCACTCGCCCTCCTGCTGAGTCCATGGTGGAGGAAGGGGCGGGAAGCCCGTCCGGTCGACCGCCGTCAAGCCAACCTCGACATCTTCCGCGACCAATTGCAGGAACTCGAACGCACACGCGACGAGGGCTTGCTGACAGGGGAAGACTTCGACCAAGCCAAACGCGAACTCCAACGCCGTCTGCTCGAGGAAACCGATGTAGCGCCTGCTCCTGCCGTCGCCAAGGCACGCATGAGCGGACGCAGCGCGCTCGTGCTCGGACTGACGCTCGTGCTGGCCGCCGTGTTCGGCTACTGGCAGCTCGGCAATCCGCAAGCGCTCGAACCGCCGCAAGTACGCGCGCATGCCCAGACGCAGGAACTCGACGCCATGCTGAACCGGCTGGTCGAACGCCTGAAAGCCAACCCCGACGACGCCAAGGGCTGGATCATGCTCGCCCGGTCCTACAAGTCGCTCGGTCGATTCGCCGAGGCAGCCGATGCCTATGCGCGCGGCACTGCGGCAATCGAGGGTGACGCCTATCTGCTCGCCGACTATGCCGAAACGCTGCTGCAGGCCAACGGCGGAAATTTCAACGAGAAGACCGATGCCCTGATCGCCAAAGCGCTGAAGATCGACCCGAACGGCATGCTGGCGCTTTTCCTCGCGGGCCATTCGGCCAACGAACGCGGAAACTTCCGTGCCGCCGTCGACTACTGGGAACGGCTACTGCCGCTACTCGATGCCGGTGGCGAGGACGCCGAGGCCGTCGAAGCGGCGATCGAAAAAGCACGGGCTGCTGCCGGCATGCAGGGCAAGCCTGCTTCAAAGAAAGAGGCCGCAAAAACGCCCACCGGCGCGCCAACCAAGGACGCGATCGAGGGTGAAGTCGTTCTGAGCGGGAAGCTCATCGCCAAGGCGCAACCCGAAGACACGCTCTACGTGTTCGCCCGCCCTGCCGAAGGCTCGCGCATGCCGCTCGCCGTGATCCGCGCCCGCGCCGCCGACCTGCCGCTGAAATTCCGCCTGGACGACAGCAACAGCCTGCCGGGGGGCCAGAAACTTTCGATGGCGCAAAGCGTCGTTCTCGAGGCACGCGTTACCAAGGGGGGGATTGCCCAGAGCAGCCCGGGCGATCTCATCGGCACCCTCAAAAGCGTCAAACCGGGCAGCAAGAACCAGCGTCTGGTGATCGACCAGGTTCAACCCTGAGGTCGCGCAAGGGGACGCTCTGTGACCGTCCTTCCAACAGAAACGAGCCGCTATCGCGCGGCTCTTTCTTTGTTAACTTAGCGATCATCCATCGTAAAAAAAGCTACCCCAAGCGGCGGGGTGGCGAATGATGGAAGCGTTGAAGCCAGGTCAGCGGTGGGCTTCCCCGACATAGTGATACGTGCTGTACTCCGGCCGCCAGAACTTGGCGTCGATCAAGGCGTCGATCTGCGCATCGCTCAGGTCGTCGGTCAGCCCCTCGGCACGCGCCTGGCGGGCGACAGCCACGGCGATGTCGCGTGACACCCGTGGCATTTCGTTGAGCGGCGGCAACAAGGCGGCACCGGCCTGCGTCCGCGCCGGCGACAAAGCGGCAAGGGCTCGGGCGGCCGCCAGGAACATCCCGTCGGAAACACGGCGCGCCTTGACGGCCAGGGTCGCCAATCCGACGCCCGGGAAAATGTAGGAATTGTTGGTCTGCGCGAACGTGTGCGTCTCGCCCTGGTACTCGAAAGGCGCAAACGGACTGCCGGTACCGACGATGGCGCGACCATCGGTCCATTCGATCACCGACGCCGGCTGTGCTTCGACGCAGGCGGTCGGGTTCGAGAGCGGGAAGATGATCGGTCGGACCACATGGCGCGCCATTTCGCGGATGATCGTCTCGGTGAAAACGCCGGCTTGACCGGACACCCCCACCAGCACGGTCGGTTTGACGTTGCGCACGACATCGAGCAAGGCAATCTGCCCAGCCTGATCCAGTTGCCAATCGGCGACACGCCGGCGATCCTGGACAAAGGCCTTCTGGAACGGCTCCAGATTTTCCGTCGCGTCGGTCACCAGACCGTGACGACCGACAATATAAAAACGGCGGGCGGCGTCGCTATCGCTCAACCCAGCTTCCACCATTGCCCGCTTGATCAGGTCGGCAATGCCGATCCCGGCTGAGCCGCCGCCAAGAACGACCACGCGCTGATCGACAAGGGCCTCGCCAGTAATCTGCATCGCGGCCATCAGCGCCCCGGTCGTCACGGACGCCGTTCCCTGAATGTCGTCATTGAAACAGCACAGTCGGTCGCGATAGCGTTCAAGCAAACGGCTGGCATTGGTCTTGTGGAAATCTTCCCATTGCAACAGGACATTCGGCCAGCGCTTCATTACCGCCTGAATGAACGCTTCGATAAAATCGTCGTACACTTGGCCGGTGGTACGCCGCTGATGCAGGCCAATATACAGCGGGTCATCGAGCAAGGCGTCATTATTGGTGCCGACATCCAGGGTGATCGGCAATGTCGTCGCCGGATTGATGCCGCCCGCGGCTGAATAGATGGCGAGTTTGCCGATCGGAATCCCCATGCCGCCGGCGCCCAGATCACCGAGGCCAAGGATGCGCTCGCCGTCGGTAACGACGATGCACTCGACGCTGTCGAAGCGCGGATTGGCGAAGATTTCGTCGAAACGATCCTGATGCTGCAGACTCAGGAAAAGGCCACGCGGGCGTTTGTAGATGCGACTGAAGCGTTGGCAGCCCAAACCGACCGAGGGAGTGTAGATAATAGGCAGAAGCTCTTCGATGTTGCGCGTCAGCAAGGCGTAGTACAGCGTCTCGTTCGTGTCCTGCAATTCGCGCATGAAAACGTGACGGTCAAAATCGGTCGGCAGCGCACGCAACGCGTCCATCCGTCGTTTGATCTGTTCATCGATCGAGAAGACGTGTGGCGGCAATAGCCCGTTCAGCCCGAAGGCATCGCGCTCCTCTTGCGTAAAGGCCGTTCCCTTGTTGTACAGCGGGTTATCGAGCAGGTCGTAGCCCCGCAAAGATAGCCCCAGGCTGCCGACCGTGTCGGCGGAGTGTGTCAAAACCATGAAGTCTGCTCCAGCAATTCGAGTGTGGCGCACGGCATCAGCCCTTGCCACGTCAATATCCCGGCCAATCCGCAAGCAAAAGAGAAAAAACTGCCCCCCGGCTGATCACGGACGACACCCGGAACACGAGGTCTGTCTTGCTCTCAACAGTGTTGTTGCGCCTCGCCTGAGCGGACGCAATCATAGAGAGGAAAGAAAACGCCGGAACTACCTACCAGAGTAGTTCCGGCCCCACGCTACTCGGGCGAGTAGCGGCGATGACACGCGATGGAGGCCGGTTTTCCTGCCTGCACTTCCGAACGGGCCGGCATTCGCCGGCCCCTGAACATCTCAAGCCTCCAGCGCCTTAAGCCGGTTAGCCAAAAGGGCTTCCAGCGTTTCAAGCGCCTGTGTGAAACCGGCAATGCCTTCGGCCAGCTTTTCGTTGGCCATGCGGTCAGCGACATGCATCTTCGCGAAAATCGCCTGATCCATCGGGATGCGTTCGATTGCGACTGTCTGCGCCGCCTTTGCGTCCAGCTTGAGCGGCAATTCGCCCTGCGTGGCCTGCAGTTCCTTCAATAAGGACGGCCCGATCGTCAGCAGATCGCAGCCCGCCAGTTCGGTAATCTCATCGACATTACGGAAGCTCGCGCCCATCACTTCGGTTTGATAGCCGAACTTCTTGTAGTAGTTATAAATTTGCGTGACCGAAACGACGCCGGGATCTTCGTGCGGCAGATAGCTCGCGCGGCCGGTATCTTTCTTGTACCAGTCGAGAATGCGTCCGACGAATGGCGAAATCAGGGTGACGCCAGCTTCGGCACAGGCCACCGCCTGATGCATCCCGAAAAGTAGCGTCAGATTGCAATGAATCCCTTCCTTTTCCAGCACGGCGGCGGCCTGGATACCTTCCCAGGTGGACGCGATCTTGATCAGCACGCGTTCGCGCGACACGCCGGCGGCTTCATACTGGGCAATCAACTGGCGCCCCTTGGCGATCGTTCCTTCAATGTCGAAGGACAGGCGCGCGTCGACCTCGGTGGACACGCGTCCCGGGATGATCTTCAGGATCTTGAGGCCGAAGGCGACCGCCAGGCGATCAAAGGCCAGCGACACCACCTGCCCAGCAGCGGCAGCGGCACCACAATCGCGACGCGCCTGCGTCAGCGTTTCGTCGACGATGCTCTGGTACTGCGGCATCTGTGCCGCCGCTGTAATCAACGACGGATTGGTCGTCGCATCGCGCGGCGTAAACGCTTCGATCGCCTGGATATCGCCGGTGTCGGCGACCACGACGGTCATCGTCTTGAGTTGTTCGAGCAAATTTCTTGCCATTTCCACTCCTCGTGCCTAATGGATAAAAGGATAAAATTCGATTTTGCGCTTCTTTTAGACCGCTCGGAACCCGAACTGCCGCAAAACCATATTTCATTTGTATTTTGAAATTAACAAATGTACATTAGCATATTGTTTCAGCGAAGTTTCCCCCGGTTCATGACGTCTCCTGTTTTCCTCCTATTCCACCACACGAAGCTATGAACTCACCTATCGCGAAGTTTCAGGGAATCGCCGCACACAACTCCATTTTCGAACAGGCCGTGCGCCAGCTTCCCCTCCCCGTTTGCAGCGTCTTCGGATCGTCGACCCAACCGACCGCCATTCAGTTCAAGGATTCCGCGCAAACCCTAGGCACCAAGGACAGCGCCAAGGTCGCCGAATCCTTCCCGAACACCGTCAAGGCTTCCGGCAACAAGGTCCTTGAAGGCGCCGGCGCCAACCCCAAGATCGCCCAGGGCAAGCGCGTCGCCGTGCTATTTTCCGGCGGCCCGGCCTCCGGCGGCCATAACGTCGTCTGCGGCATCAAGCGCGTGCTCGGCAAGGGCAACACGCTGTTCGGCGTGAAACCCGGCCCGAAAGGCCTGCTCAAGGGCAATCTGTTCGAGATCACCGACGCCGACGTCGATAGCATCATCAACACCGGCGGTTTCGACTTCCTCGGCACCGACCGCACCAAGATCAAGACGCCCGAACAGTTCGCTCAGGTCAAGGAAACCTGCATCAAGCACAATCTCGACGCCATCGTCATCATCGGCGGCGACGACTCGAACACCAACGCGGCCGTCCTTGCCGAATACCTCTACACCGGTATTAAACCTGACGGTTCGGGCGTTCAGGTCATCGGCGTGCCGAAGACCATCGACGGCGACCTGCAGATTGGCGATCTGCTTCCGATCTCCTTCGGCTTCGACACGGCGACCAAGATCTACGCCGAGATGGTCGGTAACATCCTGCAGGACACCCGCTCCTCGCTCAAGTACTGGCACTTCATCAAGCTGATGGGCCGCTCGGCCTCGCACGTCACGCTCGAAGTCGGGCTGCAGACGCAGCCGGCGATCACGCTGATCTCCGAGGAAATCGCCGAGAAAAAGCAGTCGCTGAGCTCGATCGCCAACGACATCGCCGAGGCCGTCGTCAAGCGCGCCGAGAAGGGCATCCATCATGGCGTCGTCGTGATCCCGGAAGGCGTGGTTGAATTCATCCCCGAAATGGGCGCCCTGATCGCCGAACTGAACGACGTGCTGGCACAACAGGCCGCCGCCTTCGAGAAGCTGGAGAAGAGCGAGCGCCCGGCGTTCGTCGGCAAGCTCCTGTCGGCCGACAGCGCCGCCCTTTTCGCGTCGCTGCCCGGCTACATCGTCGACATGCTGCTCGCCGAACGCGACTCGCACGGCAACCTGCAGGTGTCGCTGATCCCGACCGAGCAGCTGTTGATCGACATGACCAAGCGCGCGCTCAAGGCTATGGACGCCAAGGTACCGTTCGCAACGATGAACCACTTCTTCGGCTACGAAGGACGCTGCGGCGCACCGACACTGTTCGATGCCGCCTACACCTACAACCTCGGCCTCACCGCCGGTTCGCTGATCCTCGACGGCCGCACCGGCTACATGGCGACGATCACCGCGCTGACCTGCGGCGGCGTACCCAAGGCGATTCCGCTGCCGGGCCTGCTCAACATCGAACGCCGTCACGGCCACGATGAATTCGTCATCGAAAAGGCGCTGGTCAAGACCGGAGCGCCGGCCATGCAGTATTTTGTCGCACACCGCGCCACCTGGTCGGAAGATGATTGCTTCGCCTCCCCCGGTCCGCGTCAGATCTGGGGTCCGACCGCCCTGCAGCAACCCATCACCGTCGCGCTCAACAGCGGCGCCGACTCGCTGGCCTTCAAGATCGGCTAGCATACTCTCGATACGGCCGGGGCAGCCGCCCCGGCCGGATTTCTTGTGCGCACTGCCACTCATAAATTCAGGAGCACTCTCATGGCAACACCGACTTCTCTGGCCAATGCGATCCGCATTCTGGCAATGGACGGCGTTCAGGCCGCCAACTCCGGACACCCGGGCGCCCCGATGGGCATGGCCGAAATCGCCGTCGCACTGTGGAACCGTCACCTCAAGCACAACCCGATCGATCCCAAATGGTCAGACCGCGACCGTTTCGTCCTCTCGAACGGCCACGGCTCGATGCTGATCTACTCGCTGCTGCACCTGACCGGCTACGACCTCCCGCTCGACGAACTCAAGAAATTCCGCCAGCTGCACAGCAAGACGCCGGGCCACCCCGAAGTCGGCCACACCCCCGGTGTCGAAACGACCACCGGCCCCCTCGGCCAGGGCGTCAGCAATGCCGTCGGTATGGCGCTGGCAGAAAAACTGCTCGCCGCCGAGTTCAACAAGGACGGTCACGCCATCGTCGACCACTACACCTACACCTTCCTCGGCGACGGCTGCCTGATGGAAGGCATCTCGCATGAAGTGTGCTCGCTGGCGGGCGTCTGGAAGCTGTCCAAGCTGATCGCCCTCTATGACGACAACGGCATCTCGATCGACGGCCACGTCGAAGGCTGGTTCGGCGACGACACGCCGAAGCGCTTCGAAGCCTACGGCTGGAACGTCATCCGCAACGTCGATGGCCACGACGTCGACGCCGTTGACCGCGCCATCGCGGCCGCCAAAGCGCAGAACGACAAGCCGACGCTGATTTGCTGCAAGACCGTGATCGGCAAGGGCTCGCCGAACAAGGCCGGCACCCACGACGTCCATGGCGCCCCGCTCGGCAAGGACGAAGTCGCCGCCACCCGTGCCGCACTCGGCATCACCGCCGAACCCTTCGAAATCGCCGCCGACGTGCGCGCCGCCTGGGATGCCCGCTCCACCGGTGCGCAACGGCAGGCGGCCTGGGCAACCAAGTTCGCCGCTTACCGCCAAGCCTATCCGGAACTCGCCGCCGAGTTCGAGCGCCGCATGGCCGGCAATCTCGCTGCCGATTACGCAGCCAAAGCGACCGAGGCGCTGCAGGCCATCATCGAGAAGGGCGAAGTCATCGCCACGCGCAAGTCCTCGCAAAACGCCATCCAGGCGCTCGCCCCGCTGATGCCGGAATTCGTCGGCGGCTCGGCCGACCTCGCGCCGTCGAACCTGACGATGTGGAAGGGCTGCCGCGAAATCAAGCCGGAAACCATCGCCCAGGGCGGCAACTACCTGCACTACGGCGTGCGTGAATTCGGCATGGCTGCGATCATGAACGGTCTTTGCCTGCATGGCGGTTTCCGTCCCTTCGGCGGTACCTTCCTGATGTTCTCGGAATACGCCCGCAACGCCATCCGCATGGCGGCGCTGATGAAGATCAACCCGATCTACGTGTTCACGCACGACTCGGTCGGTGTCGGCGAAGACGGCCCGACGCACCAACCGATCGAGCAGACGGCGACCCTGCGCATGATCCCGAATCTCGACGTCTGGCGTCCCTGCGACAGCGTCGAAGCCTTCGTCGCATGGCAGATCGCGGTCGAACACCGCCAGACCCCGACGGCGCTGATCCTTACCCGCCAGAATCTCGCGCACAACGCGCGCGACGCCGGCCAGATCGCCGCCGTCCGCAAGGGTGGCTACGTGCTCAAGGACTGCGCCGGCGCACCGAAGGCGGTCATTATCGCCACCGGTTCGGAAGTGTCGCTGGCCATCGCTGCGCAGCAGGCGCTTGCCGACAAGGGCATCCCGGTCCGCGTCGTCTCGATGCCGTCGAATTTCGTCTTCGAACAGCAGGACGCCGCCTACCGCGACAGCGTGTTGCCGCGTGGCATCCCGCGTGTCGCCGTTGAAGCTGGTTCGACGACCGGCTGGTATCGCTATGTCGGTCTTGACGGCGCCGTCGTCGGCATCGACCGCTTTGGCGAGTGCGGCCCGGCCGCGCAGGTCTTCGAATACCTCGGCATCACCGCAGCCAAGGTGGAAGAAGCGGTTACCGGCGTCCTGAAAAAATAAGACCGCCTGCCCTAAAGTAAAAGGCCCTCGCCGCGGCGAGGGCCTTTTTATTGCAGCTAAAAACCGTCAAGCCGTCTTGCGGAAGCGCTTCAGCACGGCGCCGACCAGCGGCCAGGACAGCAGCAATATCGCCAGCACCATGATCGTCGCCACCAGCGGCGAATTGGTCCAGAAGATGCTGAGCGAGCCCTTGGACATCATCATCGACTGTCGGAAGGCGTCCTCCGCCTTGTCCCCCAGCACCATGGCCAATACCATCGGCGCAATCGGGTAGCCGAGCTTCTTGAAGACGTAGCCCAGCACGCCAAACGGCAAAGCCAGCCACAGGTCGAGACGCGAGCCGCTGATCGTGTAGGCGCCGATGAAGCAGACCACGACGATCATCGGGCCGATAATCGAAAACGGGATACGCAGGATGGCGGCAAACATCGGTACGGTCGCCAGTACCAGCACGACGGCCATGACATTGCCCAGGTACATGCTGGCGATGGTGCCCCAGACGAAGTCCGGCCGCTCGATGAACAGCATCGGCCCCGGCGTGAGACCCCAGATCATCAGACCGCCCATCATCACCGCCGCCGTCGCCGACCCCGGCACGCCAAGCGCCAGCATCGGCAGGATGGCGCAGGTTCCGGCCGAGTGATCGGCG